>DASVVX010000001.1:0-3208 GCA_036386295.1 Allosphingosinicella sp.
CCAGCGCCTGATCGAGGGGGCCTTCATCCTGCGCTTCGGGATGCACATCCACGTCTGGCGCCGCTTCGACAGCCGCTTCCGGCTCGTCACCGCCCGGCGCAACCCGAACATGGTGATCCTGCTCGCCTTCCTGATCGCCGGCCGGCCGGACTGGGGCCTGGTCGCGGTCGCGGCCTGGACTCTGATCTCGCTGGCCGTGCACATGGTTCAGCTGGTGCAGGCGGTGACGGCGCGCGCGGCGGGACGGCCGGTGGTCTCCTGGCTGGCGTGACTCGGGCGTCATTGCGAGCGAAGCGCGGCAATCCAGCGCGGTCCCCGGCGCAAAACTGGATTGCTTCGTCGCTCCGCTCCTCGCAATGACGGGGCATGAACGAGACGATCCACAAGTTCGGCTATCCGGCGACCCTGATCGCGCAATATGAGCATTGGATCGTGCTTCTTCGCCCCGCTCAACCGACGCTGGGCAGCCTCGTCCTCGCGGCGAGGAGCGACGCGACGAGCTTCGCGGACTTGCCGGGCGGGGCCTTTGCCGAGCTGCAGCGCGCGGTCGCCGACGTCGAGGCCGCGCTCGCGGCGGCGATCCGCTTCGAGAGGATCAACTATCTGATGCTGATGATGGTCGACCCCCACGTCCACTTCCACGTCATCCCGCGCTACGAGGGCGAGCGCTCGGCCTTCGGGGTGAGCGTGAGGGATGCCGGCTGGCCCAAGGTTCCGGCGCTGGGCGAGGCGGTGGAGCTGTCGACCGACCAGACGGAGGCTCTGGTGGCCTTTTTGAAGGGATCGTGGCCGAGCTCCGAGGCCTGATTTCACCCAAAGCACCAGAGGCACCAAAGGCACCGACGCGCTTCAGTCCGGATTCCCGTTTTCACCGGCGGCCCACCGTGCCGTCAGCGCCTTCGCGGCTTCGACGTCCTCGGGGAAGTCGACCTCCTGCCATTGCTCGCCCTTGATCGAGACGGTGCGGACGTCGGCGCCGGCCTGGGCGAGGGCGTCGATCGCGCGCAGATACCAGCGCCGGGTCCCGTCGGGCTGGCGCATCATCCGGTCGACCTGCTCCGCGAACAGCCTCGGCCCGTCGCCGCGGAAGGCGAGAAGGCCGATCGACTCGGCATTATATTGCCCGGGCTCGAGCGCCTTGCCGATGCGCCGCAGCCTGTCGCCGTCGCGAAGCACCTTCATGTCGTCGGCGTCGTAATCGTCCTTCTCGTCGACGGTGACCGCGATCGGCCCGGTGGCGGCGCCGAGCACCGTCGCGAGGAGGGCCGGCGACACCAGCGTATCGCCGTTGAGGAGCAGGGTGTCGCGGTCGAGCTCGGCGCGCGCCATCCAGACCGAGCCGAGATTGTCGGCGACATGATAGAAGGGGTTGAACAGGGTCCGCACCCCCGGCCGCCGGGCCGCCACCGAGTCGACGAGGTCGTCGCGGAAGCCCGTGACGACGACGGCCTCGCGGATGCCCGCCTCGGCAAGCGCGTCGAGCTGCCACTCGAGCAGGCTCCTCCCCGACAGCTGGATCAGGCATTTCGGCCGCTCGGCAGTGAGCGGCAAAAGCCGCGATCCCTTGCCGGCGCTGAGAATGATGACTTTTTCGATCGGCATGCCCAACGCCCCGTCCCGGTGAAGGCGTCGCGCCTCGCGGCCGCAGTAACGGCTCGAACCGCCGGCGTCACCGTCCGACGGCGTGGCGGATCGGCAACGGCGCGGGGATTAACCGCGCCCCCGGGAAGTTTTCGATGGCTCCGGCGTAGCTTAGCTGTGATGGAAATGAGCCGATGGGGGAATGGACTGCAATCGTGCTGGCCGGGCGGCGTCCCGGCGAAGACGGCTTCGCGGCGGCGCACGGGGTCGCGGCGAAGGCGCTGATCCGCGCCGGCGGCGAGCCGATGCTCGGCCGGGTGGCGCGCACCCTGCTGGCCTCGCCGTCGATCGGGCCCATCGTCATCCTCGCCCAAGACGCCCGCTCCCTGCTGGCGGGCGAGCTCGGCTGGATGGCCAACGAGCCCCGGATCGCGACCGCCGAAGCCGGCGACGGCATCTCGGCCAGCGTCGGCGCGCTCGCCGGGACCGAGGCCGCGCCCTGGCCCGTGCTCGTCACCACCGCCGACCATCCGCTGCTCCGCCCGGAAATGGTCGAGACCTTCATCGCCGGCGCGCAAGGCGCCGATTCCGCCTTCGCGATGGTGGAGCGAAGCGTCGTCGAGGGCCTTCATCCGGACACCCGCCGGACCTGGCTCAAGGCGGCGGACGGTCATTACAGCGGCGCCAATCTGTTCGCGCTGATGACTCCCGCGGCCAAGCTCGGCACCGATTTCTGGGCTCGGGCCGAGAAGGACCGCAAGAGCCCGCTGAAGATGCTCAGAACCCTCGGGCCGGTCATCTTCCTTCGCGCCGTCACCCGCACCATCTCGCTTCGCGAGGCGGCCGAGCGCGCCGGGCGCAAGGCCGGGATCCGGCTGAAGGCGGTCCCCCTTCCCTTCGCGGAAGCGGCGATCGACGTCGACAAGCCGGCCGACCTCGAGCTGGCCGAGCGGATCCTCGCCGCTCGGGGGGACTTACCAGCCCCCGCCGCCCCCGCCGCCGCCGCCGCCGCCCGACGAGCCGCCGCCCCCTGAGCCGCCGCTCGAGCCCGGCGCGGTCGAGGCCGAGGAGACGGTGCTGGCGAGCGAGGAGCCGACCCGGTCGGCGAAGTCGGAAGGATCGTTCCACGGGTCGGAATGGCCCGAATACCAGCCCATGTGATGCGCCTGGCCGGACGCCGCCGCGGCGGCGAGCACCGAGGTGAAGCGCGACGCCCAGTCGTTCTCGACCTTCAGCGCGATGGCATAGGGCAGGTAGCGCTCGAAGAGCTCGGGCGTCTTGTCGGGCGGATGGAGGGCCTCGAGCCGGTCCTCCTCGGCGACCGAGAGATAGTGGCGGAAGCCCGCGATCCGGTCGAGAACGGCCCGGCCCTCGCGGGTCGGCGCCGCCATCCACGAGAAGGCGGACAGCACCACCGGCAGGGCCAGCAGCGGCAGGAGCAGCGGGACCAGCCGGCGAAAATCCTCTTCCGCGAAGACGGTCTCGAAGGCGTTGCCGACGGTGACGACCCCGGCGACGAGGCCGAACAGGCCGATGAAGATGGCGAGGACCTTCCAGAGCATCGGCAGCGCGCCGTCCGCCCGGCGGGAAAGATAATAGAGGCCGAGCGAGGCGGCGAGCAGGCCGA
>DASVVX010000002.1:0-18067 GCA_036386295.1 Allosphingosinicella sp.
TCCGAGCGAGGTCTTGCCGACCCCCGGAGGCCCGACCAGGCACAGGATCGGGCCCTTGAGCTTGTTGGTCCGGGCCTGGACGGCGAGATATTCGACGATCCGGTCCTTGACCTTCTCGAGCCCGTAATGGTCCTCGTCGAGCACTCGCTGTGCCTCGGCAATGTCCTTCTTAAGCCTAGACTTCTTGCCCCAGGGCAGGCCGAGCAGGACGTCGAGATAGTTGCGGCTGACCGTCGCCTCGGCCGACATCGGCGCCATCGCCTTGAGCTTCTTCATCTCGGAGGTGGCCTTGGAGCGCGCCTCCTTGGAAAGCTTGGTCTTGGCGATTTTGCGGGCGAGCTCGGCGAGCTCGTCGCCCTCCCCTTCCTCGCCCTCGTTGCCCAGCTCGCGCTGGATCGCCTTCAGCTGCTCGTTGAGATAATATTCGCGCTGGGTCTTCTCCATCTGCCGCTTGACGCGGCTGCGAATGCGCTTCTCGACCTGGAGCACGCCGAGCTCGCCTTCCATGAAGGCGAACACCATCTCGAGGCGGCGGACCGGATTGAGCTCGGCCAGCAGCGCCTGCTTGTCGGAAACCTTGATGTTGATGTTGGCCGCGACGGAGTCGGCGAGCTTGGAGGCCTCGCCGATCTGGGCCAGCTGGACCGCCGTCTCGGCCGGCAGCTTGCGGTTGAGCTTCGAATAATTCTCGAACTGCTCGACGACCGAACGCATCAGCGCCGCGACCTCGGGCCCTTCCGGCTCCTCGATCGCGATCGGATCGATCTCGGCGACGAGATGCTGGTCCTCCATCGCCATCGAGACGAGATTGGCGCGCTGCTGGCCCTCGACCAGCACCCGCACAGTGCCGTCGGGCAGCTTGAGGAGCTGAAGCACGGTGGCGACGACGCCCATGTCGTAGAGCGCCTCGCGGTCCGGATCGTCCTCCGCCGGATCGAGCTGGGAGACGAGGAAGATCTGCTTGTCCGCCGCCATCGCGCTCTCGAGGGCCGCGACCGATTTGTCGCGGCCGACGAAGAGCGGCACGATCATCTGCGGGAAGACGACGATGTCGCGAAGGGGGAGGACGGGATAGGTCTGGGTCATCGAAACTCCACTTGCAGGCCCTTGAGGCCTTCTTGCAACCTATATGGGGACCGCGCCACCGTCATCAATGCGGATGGCGGCCGGGCGCGGATCCGCCACCGCCTGGGCCGGACCCGGCCCGTCGATTGCCTCTTTTCCACCCTCTCCGGATATGGCAGACCTGCCAAGGGGTTAGAGGTTATCGGCCGGCGCCGGAGGCGGAGGCTGCGACAATTGATACACAGGCGCCGAGCCGGCGGCATCAAGCCGCAACAGGGTTGGACTAGCGCCCTTACGACAGGCCGCTTGGGCCAATTGGGGAGTTATCTTATGCGTCGGTATCTGTTCGCGTGCGTCCCGCTCCTGCTCCTCTCGGTGCAGCCTCCCGCCCTGGCCAAGGAGCGAGGCGGCGACTCGGCCGGGCAGAAATGCCAGCCCAAGAAGAAGAAGAGCAGCATGTTCGGCGCCATCGCCGGCGGGATCGCCGGAACCGCGCTCGGCGGCTGGGGCGGCGCTCCCGGCGCGCTGATCGCCGCCGGCCTGCCGGTCGCCTCGCTGCTCACCGACGCCATCATCCGCAAGCTCGACTGCAAGGAGCAGGTCCAGGCCGCGACGGCGACCGACAACGCCGTCCGCGGCGGAGTCGGCACGACCTCGACCTGGGAGAGCGAGAGCCGGCCCGGAGTGAAGGGCTCGTCGACCGTGGTGGCCGCCAACACCCAGGCCGGCGGCGGCTCGTGCATGACCGTCAACGACGTCGTCATCGTCGACGGCGAGGAGACCACGGTCTCGAAGCGGATGTGCCGAGCGCCCGGCGCCTCCGGCTACACGCTCGCGGCCTGATCATGATCCGGGGGGCCCTGACCTTCGCCGTCGTCCTGGCCGTTGCGGCGGCGCCGGCGGGCGGCGCCGAGCGCATGGATCCGAGGAACCCGACCTGCCCCGAAAGCCCCGACTGGGGGCCGAAGACGCCGATGAAGTTCAGCCTCGTCGAACGCGAAGGCAAGCGGGTCCTGCTGGGCGAGGGCGTGATCGACGAAGGGCTCGTCGCCCGCCTCAAGGCCGCGCTCGACCAGCACAAGCCGGACGAGATCTGGCTTCGCTCCGCCGGCGGCAACGCCCGAGCCGGCAATGCCGCCGGCAAGCTCATCCGCGAATCGCCGATGGTCACCCGAATTCCATCGGGCTGGGCCTGCTTTTCGGCCTGCAACTTCGTGTTCATGGGCGGCCGGGCCCGGTTCGTGGATCCGGGCGGGCTCTTCATGGTCCACATGTTTACCCACACCGCCGATCGCAGCGCGATCGAGGCCGAGGTGCTGCGCGGGACCGAAAATACGGTCGGCCTGATCGGCGATATCGAGCAGGATTCGGCCCTTCTCGCCAGCGAGGACAACGACTTCCTCATTCGCATGGGCGTGTCGCGCAAGCTTCTCACCGAAGTGATGTATCAGCAGAAGGCGGTCGCCGATTCCGGCGGCTCGACGCGTCGCTGCCTAACCCAGCAGGAAGCGTTGAAGTACAACGTCGCCAACGCGCAATAGGGGGTGAGTTGGGCCACCGGGTTGGCGGTGGGCCTATGCTTCGATACGGCATTTCGACTTCGCTCAATTCCTGTTCGGCATGAGCGGAAAGGCGCTAACCGCTCATCCTGAGTAGCGGCTGAGCCTGGCGAAGACGCGTATCGAAGGACGGCTCAGGCCGCGCTCTCGCCCTGCTTCTCGGCATAGACCCGGATCGGGTCCTTGCGGCCCTCGACCACGTCCTTGTCGATCATCACCTCGTCGACTCCGTTCATCGTCGGAAGGTCGAACATCGTGTCGAGCAGGATGTTCTCGAGGATGGAGCGCAGCCCGCGGGCGCCGGTCTTGCGCTCGATCGCCTTCTTGGCCACGGCGATCAGCGCCTCCTCGGTGAAGCCGAGCTTGACGTCCTCCATGTCGAACAGCTTGGCGTACTGCTTGACGAGGGCGTTCTTGGGCTCCTTGAGGATCTTGACCAGTGCGGTCTCGTCGAGGTCCTCGAGGGTGGCGATGACCGGCAGCCGGCCGACGAACTCCGGGATCAGGCCGAACTTGAGCAGGTCGTCCGGCTCGCCCTGGCGCAGGATCTCCCCGGTGCGGCGCTCCTCGGGCGCGGCGACATAGGCGCCAAAGCCGATCGACTTGCCCTGCAGGCGGTCGGCGATGATCTTCTCGAGGCCGGCGAAGGCGCCGCCGCAGATGAACAATATGTTGGTCGTGTCGACCTGCAGGAACTCCTGCTGCGGATGCTTGCGGCCGCCCTGCGGAGGAACCGAGGCGGTCGTCCCCTCCATCAGCTTGAGCAGGGCCTGCTGGACTCCCTCGCCCGAGACGTCGCGGGTGATCGAGGGATTGTCCGACTTGCGGCTGATCTTGTCGATCTCGTCGATATAGACGATGCCGCGCTGCGCCCGCTCGACATTGTAGTCGCTGGCCTGGAGCAATTTCAGGATGATGTTCTCGACGTCCTCGCCGACATAGCCGGCTTCGGTGAGCGTCGTCGCGTCGGCCATGGTGAAGGGCACGTCGAGCAGCCGGGCCAGAGTCTGGGCGAGCAGGGTCTTGCCGCAGCCGGTCGGCCCGACGAGCAGGATGTTCGACTTGGAAAGCTCGACCTCGCCGCCCTTGGAGCCGTGCGCGAGCCGCTTGTAATGGTTGTGGACGGCGACCGACAGCACGCGCTTCGCGTGGCTCTGGCCGATCACGTAGTCGTCGAGATGCTTGCATATCTCGAGCGGCGTCGGAACTCCGTCGCGGGTCTTGACCAGCGACGACTTGGTCTCCTCGCGGATGATGTCGTTGCACAGCTCGACGCATTCGTCGCAGATGAACACGGTCGGCCCGGCGATGAGCTTCCTGACCTCGTGCTGCGACTTGCCGCAGAAGGAGCAGTAAAGGGTGCTCTTGGAGTCGCTGCCGCTAAGCTTCGTCATTCTCGTCCTTACGGGGCCGTCGCGGGCGCCCTTTGCCTAAGGCCAGTCTAGCCCGCACTATCGCACGACCACAATGGCTTATTGATTAACGTCACGAGCCGCCCGCGCCTCCCTGCGGAAAGCACGAGTGCGCGAGAAGGGGATTGGTTCCGCCGCCGGCTTCGCGGCCGTTTCCAATGTGGCGCTGGTCCCCCTCCCGGACAAGGGGGCACAAATCCCGATTGCGCCGCCCTTCGCTCTGCGCTCACAATCCGTGGGTCTGCCTGGGAGAGCTTGATGGACCGAAGGGAAATGCTGGCGGGCGGAGCCGCGACTCTCGCCCTGATCGGCACGCAGGGCCGCGTCGCCCCGGTCGGAGCGCCGGCGCGGCCGGTCCCGACCGTCGACACGCTCACGGTCGAAGGGCCCGGTTTCGACGCGCCGGCGATGCTCGCCGCCGGCCTCGACGCGGCCGTGATCGACCTTCGAATCTATCCGCGCGGGCCGGCCGAGGCGGCCGCCGCGCTGCGCGAATGGAACGAGGCGGAAGAGCGCGCGCTCGCCCGCTTCCGGCTCGTCCGCCGAGCCGCCGACTTCGCCTCGGCCGCCGCCGCCGGCCGGTTCGCGGTCGTCCTCGCCTGCCAGGACGCGGCCATCCTCGGCCCCTCGGTCTACTCGGTCGAGGACCGCAACCTCGAGATCCTGCGCGAGCATCACCGGATGGGGCTTCGGGTCCTCCAGCTCACCCACAACGAGCGCAACTCCATCGGCGACGGCTTCCGCGAGCGGACCGACGCCGGCCTGTCGCTGCTCGGCGAGGCGGTGGTCGCCGAGATGGCCCGGCTCGGCATGGTCGTCGACCTTTCCCACTGCAGCGACATGACGACCCTCGCGGCCATCCGCCTCTCGCCCAGGCCCGTGGCGGTCACCCATGCCGGCTGCCGAGCGCTCCATCCGAGCCGGCGCAACAAGCCCGACGAGGCGATCCGAGCGCTCGCCGACAAGGGCGGCTATTTCGGAATCTACATGATGACCCGCTGGCTGACCGAAAAGCCGACGGCGTCGGTCGACACGGTCGTCGACCATATCGAGCACGCCATTCGCATCGGCGGCGCCGGCCTCGTCGGCTTCGGCAGCGACCAGCCGCTGGCGGGCGAGCCCGCTCCGCAGGCCGAGAAGGTCGCCGCCCTCGCCGCCTACCAGGCGCGCAACCGCGGCCTCCCGGGCGCCGAGCCACTGAACGGCCACGTCACCGCCGCCGATCTCGACCGGCCCGACCGCATGGCGGTGCTCGAAAGCGCCCTTCGCCGCCGCGGCCACAAGTCGGCGGCGATCGAGGGGATATTGGGCGGCAATTTCGCCCGCCTCTTCGCAAGCGTGGCGGGCTAGCCGCCGCCGCTCAGAAGACCAAGGCGACGATGATGATGATGACGATGAGGGTACCGAGGCCGATCGTGACGTTGCGGTTCATGGCGTTTCCTTCCGGGAGGTCGGTTCGGTAACCAGCGGCCCCGCCCCCGGTTCCGGATAATGGAGCCCGTCCCCGGCCGTCACCGCCGCCGGCGTCATCTTCGCCCGCTCGACCCTGTCGTCGCCCATCAGGTGGAAGACCTCGCGTCCCGCGGCGAGCAGATAATCGGCGACGATGCGCCGGTGGCACCGCCACCACACCGCCTCCGCGCACATGATCGCGCAGCGCCGCTCGGCCGCCAGCCCCTTCAGCGCCGCCAGCCCGGCCCGGAACTCCTCCGACAGCGCGTAATCGGCGTAATTGTGGAAGCTCCGGTTGGTCCAGAAGCCGTTCACCACCGGCGGCACCGCCGACTTCTTCCTGAGCCCGCCAAGCTCGGCGATGCGGGTGTGGCCGATCTGGTAAGGCGAAAGCGCCTCGGCCAGCGCGTCGGGATTGAACTGCGGGTTGGTCCGCGACCGCGGCACGCTGCGGATGTCGACCACCGCCTCAACCCCACCTGCGCGGAGCAGGGCGACGAACTGCTCTATCGTCCGGGTGGAATGGCCGATGGTGAAGACCGGGAGCGGCATCCGGATCGGGATTAGCCCGCCGAAGCGCCGTTTTCCAGCGATACGGATTTTGCATAACCCAGCGCGTTCGGTTATATGCTCGGATGGTTACGATATTTCGCGAATCGGGGCTGAGCTTCGTCATATTCCTCGACGATCATCCTCCGCCTCATGTGCACGTCTTCGGCGACGGCATGCTCAGGATCGAGCTGGGGAGGAGGGCGGACGAGGTTCGAGTGGTCGACGCGGAAGGGATGAAGGCAGGCGATGTCAGGAAGGCGAAACGGATCGTGATGGAACGGCGTGACGAGCTGGCGGCGCAATGGGAGGAATTCCATGGTTGAGCTCACACGGGAGGAACTGGCGGCTGCCCGGGCGGCGGGACGGCTGCGCCGGGCGACCGAACCTCACGCCAGATCCGCGCGCTACGATCGCAGGAGCCACCGCATCGTGGTCGAGCTCGACAGCGGCGCCACCTTCGCCTTCCCCCCGCGGTTGGTCGAGGGCCTGACCGACGCCACCGCCGACGAATTGGCCGACATCGAATTGCTCGGCGGCGGTTTCGGCCTGCACTGGGAGCGGCTCGACGTCGACTACACCGTGCCAGGCCTAGTCAACGGCATTTTCGGAACGGCCCGCTGGATGGCCGCGCGCGCCGGCCGCGGAACGTCGCCCGCCAAGGCGGAGGCGGCTCGGGCGAACGGAGCGAAGGGGGGTCGACCGCGGAAGGCCGGGTAGCGAGTGATGTAGGGCAATCTTCTCTATCTCGCGTACTTGACGAGGCCGCTACGATGGGCACAATCTATCCACGATGAGCCCCAGACTCGAGCTCTTTTCAGATTATTTCTTAGGTCTATACCGATTATATCTGCTCCCGAGGTCTACGATCTCGTGCGATCCGTCCGCCGGTCAGAAAGCGATCTGGATGAGAGAATAAAAGAAGCTTTTGACTCGCTAACGGCCTCGTCTCGATTGATCGACAACCTCGGCGAGGTGCTTTCAGAACGCGAGCAGAAATTATTGGCACTTCAGTCCGAATACGAGCGAATTTCGCAGCTTTCCTCCCTGACTGCTACCCAAGCAGAGGCGGTTGCTAAATCGCTTGAGAAAGTTATCGGCGCTTCCGCGAGGCGAGAGCGAGTCTATGCTTTCTTGATCAATGTAGGGGCAGGACTGATTTTGTTCGTAGTCGGTGTCGTCGCATCTGACTGGGTGAAGCAATTATTCCGCTAACCATCAGGCCCTGGAGCCTGTCGCGCGGAACAAGCCCTCGGCGGACAGCCCACGAAAGCCCCACGAGAAAAAGCGGAGCGGTCACGTAAAGGCCACGGGCTCTTCGCGCCTTCGCGTAAATTGTTTGGGATGCGAATTAGGGCCGATGAAGAGATGGTCCTCCGATCAGTCCGCGCCAGGTCGCCTCTCCACTGCCAATATTGGCGGTCCCCTCCCCATCTGGCGATGGAGAGGAACGAGACTAAGCCGCCTCCGCTTGGTGCGTCGCATCCCCCTCGCCCGGCGCCGGTCGCTTGTCGAACACCTCGTCGACCAGGCCGAACTCCTTCGCCTCGCCGGCGCTGAAGAACTTGTCGCGCTCCACCGCGCTCTCGATCGCCTCGATCGACTGGCCGGTGTATTTCGCCATCAGCTCGTTCATCCGGTGGCGGATGCGCAATATCTCGCGGGCCTGGATCTCGATGTCGGTGGCCTGGCCCTGGGCTCCGCCGGAGGGCTGGTGGACCATGATCCTGGCGTTGGTCAGGGCGACCCGCATCCCGGGCTCGCCGGCGCAGAGCAGGAAGGCGCCCATCGAGGCGGCCTGGCCGATGCACACCGTCCCGACCCGCGGCCGGATATATTGCATCGTGTCGTGCATCGCCATCCCGGCCGTCACCACCCCGCCCGGCGAGTTGATGTACATGAAGATGTCCTTCTTCGGATTCTCGCTCTCGAGGTAGAGGAGCTGAGCCGTGACCAGAGTCGCCATATGGTCCTCGACCTGGCCCGTCACGAAGACGATCCGCTCCCTCAGCAGCCGCGAATAGATGTCGAAGCTGCGCTCGCCGCGGTTCGACTGCTCGATCACGATCGGAACGAGGCCGGCGATGATGTCTTCATGGTCCATGGTGGGGGAGCGTCCTGCTTGAGTGGTGAGGGGCTACATCGGATTTACGAGCGAGCCGTTCAACCCCCTAGCAGCCCCACTGGGAGGAGCGAAGCCGTTCAATCGCCGCGATGATCGATCGCTGCCTGCGCGCCTTCGGCATCGGTCCGATAAGTCGCTCCGTCGGACAGCTCGACCTGGTAGTAGCCGCCGCCAATGTCGGTAACGGATATGGGACGTTGCTCGTCCGGAGGACCGTCGCCGGGACGAGCCTCCGGCGTCGCCCCGGGGTTCGGGTCGTCCGACATGTCCATATGCTGTGCCGCGATACCAGCGACCCTCGCCCCGGCGAGAGCGGTTCGACCGGCCAGGCCGGCTTCCACCGTCGAAGCCGCGGCCGCGCTCCGAGCTGCGGTACCAACTCCGCCGAACCTGCCCACCAGGGCGATG
This sequence comes from Allosphingosinicella sp., assembly GCA_036386295.1. Taxonomy (GTDB): domain Bacteria; phylum Pseudomonadota; class Alphaproteobacteria; order Sphingomonadales; family Sphingomonadaceae; genus Allosphingosinicella. The sequence goes on from DASVVX010000002.1 coordinate 8,571, forward strand.
GCGGCCAGCCCGCCCAGCCGGCGATACGCCTTTTCGCGGTCGCAATGGACTCTCATCACGTCGAGCGCATTGGCCAGCGAGTTCGGGGGCGCCCCAGGAGCGCAATCGGATTTTTCGTCCCGGACGGGCTCCACAGGGCCCGTCGCGGCCGGCTCGGAATAAGCGATCGCGGGGGCGACTTCGGAGACGATTTGAGGGTCGGCCCGGGCTTGCCGGGCGGATGGCTCGTCGCAGCCTGCGAGCAACGATCCGGCGGCCACGAATATTGCGATCGTTCGCCTTTTCGACATGATGCGTTTCAACGCTCGGGGACGACGAAAGTTCGGCCAAGGGCAGCTCCCAGCCGTCTCCCGCGACGGCCGGCGCAAGCCGGTCGCGGCCCTCCGCTACATAAGCCGCCAGCCCGCATCGGCCAGCACCTCGTCCACCACCCACGGATCCGTCCAGGGCGGCTCGGGCTCCGGCCCGCCATATTTGAAATCCGTGAAGGTCTCGCCGAAGCCGCGAAGCTTCGCGATCGTCTCGGCGGCATGGCCGCGGCCGGGCTCCCAGCGGGTCTCGAGGTCCATGGTGTAAAGCGATTCGGACCACAGCCGGCGGTTGAGCGTGAAGGCGAAGCTGTCGTCGCGAAGCCGGGCCCGGAACTCGGCCTTGTCCGCCATCGCCCGCTCGAAGACGTTGCCGTCCAGCTCCGGCTGCGGGAAATAGCCGAGCCCGTCGGTGAAATGCACGTCACCGGGCTCGAAGCGGATTTCGCCGACCACCCAGGAGCGGCCGTCGTCCGAGCGCCGCCGCCACGGACCGCGCGGGCCGCAGGGCTCGCGCGACCGGCGGCAATGGACTCGGCGGCCGTCCGGCATCCGCGCCCCCCAGACCTTGCTCGCGCCTTCGTCCATGCGGACGACCACGGCGGGTCCGTGAACGGTCCGCCACAGGCCGGTGCTGAAGATGAAGTCGCCGTTGGTGAAGTGCGCGATCGAGCCCGCCGCGCGAACGCCCTGATCGAGCTGCTCGCAAGAGAAATCCTCAGGCGAGCCGTCGGGATAGGGCGCGGGCGGAAGACTCATGATGCCGTCCTAGGCGCGGAGCGGTTAAGCCGGCGCAAATGGCCAGAGCGGCTCTTGCGCGGCTCTTCGCCATGCGTCATTTTGCCCGGCCTGAGCGGGAGTCGGGGCATGCGTCATTACCGGGTGAACAAGCTGGCCAAGGCCGGCGGCGTGGTCGTCAAGCGCAAGGACATACTGGCCGACGACGACCGCCAGGCCGTCGCCCGGGTTCAGGCCGATCCGGACTGCCCGATCTGCGACGTCTGGCGCGACGGCCAGAAGGTCGGCTCGATCACCTGAAGCCTGTGCGCAACCCGAGCCGCCGCCGACCGTTCACGCCTCCCCGGTCCGGAAAGATGAGGCGAAGGCGGCGGTGACCAAGGATTCGAAGGACAACAGGCGCGGCTGCTTCCTCTTCGCCGCGATCGGCGCCGTGCTTCTCGCCGCGCTCGCCTGGGGTGTCGCGACGAGCGAGGACGATCCGCGCGCCAACGTCGGCGGCGGGGCCAAGGGGGCAACCGCACCCGTCGATCCGGCCGACTAGCCGGCAGCCGGTCGTCGCCGGCGACCGCTCAGTCCGGCGGCACGACGCAGAAGCGGATCGGCCTGGCGCGGAGGGTTTCCAGCTGGGCGAGATTGGCCGAACGCGCCGCTGCCGACGGTTCGGGCGCGGCCCTGACCGTTCCGGCGAGCGCCGTTCCCGCCGCGGCGAAGGTGCGCCGGGCGATCGGCTGGGCGGCGGCGCCCACACGGGCGAGGAGCGCGCCGCGATAGGGGTCCAGCATCGCGTCGGCCTTCGCGACGCCGGCCGAGCGCGCCGCCTTGAAGGTCTCGATCGGAATCGTCGCCCGGGCGGCCGCGACGAACGTCCGCCGCCATTCGTCGACGTTCGCCGCCACCGCCGAGTCGAGCGCCCGGTTGTAGGCCGCGCAGCCCGCCCGGCCGCCCGAGCGCGCGAACAGCTCGGTGACGACGTCGTGCGCGGCGAGCGCCTTCGAGACGTTCAGCATCAGCTGGGCGTCGGCGATCAGGAGGCCGGCGATCTCGTAATCCTGAACCTCGACAGGCCGGCCGTCGGGACCGAGCGCGATACCCTCCCCGGCCGCGACCGGGGCAGGCGGCGGCTCCGCGGCTCCGGAAGGGGCCGGGCCGACCAGCGCGGCGGCGGAGAGGAGGGCGATCGGGTGGCGCATTGGCACTTCTTCCGGCAGGTCGGAAAGAGGGTAACGGCCCGCCCTCGCGCAAGCAAATCGCGGCGGTAACCGGATTCCCGCGCGAAGGCCGGCGGTTCGGCCGCGGTTCAGCTTGCCTGCCGATCCTCGCCCCCGCAGCCGCAGGAGCCGTCGATGCGCCCTTCCCTCTTCTGCCTTCTCGCCGCCGCCCTCGCCGCTCCCGCCGCGGCCCAGATCGCCGGCAAGCACGATTACGGCCCGGTCGCGACGGCCAACCCCTTCCTCCCCGACAGCCGCCTCCCCGCCCCGCCGCTGGGCAAGGAGCTTCGCGACATCGAAGGACGGATCGACCGCGCCCGGGATTCCGGCCGGCTCTCGGACCGCGAAGCGAGGCGGCTCGATCGCGAGGCCCGCGCCGTCGGCCGGCTGGCCCGGTCCTACGGCCGGGACGGCCTGTCGCCGTCGGAGCGGGCCGAGCTGGAGGCGCGGGCGGCCTATCTTCGCGACTCCGTCAACCGCCCTCGCCGCCGCCGCTAGCCGGGCGCCCCCGGCGGGCGCTCGTACTTCGGCAGGTCGCCCTCTATCTCGTAATAATCGCCCTTGTCGGCGGTGTAGATGTGCTTGGCGAGCTTCGTCCCGGTCGGCGCCTCGAACGCGCCCATCGCCACCGCCGTCCAGTCGCGGCCGATCGGGTCCCAGAAGAGCGACGATCCGCAGATCGAGCAGAAGCCTCGGCGGACCTTGTCCGACGAACGGTACCAGGCGACATGCTCCTCCCCGTCCACCGTCAGCGCCGAACGGGGCACGTCGGTCGAGGCGAAATAATGGCCCGACGACTTGCGGCATTGCGAGCAGTGGCACGCGTCCGGCCCGGGCAGCTCGCCCGCGACCTCGAAACGGACGGCGCCGCACAGGCAGCTTCCCCTGGGCACGATCGGGCCTCCTCTACGTTGACGGCCCGCCGTCATATTCGACGGTCGCGGCCGCGGACAACCACCGGGAGGAGGAGATGGCGACGAAACTGCCCCACGAAGGCGTCTGGGTCCGGCTCGGCGTATCGGCGATCGAAGGCGTCGGCGTGTTCGCGATCCGGACGATCCCCAAGGGCACCGACATCTTCGCCAACGACCGGGTGCCCCTGACCTGGGTCAGCCGGGCGGATCTCGAGGAGGCCGGCCTGAGCGAGGCCGAGAGGGCGCTCTACGACGATTTCGGAATCCGGCGCGGCGACCGGATCGGCTGCCCGGCCAATTTCCACAATCTCACCCCCGGCTGGTATCTGAACGAGCCGCCCGCGGGCGAGGAAGCCAACGTCGGGACCGAGGACGGCCTGACCTTCCTCGCCGCCCGCGACATCGCCGAGGGAGAGGAGCTCACCATCGACTACGGCAGCTTCAGCGATCAGGATTCCTCGCCGTCCTGAGCAGCGTGCCTCCGGTCATTCCTCCGCGCCGGCCGGGGCCGCGGCACGGGCGGGCGTCCGTGCAGCACGCGCATCGCGGCCACGAGTGAGAGCGCTCAGCGCAGCTGGCTGTCCTTGCTTCCGCGGCGGTTGATTCCGGCGCCGCTGCGGCGGGCCTCGGAGTCGCGTTCCGACTGGCAGGCGACGCAGGTCCGGGTCCCCGGCAGCGCCTCGCGCCGCCGCTCCGGGATCAGCTCGCCGCAATCCTCGCAATATTCGGACCCCTCGCCCGCCGGCAGCCGGGCCCGTGCGCCGAGCACGGCGTCCTTGATCGTGTCGTCGATCTGGTCCTGTACCGCGCCGTCGCGCGCCCATCCGCCGGCCATGGCGAAGCTCCTCTTGTGCCTGGCTTAAATGGCGAATCCGACGCTTCGTTCCAGTCCCTGGCGGCTAGGCGAGGAAGTCGGGGTCGACGACGACCTGCTCTTCCACCAGCTCCGCGACTCCATCCCGGAACGGGACGAGCGCGCGGCGGCCATCGGGCCGCTCGATCTCGAGCAGGTCGCCGGCCCCGAAATTCTCGACGGCGACGACGGTGCCCAGCGCCTCGCCCTGCGCCGTCCGGCAGCCGAGGCCGACGAGGTCGGCGTGGTAATATTCGCCCGCTTCGAGCGGCGGAAGCGCGGAGCGGGGCACGGTGATCAGCGAGCCGCGCAGCGCCTCGGCCGAATTGCGGTCCGCGATCTCGGCGAAGCGGGCGATCGGCGTGCGGTCGCCCTTGAGCGAAGCGAGGGTGAGGAGCCGGCCCCCCACCCTCACCTGATCATGCCGCTTCAGGCTGTCGGCGCTTTCGGCGAACAGCTTCAGGCGCACCTCGCCGCTGATGCCGTGCGCTCCGGCGATGGCGGCGAGGGCGACCTCATCGTCGGGCAAGGCTTACTCCGCCTTTTCGGCGCCCTCGGCGGGAGCGGCCTCGTCCGAACCCTCGACGGGATCGCTGGCTGACTCGCCCTCGTTGGTCGCCTCGTCGGCCGGCGTCGCCTCGGCCTCGGCGGCGGGGGCTTCCTGCGCGGCCGGCGCTTCCTCGGCGACCGGAGCCTCGTCGGCAGCCGGAGCTTCGTCGGCGGCGGGAGCCTCCTCGGCGGCTGGGACCTCCTCTGCGGCGGGAGCCTCCTCGGTCACCGGAGCCTCCTCGGCGGTGGGAGCTTCCTCGGCGGCCGGGGCTTCCTCGGCGGCGGCAGCCTCCTCGGTCGCCGGAGCCTCCTCGGCGGCAGGCGCTTCGTCGGCGGGCGCCTCGGCGGCGGCCTCCTCGGCGGCCGGAGCCTCCTCGACCGCGGCGGTCTCTTCCTCCGCCGGAGCGGCGGCGGCCTCGGCCTCGCGGGTGGCGCGCTCCTCGGCGCGCTCCTTGGCCTTGTCGCCCGGCTCGCCCTTCTTCGGATTGAGCCTGGCGGCGCGCTCGCGCACTCCGGCGGCGTCGAGGAAGCGGGCGACCCGGTCGCTCGGCTGGGCTCCGACCGAGAGCCAGTGGCGGGCGCGCTCGGCGTCGAGCTTCACCCGGTCCGGGCTGTCCTTGGGAAGGAGCGGATTGTAGCTTCCGATCCGCTCGATGAACTTGCCGTCGCGCGCGGTGCGCGCGTCGGCGACGACGATCTTGTAATAGGGACGCTTCTTCGCGCCGCCCCGGGAAAGCCGGATTGAAACTGCCATTTTTACATTCCTTCTACTGTTCTTGGCGTCACCCCAGCGAAGGCTGGGGTCCCGTGGGGTGAAGTGCGCTGGTGCCCTTCACCCGCCGGGGTCCCGGCCTTCGCCGGGACGACGGGGTTGCGTTTACTTCTTCATGAACTTTTCGAAGCCGGGCGGGAGGTTCATCGGCGCTCCGCTCTGGCCGGGAAGACCGGAAAAGCCGCCCGCGGCGCCGGAAGGGCCGCCCATTCCTCCCATACCACCGAGCCCGCCTAGCCCGCCGCCGCCGAACAGGGCGCCGAGCTTGCCGAGGCCGCCCATCTTGCGGATCTTCTTCATCGCCCCGGCCATGTCCTGGTGCATCTTGAGGAGCTTGTTGACCTCCTGAACCGTCCGGCCCGAGCCCTTGGCGACCCGGATCTTGCGCTTGGCGTTGAGCAATTCGGGCCGCTTGCGCTCCTTCGGGGTCATCGAGCCGATGATCGCGTCGAGGTGGAGCAGCACCTTGTTGTCCATGCCGCTCGCTTCCATCGCCCCGGCGACCTTCTTCATTCCCGGAAGCATGGCGGCGAGGCCGCTGACCCCGCCCATGCGCTGCATCTGGGCGAGCTGGGCGCGAAGATCGTCGAGGTCGAACTGGCCCTTGGCCATCTTCCTTGCGAGGGCTTCGGCCTCCTCGACCTGGATCGTCTCCTGGGCGCGCTCGACGAGGCCGACGACGTCGCCCATGCCGAGGATCCGCCCCGCCACCCGCTCCGGATGGAAGGCCTCGAGCGCGTCGATCGCCTCGCCGACTCCGGCGAACTTGATCGGCTTGCCGGTGACGGCGCGCATCGAGAGCGCCGCGCCGCCGCGGGCGTCGCCGTCGAGGCGGGTGAGGACGATTCCGGTCAGTGGCACCTGCGCCGAGAAGCTGTTGGCGACGTTGACCGCGTCCTGGCCGGTCAAAGCGTCGACGACGAGCAGGATCTCGGTCGGGCTGGCGACGTCGGCGACCGCCTTCATCTCGTCCATCAGCGCCTGGTCGACGTGGAGGCGGCCGGCGGTGTCGAGGAGGAGGACGTCATAGCCCTGCAGCTTCGCGGCCTGGAGGGCGCGGCGGGCGATGTCGACCGGCTGCTGGCCGGAAACCACCGGCAGGGTCGCGGTCTCGGACTTCTCGCCGAGCACGCGAAGCTGCTCCTGGGCGGCGGGGCGGGCGACGTCGAGCGACGCCATCATCACCTTCTTGCCGCCCTTCTCGCGGAGACGCTTGGCGATCTTGGCGGTGGTGGTGGTCTTGCCCGAGCCCTGCAGGCCGACCATCATGACGACGGCGGGCGGGGTGACGTCGACGTTCAGCTCGGACGCGTCGGCGCCGAGCATCGCGACGAGCGCGTCGTGGACGATCTTGACCACCTGCTGGCCGGGCGTGACCGAGCGAAGCACCTGCTGGCCGACCGCCTGCTCGGTGGCCCTGTCGACGAACTCGCGGACCACCGGAAGCGCCACGTCGGCCTCGAGCAGCGCGATTCGAACCTCGCGCATCGCGCCGCGGACGTCGGCCTCGGTGAGCGCTCCTCGGCCGCGCAGCCGGTCGAAGACGGCGCCGAGGCGGTCGCTCAGACTGTCGAACATGCTCTTCCTTCCACGACGCCGAGGCGCCGAACGCGAAAAACGCCGGCGGGCGAAACCTCGCCGGCCAGCGCGCGCCCCCTGAGGCGCTGATCATCTATCCCAAAGGGATGTGGGGGCGCATAGCGGCGGCGGGAAGGGATGGCAAGCTTCAGCCGCTTGCGGGGGCCCCGGGCGGGGTCAGTCGAGCCGATAGACGCTGGTCGGATCACTCGCCGGAAAGGTCTCCTTCAAGGCCTCGTCGAGCAGCTCGTCCTGGGTCGGACCGCCCGGCCTTTCGCGCAGCGCCCGTGCGCCGGCCTTGCGAACGCTGCGCCGGGGCGCGGGATCGGGCTCGTCGGTCATTGCGAAGCCGTAGATCGGCTCGGCCGAAATTGCTATCGGGGTCGGGCCCGGCCGCAGCGGCCGACGCCGAGCGAAGGGCATCCCGCCATGGACGAGACCGCAGCCGTGGCAGACGAGCCCGCGGCCGTCGAGCAACTGCTCGAGACGCCCGATCTGGCGCACGCCCTCGAAAGCGACCGCTTCAAGCAGTTTCTCGATCACGTGCCGGTGGCGATCGCCGTGTCCGAGCGGCGCGATCCGGAATGCGTGGTCTATGCGAATATCGAGTTCGAGCGGCTGATCGGGCAAACCTCCGCCCAGATCGTCGGTCGCGGCTGGAATGGACTGCCGGGCCGTGCCGCGGCGGAAGGCGATCAGCGTCGGCTCGGCGATGCGGTGGCGGGCGAGGAGGAATATGTCGGCCTGTTCGCCATCGAGCACGGCGCCGGCGCGATCACCGTCGATGCCTGGTCGAACCTGATCGAGGACGACGACGGCACGCCGCTGTTCCGTCTCGTCGCCCTGGCCGAGGCAGGACGGCGCGGCGAGACCAATCGGGAGGAGCTTGAGCGGCTCGTCGCGGAGAAGGACACCCTGCTTCGCGAGCTCCAGCACCGGGTCAAGAACAACCTGCAGATGATCACGGCGCTGATCCGCCTGGAGGCGCGGAACCTGCCGGACGACGCCAGCGATTCGCGTTTCGACCGGCTGGCCGGGCGGGTCGAGGCGCTCGCCTTGCTCTACCGCTCGCTCTCCGAGGACGTCGACGCCGAGACGATCGACCTCGGCGTCTACCTGAGCGAGATCGCCTCCGCGGTGATGCGAGCCCATGCGCCCGAGGGCATAAGGCTGGATCTCAAGGTCGACACCTGGCCGGTCTCGGTCAACGTCGCGATGCCGACCGGGCTCGTCGTCAACGAGCTCCTGACCAATGCGCTCAAGCACGCCTTCCCGGGCGGCGGGGGCGGAACGATCACGCTCCACAGCCTCGTCGAGGCGGACGGCTGCCGGGTGGTCGTCGCCGACGACGGGATCGGGCTGGCGGCCGGGGACGCCTGGCCCCGGCCCGGCAAGCTGGGCGCGATGATCGCCCAGTCGCTTCGCCAGAACGCCCGGGCCACGCTCGACGTCCGCTCCGTGCCCGGCGAAGGCCTGCGGGTGACCATCTTCTTCGCTCGGTCCGACGCCGCCCCCCCTCAAGCGTCGTAATCGAGCGATGGGCCCCAGTCCGCCGCCGCGGCCTCCCGGGCGGGCATGGGTGGCCGAGGTAGATGATTGCGCGGCGGATACGAAGTAGCGGATAAGCCGGCATGCGGATTCGACTGGGATTGCTGATGCTGCTCGCCCTGGCCGGCGGCGCGGGCGCGAAGGAACGGAGCCCGGCCGGCGACTACCGGCTGGTCGGCGAGCAGGACGTGGCGTCGGCGATCCGGCTGTCGCCCGACGGTCGCTTCCAATATTTCCTCAGCGCCGGAGCGCTGGACGAGCAGGCGGCGGGGCGCTGGAGCCGGACCGGGGATTCGATCGTCCTCGTCACGGAGCCGAGGCCGAAGCCGCCGGTCTTCAGCCAGCAGGCGCCCGGCCGGACCGCCGCGGCGGCGCTCGCCGTGAGCGTCGTGTCGCCGGAAGGCGGCGGAATCGCCGGAGTCGATCTTCGCATCGGCTTCGACGAGGGCGAGACGATCGAATCCTACACCCAGGAGGACGGCTGGAGCCTCCCTCCGGACGAGCGGCGGACTCCCCGCTGGATCGAGCTCGCCGTGCCGATGCACGGCCTGGCCTCGCCGCGCTTCCCGATCGACCTCGCCGCCGGCAATGCCCTCGCCTTCACGCTCGTCCCCAACGACCTCGGAATCCTCGACTTCGAGGGCATTCCGGTCACGGTCGAGAAGAAGGCTCTCGTCGTCCAGCGCGGCGGCGGCCGGCTGCGCTACGAGCGCGTCGGCGGGAAATGAGCGAGCCGCCGCTGATCCTGGTCGATGCCGACGCCTGCCCGGTGAAGGAAGAGATATACAAGGTAGCCTTCCGCCACGGCGCCGCGGTCCGCATCGTCAGCAACGCCCACCTGCGCGTACCGGCGCATCCGTTGATCGAGCGGGTCACGGTCGGCGCCGGCTTCGACGCGGCGGACGACTGGATCGCCGAGCGCGCCGGGCCGCGGACGGTGGTGGTGACCGGCGACATCCTGCTCGCCGACCGCTGCCTCAAGGCCGGCGCCGCCGTGATCGCCCCGAACGGCCGGCCCTTCACCGC
>DASVVX010000003.1:0-19186 GCA_036386295.1 Allosphingosinicella sp.
GCCGGTTCCCGCCGGGTCCGATTCCTGGCTGGAGGCGTTCGAGCCCGCGGTTCCGATCTGCGCCGACGAGTCGATCCACGTCGCCGCCGACCTCGACACGGTCGCCCGGCGCTATCAGGCGGTCAACGTCAAGCTCGACAAGGCCGGCGGCCTGACCGCCGCCGTCGAGCTCGCCCGCGACTCGCGGGCCCGGGGCCTTGGAGTGATGACCGGCTGCATGATCTGCTCGTCGCTGTCGATCGCTCCGGCGCTTCATATCGCCGCCTTTTCCGATTTCGCCGACCTCGACGGCCCGCTCTGGCTGCGCGAGGATCGGCCGGGCGGAGTCCGCGAGAAAGGCGGGATCCTGTTCCCGCCCGAGCGCGGCTTCTGGGGAAGCTCATGAAACCGGCGCGCGCGGCCCTGATCCTCTTCCTGGCCGCTGCCGCCGCCGGCGCCGCGCCCGCGCCGGAGCCGGTCGACCTGCTGATCCGAGGCGGCACCGTCTATACGGGCTCGGACCCGCCGTTCGTCGGCGACGTCGCCATCGCCGGCGACCGGATCAAGGCGGTCGGTCGGAGGCTCGGCGGCCCGGCGGGGCGGATCGTCGACGCGCACGGAATGATCGTCGCGCCCGGCTTCATCGATCCGCACAGCCATGTCGGGGGCGATCTCGCGTCGGCCGAGGCGCGCACCCGCCTCGTCCCCGCCTTCCTGATGCAGGGCGTCACCACCGCCTTCATCGGCAACGACGGCGGCGGAGACCCCGACGTCGCCGCGACTCTCGGCCGGGCCGCGGGCCGACCGGTAGGAATCAACTTCGCGACCTATGTCGGCTTCGGCGCGGTGCGCCAGCAGGTGATCGGCGAAGCCGACCGGGCGCCGACCGCCGCGGAGCTGCAGCGCATGCGCGGCCTCGTCGCGGCGGCGATGTGCCAGGGCGCGCTCGGCCTCTCCACCGGCCTGTTCTACGCGCCCCAGAGCTTCGCCAAGACCGAAGAGGTGGTCGACCTCGCCCGCGAGGCGGCACGGCGCGGCGGAGTGTACGACAGCCACATACGCGACGAATCCTCCTATACGATCGGCCTCGCCGCGGCGGTCGACGAGGCGATCGAGATCGGCCGCGAAGCCGGGCTTCCGGTCAACATCTCCCACATCAAGGCGCTCGGAGTCGACGTGCAGGGCCAGGCGCCGGCGATCGTCGCCAGGGTGGAGGCGGCGCGCCGGGCCGGCGCGAAGGTGACCGCGGACCAATATCCCTGGTCCGCCTCGGGCACGAGCCTGGCGGCGTCCCTGGTTCCGGGCTGGGCCCAGGACGGCGGCCGCGAGGCGCTGCTCCGGCGGTTCGACGATCCCTCGCTGGCGGCGCGCCTGCGCTCGGACATGGGGGAGAACATGCGCCGTCGGGGCGGGGCCGCGGCGCTGCTGATCACCGACGGCCCGTTCAAGGGGCGCACCCTGGCCGAGATCGCCCGGAGCCGCGGCGAAGACGCCCTCGCCGCGGCGGTCGCCGTCATCCGCGCCGGCGACCCGGCGGTGGCGTCCTTCAACCAGAGCGAGCCGGACATCAGGACGTTCATGCGGCGTCCCTGGGTGATGACCGGCTCGGACGCGTCGACCGGACACCCCCGCACCTACGGCAGCTTCGCCCGCAAATATTCGAAATATGTCGTCGCGGAGCGGGTGCTGACGCTGCGCCAGTTCGTCGAGCGAAGCTCGGCGCTCGCCGCCGACACCGTCGGGATCGAGGGCCGGGGTCGGCTGAAGCCCGGCGCTTTCGCGGACGTGGTCGTGTTCGATCCCCGGCGCTACGCCGCCCGCGCCACCTACGAGCAGCCCACGCTGACCGCCACGGGCGTTCGGGTGGTCGTGGTCAACGGCGTCCTCGCGGTCGACGGGGGCGCCGTCACCGGCAGGGCGGCGGGCCGCGCCCTGCCGCACCGGCCGACTCCGGGAACCTGCCCCTAGAGCCTCCTTATTTGTAGAACCGGACCCTGCCGAGCTCCAGCCACGCGCCGCCGCCCGGATCGCCCTCGAGGCGGACCAGCAGGGCCCGAAGGCGCGCGGAATCCAGCCGGGCGCCGGCGAGCGGGCTTTCGAACGCGCCGAACGGTATCCGGATCTCGCGCCGTCCGTCGTCCGCCTCGAACGACGCCCGGAACCAGCTTCGCGGGTGGATTCCGTAGCTGTTGATCAGAAGCTCGTACTCGCCGGCGCCGCGCGCCTCGAAGGCGATGCCGGTGAATCCGCTCGCGTCGGCGAGCTGGACAGATCCCCGGGTCAGCGGCAGCTGTAGCTCGGCGAAGGGCCGCGGCGAGGCGCCCATCCCGGCCATCAGGAAGAGCCGCCCGCCGGGCGCGTGGACGAGGTCGAGGTGGCTGTGGTCGAAGCCGGGATCGGTGCCCTCGACCGGCAGCGTGTCGAGATCGGTGCGGCCCGCCGGGCCGGCGCCGGTATGGATCGGGCCCGCCATGATTCGAACGGGCAGCGACGACATCGAATCGCTCTGCAGCTCTCCGGCCAGGCGCTCGAGCGGCATCTCGCGTCCGGCCACGATGACCCGGCGAACGTCGTAGAGGTCCTCGATACGCTGGTCGGGACGGCCGCCGGTGAGGACGAGGTCGGCGCGCTGGCCGGGCGCGATCCGGCCGTGGTCCCCGGCCTGGCGGAGGATGCCCGCACTGACGCTGGTCGCGGCAGCGAGGGCCTCCGCCGGGGAGTGCCCGAGCCTGGTCAGCCAGCGGATCTCGCGCAGGGTCGAGGAGCCGTGATAGATTCCGCCGATCCCGGCATCGGTGCCGATCCCGATCCGGATCCCGGCCGCCTTCAGCCGCCGGACGTTGTCCTGCATGATCGTCCAGCGCCGCGATCCCGGCGCGTCGGGATCATCCTCGGGCTCCCGCGCTTCCTCCCGCGCCCGTTCCGGCGGGCGAAGCCGGCGCCATTCGGCGGGAAGGAAGTCGCGGCCCTCCTGGGGCTCGTAGACGGCGAGGGTGGGGATGTAGGCGGTGCCCCGGGCCTTCATCAAAGCGATCAGTGCGTCGTCGACCGGCGCGTCGCCGATGCCGTGGCCGAGCGCGTCCACGCCGGCGGCCGCGGCCAGCTTCGCCCTTTCCAGGGTGACGGTATGGGTGATGACCGGGATGCCGGCGGCGTGCGCGTCGGCGACGATCGCGGCCAGGGTCGGCTCGTTCATGCTGTTGAGGCTGGGCGAGCGCGCGTAGCGCCAGCCGTCGGCGAAGACCTTGATGACGTCGGGCCGGTAGGGCAGCGCCCGAGCCATCGCCAGATGGGCGGCCCGCGGAGTCGCCGCCTCGAGGGTGAAGGCGCGCCCCCAGCCATATTCGGTTCCGTGGCCTCCCGGCACGCCCAGCCGGACGGCGAGCTGGAGATGCGGTGCGGTGACCCGCCCGGAGCCGGTCATCTCCCGAATCGGCGCGAGCATCTCCGGCGAGACGGAGAATTCGTTCACCGCCGTCACGCCGTTGACGAGATAGGCCGCATAGGCCTTGGGAAGGTCGTCCGGCGCGTCGAAGCCGGGGGCGCGCATGTGCGTGTGAAGATCGTGAAGGCCCGGGATCAGGGTGAGCCCGCGGGCATCGATCGTCCGGCTCCGGCGCGGCGCTCGGACTCGGGGGCCGACGGCGGCGATCCGGCCGCCGCGCACCAGCACGTTGCCGACCGTGGCCGGGGCGCCGGTGCCGTCGAAGATCCGCGCGCCGCGGATCAGGATCGGCTCCTGCGCCGGCGCAGCGGCCGCGGCCAGGCCGAAGAGCAGGGCGAGGGCGACGCGCCGCCCGGTCACGGCCGCCGCGCCTTCAGCGTCTCCTCGAAAAAGGCGTCGGCCGCCCGGAAGGCGGCGAGCCAGTGGGCGTGGACGAGGAAGCCGTGCCGCTCGTTGGGGAAGACGAGCTCGCGGAAGGGTATCCGCCGGGCCGCCAGCTCGCGGGCGAGAAGCAGCGACTGGGAGAAGTCGACGTTGCGGTCGTCGTCGCCATGGATCAGCAGCACGGGCGAGCGCCAGCGTTCGATCGCGCCGAGCGGCGATGAATCCCATTGCAGCTGGCGGGCGGCCGTCTGGGCGTCGGGCGACAGGTTCGCGGGGACCGGCCGGAGCAGCGAATGGACTCCGTGGAAATCGACGCCCGCCGCGAAGAGGTCGCTGTTGCGGGCGAGGCCGAGCGCGGCGAGGTAGCCGCCCCAGCTTCCGCCCCAGATGCCGATGCGCTTCGAGTCGACGTCGGCCCGGGCCTCCAGCCAGCGTCCCGCGGCGAGCACATCGCGATATTCCGAGGCGCCGCCGCGACCCAGCTCGGGCGCGTCGCGGAAGGCCGTGCCGTAGCCGGTGCCGCTCCGGTAGTTGACCGCCAGCACATGGTAGCCGCGCGCCGCCAGATGCTGGTTCATGACATAGGCGTTGGAATAATAAGCGGAGGGGTGGAAGCCGAGCAGCATCTGCCGGCGCGGGCCGCCATGGACGTAGACGATCGCCGGCTTCGGGCCGGGGCCGCGGGCGCGGAACAGCTGCCCGTGCACCTCGACCCCGTCGGCGGCCCGGAAGCTGACCGGCTCGGGAGCCACGAAGCCGGAGGCGGCGGGAACCGGCCTCAGCGGGTGCAGGCCGCCGTCGACGAGCGCGACATGGGCCGGATGGACGACGTCGGCGGCGACGACGGCGAGCGCCGTCCCGCCGAGGACGGGCGCCGTCTCGATGCCGCTTCCGCCGGTGATCCGCTCCGCCGGGCCGCCGGCGAGGGGCCGCCGCCAGATGTGCCGCCGGTTCAGATCGCCTTCGTTGCCGGCCCAGATCAGCGAGCGGCCGTCGGCGCCGAGCAGGAACATCTCGACCTCGAAGGCGCCGGGCGTGAGATCGCGCGGGGTGCCGCCGAGCGTGGCGTGGACGGCGTAGGGATGAAGCCAGCCACTGCGCTCCCAGGGAAAGATCAGCTGGCCGTCCCGGCTCCAGAACAGGTCGCGGCCGCGCGATTCGTAATAGCGCCCGCCGAGGCCGGACGGGGCGGCCCAGATCTCGCGCGCCGAGCCCGTGGCGACGTCGGCGATCCGGATCGACCAATAGGGGCCGCTGTCCGGCGCGGCGCCGGCCGGGGCGTCGAAATGGCGGATGAAGGCGACCTGGCGGCCGTCGGGCGAGAAGACCGGCTCGACCGCGAAGCCGAAGCCCGGATCGACGAAACGGATCCGGGGTTCCGACGGATCGAGCAGGGCGACGAAGCTGTAGTCGCCGCGATGGCTGACGAAGAGCAGGCGCTTCCCGTCGGGGGACCATTGCAGCCGCCTTATCTCGCCCCCGGCCGAGGCCAGGCGCCGGGCCTCGGCGCCGCGCCGCCACAGCCAGATCTCGCCGCGCCGGGTGAAGGCGAGGCTTGCGCCGTCGGGCGAGAAGACCGGCGAATGGCCTTCGCCGAGCGCCACCGGCTCGCCGCCGGTCGTCGCGACCAGGAAGACCTGCTGCCGGGGCGGAGCGGCCTGCGACCCGGCGTTGGGCGGGGCGTCGTCGCGGGAATCGGGATCGCCGCCGCGGACGAAGGCGAGGCCGGCGCCGTCGGCGCTCAGCGCGAGGTCGGACAGCTCGAGGCCGTCGTCGTCGCTGAATTCGGTGAGCCGCTGGGCGGGACGGCCGCGCTCCGCATACCAGATGTTGCGGACCCCGGCCGCTTTCTCGACCCAGGCGAAGCGCGGAGCGTCCGCGGCGCCGATCAGCTCGCTCGCGACCGGCAGCGCCAGGGCCTCGGCGAGCGGATCCCTCTCCGCCGCCGGGACCGCCGCCGCCATCGCCCATAACGCCAGCCCGAGAACCGCCCGCCACACCATCGGCCTTTATTGAGGCCGCCGCCGGGGCCCGGCAAGCTCGGAGGCCCGGTTCATGCGCGAGGGTTATAGCGGCTCGACTCCTCTGAATGCGACGCGCACGCTTGCCCCCGCCGGCTTTGCGGCTACGGTTCCGGCGATGAAACGAAGCGCCGCCTCTCTCGTCCTCGCCCTGGTCGTGGCGGTCGCTCCGGCCGCCGCCGCAGGCCCGCCGACCCTGACCGAGCGGGTCGAGGCGCGGCTCGCCGAGGCCGGCTCCGGAGTCCGCTTCGGCCTCGTCGTCGCGACCGAGGACGGGCGCGAGCTGATCGCGATCGCGCCCGACTCCCGCTTCATCCCGGCCTCGAACACCAAGATGTTCACCACCGCGGCGGCCTATTCGGCGCTGCCGGGGCTCGACCGGCCGGACACGGAGGGCGGGGCGGCGGTTCGGCTCGAGGCGGCGAGCGGCGGCCCGCCCGACGTCGTGCTCGAGGGCCGGGGCGACGCCCGGCTGTCGAGCGCGCCGGACTGCGTCCGCGATTGCCTGGCCGAGCTCGCCGACGCGGTCGCCCGCGCCGCCCGGACCGTTCGCCACGTCGTCGGCGACGACAGCCTGTTCCCGGACCAGCGCTGGAGCCCGGGAATGAGCTGGAACAATATCCCGACCCGCTCGGGCACCGCCGCCTCCGCGCTCAGCCTCGACGACAACGAGCTTCCGATCCGGGTGGTGCCGGCGGCTCCGGGGCAGCCGCCCCGGCTCGAGATGATGCCCTATTTCAAGGTGGACAATCGCGCGGTGACGGTCGCGTCGCGAGAGACTGCGCTTGACTTCGACCGCCTGCCGGGCAGCCGCGAGGTCCGCCTCACCGGCCGGATCGCCGCCGGCGCCGAGCCGGAGCGGCTCCGCCTCGGGATCGACGACCCCGCCCATTATGCCGCGTGGCGCTTCAAGGCCCTGCTGGAGGCGCGCGGGGTGCGGGTCGCCGGCGAGGTCGCAGTCCGCCACCGGCCGCTCGGTCCCGCCGACGATCCGGCGGTCCGCAAAGGCGCTCCGCCGCCCCGTCCGCCGGCCGCGGAGCCGCTCGCTCGGCTGACCCCGCCGCCGCTTGCGGAGGATATCGCGGCGATCAACAAGGTCAGCCAGAATCTCCATTCCGAGCTTCTGCTCCGCCGCCTCGGACGGCTCGCCGGCACCGGCTCGATCGCGGACGGGCAGACGGTGGTTCGCGACATGCTGGCCGAGGCCGGCGTCCCGCGCGCCGGTTTCGACTTTTCCGACGGCTCCGGAATGTCGAGCTACAACCGGGTCGCGCCGCGCACGACGGTCGGCCTGCTGCGCTGGATCGCGGCGCGGCCCTGGGGGGCGGCGTGGCGCTCGACGCTGCCGGTCGGCGGGGTCGACGGTACTCTGGCGAAGCGCTTCAAGGGCACCGCTCTGGAGGGGCGGATCTTCGCCAAGACCGGGACTCTCAACGCCACCAACGCCCTGTCCGGCTGGATGATCGCGAAGAGCGGACGGACCTTGCTCTTCTCCGCTTACGCCAACGACGTGCCCGAGGGGGTCGACGCGACCGTGGCGATGGACTCGGCCCTGGTGACGATCGCCGAGGCGAACTGACCCCTCTCCCTCCAGGGGAGAGGGAGGGGCCCGCCGCCGGAGGCCGTGGGAAGGGTGAGGGCGGTCAGTGAGTCCGTGCCGTGTGCCCTCACCCTGGCGAGCTTCGCTCGCCTGTCCCTCTCCCCTGCAGGGAGAGGGTGTTACCCGTCCCAGGCGCCGATCACCGCCTCGCCCGTCGCCCGGCGCAGCTCGGCGATGCCGGTGTCGCGGTGGCGGCTGGGGTGGACCCGGTTGGTGAGCAGGGTCCAGGCGAGGCCGCGGTCGAAATCGACCCACAGGCCGGTGCCGGTGAAGCCGGTGTGGCCGATCGTCGCGGCCGAGCAGGCCTCGCCGCCGTGCCAGCCGGCGAAGCGGCGCTCCCAGCCGCAGGTCCGGTTGGCGTGGACGGGAGCGCGGATCGCCGCGAGCGCCGCCGGCGAGGCGCCGCGGCCGTCGAGAAGGCCCTGGGCGAAGCCGAGCACCCCGGCGACGGTCCCGAACAGCCCGGCATGGCCGGCCCGGCCGCCGAGCGCGGCGGCATTCTCGTCATGGACCTCGCCCTTGAGGATGCGGCCGCGCCAGGTGCAGGCCTCGGTGGCGACGGCGGGGCCGGGCGGCGGCCCATAGCCCAGCTCCGCTCCGAGCGGCCAGTCGGAGAGCGGCGCTCCGGTGATCCGCTCGACCGCGATCCCGAGCAGGATGAAGTTGATGTCGGAATAGACCGGCGGGCCGTGCCGCCATTCCCTTTGCAGGACGAAGGCGCGAAGCCGGGCCGGATCGTTGCCGTAGGTGTAGACCGGCTCGACCGCCGGAAGGAAGGTGCGGTGGCCGAGGCAGTCGCGGAAGGTCAGCCGGCGCTCCGCCGCGGCCATGTCGTACTGGCGAAGGTCGGGGATGGCGTCGGTCAGCGGCCGGTCGAGATCGAGCCGGCCCTCGTCGGCGAGCCGAAGGACCATCGCCGTCGTCGCGATCACCTTGGTCAGCGAGGCGAGGTCGAACCAATGGTCCTCGGTCAGGGCCTCCGGCTCGGGCCGAAGCGCGGCCATGCCGGCGAAGCGGACGGAGCGGCGGCCGTCGGCGCCGACCACGCCGAGCGCGGCGCCGGGGATCCGGCCCTCCGCGACGGCCGCCGCCGCGGGCGCGAAAGCCTCGTCGATCATGAATCCTCCTCCCTCGGCCTGATCCGGGCGAGGAAGGGCAGGAACAGGATCGCGGCCAGGCTGAGCACGCCCGACAGACCGAAGAAGAGGTCGAAGCCGTCGAGGCCGGCATCGTCGAGCGACTGGACGATCGCTCCTCCCGCCCCCGACAGCAGCCTCGGCAGGAGGAAGGCGAAGCTCGACAGGAAGGCATATTGGGCGCCCGGATAGCGCGGGTTCACCAGCATCGAGAGGTAGACGACGAACACCGCCCCGGCCATGCCGTTGCCGAACTGGTCGGCGGCGGTGGCGAGATAGAGCGTCCAGACGTCCACGGGCTGGTTGGCGAGCCAGACGAAGCCGAAATTGCCGAGCGCGGCGAAGAAGGCCCCGATCGTCAGAGCCAGGCCGAGCCGCCAGTAGACCACCATCGCTCCGCCGAGGCCCACTCCGACGATGCTCGAGATCAGCGCCACCAGGCTGTCGGCATAGCCGATCTGGTCGAGCGAATAGCCGAGGCCCTTGATCATCGGCTTGGACAGGTTGAGAGCGAGCACGTCGCCCATCCGGTAGATCGAGACGAAGGCCATCACCACGAGCGCTCCGAACCCGTAGCGCCAGAAGAAATCGACATAGGGACCGATCGCCGCCGACCGCCGGATCGCCGAATCGGCCGGCGCCCTGCGGATCCGGGGAAGGGCGGCCGCCATGATCAGGAAGGGGATCATGCAGAGGGCGAGCACGTAGGGCGTGACGTTGGTGCGGCTGTCGATGCCCGCGCGGCCGGCGGCGCCGAGCAGGGCCCAGCCGGCCGCCGCCGTCGCCGCGACCGCGGCAAGGAGGATGGCGGCGCTGGCCGAAAGCCCGGTCGCCAGCGCCGTCCAGCGCGAACCGCGGCGGCCCGGCTCGCGCGGCATCGCCGCCAGCACCGGCAGCGGCAGGAAGGCGGCGGCGGCGATCAGCAGATAGGCGGTGGTCCAGCCCGCCTCGACCCCGAGCCCGGCCAGCCAGGGCGCGGCCTTGCCGGCCGGGTCCGCGACGAGCAGCGCGCCGCTCCCCGCCGCGACCATGGCGGTGCGATAGCCCCACAGATTGGCGGCGGCGATCGGCCCCTGCTCGTCCTGGGTCGGAGCGAGCTCGATCCGCCAGGCGTCGGCCGCGACCTCGAGCGTCGTCGTCCAGAAGGCGAGAAGGACCGCGAACAGGGCGGTGACGGCGAGATTCTCGTCGGACGAGGTCAGGGCCATCGCCACCATCGAGCTGAAGATGCCGAGCTGCGACAGCATGATCCAGCCGCGCCTTTTGCCCCAGAAGCGCGCGAAGCCAGGCACGTCGTAGCGGTCGAGGAGGGGCGCCCAGAGGAATTTGAAGGTCGGAAGCAGCTGCACCCAGGCGAAGAAGCCGATCACGACGAGGACGACGCCGTGCGCCTGCAGCCGAAGCGCGAGCACGGTCGAGAACATGTAGAAAGGAAGGCCGGCGGAGAAACCGAGCAGCACGTAGAGCGCCATCCGTCCCAAGCCGGGGGCGACGACGGGCGGGGCGGGGGGAGCGGCTTCAGCCAAGGCGGAGCACAGGCGGCATGGAATCAAGCTCAACCGAGGCAGCGGCACAGTCAATGGCGGCGAGACCAAATCCCTCTCGTGCGAAAAGCGGGAGAGGGCGGCTACGCTGTTGCGCCCGGGCCACGCTGGCGTGGCAATCGTGCCGCGAGGATGGCGAGAGGTTATGGCTCGGCCAAGAGAAACTATGCCGGGACGCGGCATTCCTGCTACTTAATGACGGCTAATCACGCAGCAAATGCGGGTTTCAGGGGGATCTGACATGTTTCGTCGCACATCGTTGAAAACGTTCCTGTTTTCCGGAGCCGCCATTGCGTCGATGGCGATTGCGTGTCCCGCGGCGGCCCAGGTCGGACCCGATGAGGACGAGGGGGCGGCCGCCACCGCCGCCGCCGAAACCGCCCCCGACGCCCCCGTCGCGACGACCGAGACGGAGAACCGCCAGGACATCGTCGTCACCGGCACCCGCATCGTGCGCGACGGCTATCAGGCGCCGACCCCGCTCACCGTCCTCAGCCGCGAGGACATCGAGAATACGTCGCCGACCAACAACATCGCCGACTTCGTCAACCAGCTGCCTTCCCTCGCGGGATCGACCCGGCCGTCCAACTCGCGCCTCAACCTGAGCAGCGGCCAGGCGGGCATCAACGCCCTCAACCTGCGCAACCTCGGCGAGGTGCGCACCCTGGTGCTGCTCGACGGCCGGCGCTCGGTCGCCTCGACGATCACCGGCCTCGTCGACGTCAACACGATCCCGCAGATGCTCGTCGACCGGGTCGAGGTGGTCACCGGCGGCGCCTCGGCGACCTACGGCTCGGACGCCGTCGGCGGCGTCGTCAACTTCATCCTCGACAAGAAGTTCAAGGGCCTGAAGATCCAGGCCGACAGCGGCGTCACCACCTATGGCGACGGGTTCAACTATTCGCTCGGAGTCGCCGGCGGACTGTCGTTCGCGGGCGGCCGCGGTCACGTCCTGCTGAGCGGCGAGATCGCCCATCGCGACGGCATCTTCGACACGACCGATCGCAAGTGGAACCACACCGGCTATGTCCGGATCCAGGACCCCAATTGGGTTTCGGGAGTCTCCACCACTCCCCGTTACCTGATCCGTCGCCAGGTGGGCGCGGCCAATTCGACTCCCGGCGGCCTCATCACCGCTTCGACGGGTGGCCTCGCGAACCGGCTTCGCGGCCTCTATTTCAACCAGGGCGGGCAGATCCTCCAATATCAATATGGAGCGCTGACCTTCCCGTCGCCGACCGGAGCGGCGGCGCCGACCCTGACCCAGGGCGGCGACTGGCGGGTGAACGATTCGGGACGCCGCATCGGCCTCGATCCGGAAGACGACCGCCACGGCGCCTTCGGCCGGCTGAGCTTCGAGGTCGCCGACGGCATCGAGCTGTTCGCCGAGGCTTCGTACAACTGGCAGGAAGTCTATTTCAACGCGGGCCCGAACCTCGCCACCGGAATCACCTACCAGGCCGACAACGCGTTCCTTAGAAACGCCTTCAGCGCCTCCGGAATTTCCCTTGCCGGAATCAACACGGTGACGGTCGCGACCACGGCCGCCGACCTTCCCTTCCGGGTCGCCAACAACAAGCGCGAGGTTCAGCGCTACGTGCTCGGCGCCGAGGGCGATTTCCAGGCGTTCGGCGAGCGGGCGAACTGGGACGTCTACGTTCAATACGGCCGAGCCGACCTGCGCGAGCAGCTTCGCAACATCATGCACACGGCCCGGATCAACGCGGCCACCGACGCCGTCTTCTCCGTGCCGGGCAATACGTCCAGCCCGATCGTGTGCCGAATCAACGTCGACGCCAACCCCAACAACAACGATCCCAATTGCGTGCCGCTCAACCGGCTCGGCCTGGGCGTCGCGAATCCCGCGGCGATCGATTACGTCCTCGGCGATCCCTATCGCGACGAGGTGGTCGAGCAGACCGTCGCCGGCGCCAACTTCTCCTTCTCGCCCTTCGCGACCTGGGCCGGCGACGTCACCATCGCGGTCGGCGGCGAGTATCGCGAGGAGAAGATCAAGGGTTTCGTCCCGACCGAGTTCCAGCCCGTGGTCAGCACCAACGCGCAGGGGCAGCTGGTCACCGCCAACGCCTGGTCGGTCGGCAACTACCTTCCGACCAACGGCAAATATGACGTGAAGGAAGCCTATTTCGAGACCGTCGTGCCGCTCGGCTTCGGGCTCGAGTTCAACGGCGCCGTCCGGGCCACCGATTATTCGAGCTCCGGCTTCGTCACCACCTGGCGCGCCGGCGCGACCTGGCAGCCGATCGACGACATCAGGCTTCGGGTGACGCGCTCGCGCGACATCCGCGCGCCCAACCTCAACGAGCTGTTCCAGGCCGGCACCGCGAACAGCGATTCGGTCAGCAACCCCTTCTTCCCGGGGGCCGGGCCGCTCGGGAACACTTATGGCGCGAGCATCTCCTATTCGCAGAACGCGACCGGGAACCCGAACCTGTCGGTCGAGAAGGCGGATTCGTGGAACATCGGCGGAGTCATCTCGCCGCGCTTCCTTCCCGGCTTCAGCGCCTCCGTCGATTATTTCCGGATCGAGATGGAGGATGTGATCGACATCCTCACCGCTCAGAACATCATCAATTTCTGCCAGCAGGGTAATCAGGATTTCTGCGCCGCGATCAGCCAGGATCCGAACAACGCCACCCGAATCCTGTTCCGCAACCAGCCGTTCAACTTCGCCAGCAAGCTGGTCCGCGGAATCGACTTCGAGGCGTCCTATCGGCGGCGGCTGAGCGACCTCTTCTCCGGCGCGGGCAACGGCACCGTCATGCTTCGGGGACTCGCCACCCGCTATATCGACAACATCACCGATTTCGGAATTCCGGGCCAGATCCCGCTCGACTCCGCCGGCTTCAACGGCGGCCAGTACAGCACGCCGAGCTGGATCTTCCGGGTGAGCGCCGGCTTCGACACGCCGACCTACTCGATCACCGCCGTCGGCCGCGGCGTCAGCAAGGGCAAATATACCGCCAGCGGAATCGAGTGCCAGACCAATTGCCCGACCGGCCGCCCCGCCGCCATCGAGACCCAATTCCCGACCTACGAGGACCTGGACGTCAAGGGGACCTTCTACGTCGACCTCAATGCGACGGTGAAGTTCGACGCGCTCGGCCGGGGCAACGGCGAGTTCTTCTTCAACGTCACCAACGTGTTCAACAAGGGCGCGCTGCTGCTGCCCGAGACCGGGCTGGCGGCGAACAGTACGTTCAGCGACCTGCTCGGACGCACTTTCCGGGCCGGGATCCGGCTCCAGCTGCGGTAGCGGCAGCGGCCGGGCCTGGCCGCGGCCTCGATTTGGGATGTCGGCCATGGACCCTTACCCGCTGCGGGACGGAATCCTGCATTGCGAGGACGTGCCGCTGCCGCTGATCGCGCGCGAGGTGGGGACTCCGGCCTACGTCTATTCGACCGCGGCGATGCGCGCCCAGGCCGGGGCGCTGAAGGCCGCGCTCGCCCCGCTCGGCGACGCCCTCATCGCCTATGCGGTCAAGGCGAACCCCAATCCGGCCGTGGTCTCGACCTTCGCCCGCGAGGGGCTCGGCGCCGACGTCGTCTCGGCCGGCGAATATGCCGTCGCCCGCGCCGCCGGAATCGCCCCCGACCGGATCGTCTTCTCAGGCGTCGGCAAGACCGCGGCGGAGATGGAGCTCGCGCTGGGCGGCGGCCTTCGCCAGTTCAACCTCGAATCGCTGCCCGAAGCGGAGATGCTGTCCCAGGTGGCGCTGGCGATGGGCCGGACCGCTCCGGTCGCGCTCCGGGTCAATCCCGACGTCGAGGCGGGCTCGCACGCCAAGATCTCGACCGGCGCCGCCCACAACAAGTTCGGGGTGGCGATCGCCGACGCTCTCGGCGCCTGCGAGCGCATCCGGGCTCTGCCCGGGCTCGAGCTCGAGGGCGTCGCCGTCCACATCGGCAGCCAGCTCACCGACCTCGCGCCCCTCGAGACGGCGTTCGAACGGCTCGGCGCTCTCATCGGGGCGCTGAGGGCCGCCGGCCACGATATCGTCACCGCCGATCTCGGCGGCGGCCTCGGCCTCGCCTACGATCCCGCCGCGCCGCCGCCGCCCTCGCCCGCCGAATATGGCGCCATGGTGCTTCGGGCGACCCGCGACTGGGGCGCCCGCCTGATCTTCGAGCCGGGCCGGCTGCTCGTCGGCGAGGCCGGCGTGCTCCTGACGACGGTGATCCGGATCAAGCCCGGCCCGGCCCTGCCCTTCGTCATCGTCGACGCGGCGATGAACGACCTGATGCGGCCGACCCTCTACGACGCCTGGCATTCGGCCGAGGCGGTGGTGCCGAGCGGCGAGGCGATGGTCGCCGACATCGTCGGGCCGATCTGCGAGACCGGCGATACCTTCGCCCGCTCGCGGCGGATGGACCGGGTCGGCGCCGGCGAGCTGATGGTCCTGCGCACCGCCGGCGCCTATGCCGCAACCATGGGCAGCACCTACAACAGCCGCCCGCTCGCCCCAGAGGTGCTGGTCGACGGCGCCCGATGGGCGGTGATCCGCGCGCGCCAGCCGGTCGAGACGCTGTACGATTATCGAATGCCGCCCTGGCTGGGGGGGCGCCCCGGCTGATATTTGCGCACCTGGAAAAGGTCGGGGCAAGAGGATCGGTTACCCCGCAACGGAGAGACCGGCGAAATATTCCTCATCGGTGACGTGTTCGAACCAGGTGGCCGGCGAGCCGTTCAGCGATTCCTGAATGGCGATGTGGGTCATCGCGATCGTCGGCGTGGCGCCGTGCCAATGCCTCTTGTCGGCTGGACACCACAGCACGTCACCGGCGCGGAACTCGAGGACTGGGCCACCGACAACTTGGGTCCAGCCGACACCTTCGGTCACAATCAGGGTCTGGCCGAGCGGGTGCTTGTGCCAGGCGGTGCGCGAGCCCGGCTCGAAATGGACGATGGCGCCGCCCACCCGAGAGGGGTCCGCGCGCTGGAATTGGCCGGTGACGGTAACGTTCCCGGTGAAATATTCCGACGGGCCAGCGACCGTCTTCAGGTCGGCTTTTCGGCTGATTTCCATCTTGGCTTCTCCGTGTCTCGGTGGAACGTCTCGCGCCTTGATCTGGGCCGAGCCGCATGCGAGGAGCGACAACGGCACAACGATTGCTGCAAGCGATTTCATTACGAACTCTCCGTCCGTCTCAGCTCTCGAGGAGGCGATCGCGGCTGACGCCCCCGGTCAGATGCCGGGTAAAGAACGAGGTCAGTCGGTCGAAGGGAATCACGTCCATCCGGTCATAGAGGTCCGTGTGGACCGCACCGGGGATGATCACGAGTTCCTTGGGCTCCGCCGCTGCAGCGTAGGCGGTTTCGCTGAAGTAACGCGAGTGCGCCTTCTCACCGTGGATCAACAGGACAGGGCAAGGCGAAATTTCCTTGATGTAGGTCAGGAGCGGCATGTTCATGAAGGACAGGGGAGTCGTGAGGGTCCACGATGCATTCGAGTTGACGGCTCGCGGGTGGAAGCCGCGCGGGGTCCTGTAGTAATCGTGGTAATCCACGAGGAATTGCGGTTCGCCACCCTTCAGCTCGTTGGAAACGGGGCCATATGCAGGGCCGCCCCTTTCCGCGTCCTGCCAACGCTGGCGGCTCAGTTGCTCCAGCGTTTTGGTGCGTTGTTCGAGAGTGACGCTGTCGTTGTAGCCCTTCGACATGAGCCGGCTCATGTCATACATGGTGCTGACGGCGACCGCCTTGACGCGCTTGTCCACGGCCACGGCGTTGAGCGCCATCCCGCCCCAGCCGCAAATTCCGATGACACCGATCCGCTCCCTGTCAACGGAAGCATGCAACCCGAGATAGTCGATGACCGCGCTGACATCTTCGGTGTTGATATCGGGCGACGCAACATTGCGCGGCTGTCCACCGCTTTCTCCGGTGTAGGACGGGTCGAAAGCGATCGTGACGAACCCTCGCTCCGCCATGGCTTGCGCATACAGACCGGAGGACTGCTCCTTGACCGCGCCGAACGGGCCACCCACGGCGAGCGCCGGCAGGCGCCGATTGGACCGGCTCTTCGGCAGATAAAGGTCACCCACCAAGACAATGCCATAACGATTCTTGAACCTGACCTTCCGATGATCGACCCGGTCGCTCTTAGGGAACGTCTTGTCCCAAGCTCCGCCGTTCCGCGCGGACACCCGGGCTTCCGGCGCAGCGGCCATGGCGGCTGCGGCTATGCTCGCGCCGGTAAGCTGCAACATGCGGCGCCGACTGACGCTCCTCTGTCCGTTGCTCTGGCTTTCAACGTTCATCGATTTTCTCCAATGATAGTGATCAAGAATTGGATGCTGCGGAACCGGTGGTTCTCCGTGCGCTGCCCAAGGCCAGCAGGGCGGAGGCGGCGAGGAGGACCGCACTTGCGAGGAAGGTCGCCTGGTGACCGGCCGCATCGAACAGGGCGCCGCCACCAGCAGCGCCAAGCGTGATCGCCAGCTGGATCACCGCCACCATCAGACCGCCGGCCGCCTCGGCGTCCTCGGGCAGGGTCCGGCTGAGCCACGTCCACCACGCGACCGGCAAGGCGGTTCCGATCAGGCCCCAGGCCGCGAGCAGCGCCGCCGTCGGCATGGGCATCTCGCCCGTCAGCACCAAACCAATCGCGATCGAGGCCATCGCGAGCGGAGCCGCGACCAAGGTCGCCGTAAGACTCCGCGCGACTGCACGGCCGATGAGCCAGGTGCCGATGAGGCCTGCGCCGCCCATTACCAAAAGGACCAGCGAAAGCAGTGAGACGCTGAGCTGGGTCACGTTCTCCAGGAACGGCCGCAGGTAGGTGAAAAGCGAGAACTGCCCCGCGAAGAGGAGTGCGACTGCCGCCATGCCGACGCGCGCCTCAGGGCGGCGCAAAACGGTGAGAGCATTGGAGCTTGACGCGTCGCGAGCGACCGGCATCTGCGGCAAGCTCCGCCACAGCCAGGCAAAAGTGATCGCCGCGAGCGGCACCACGACGAAGAATGCGCCGCGCCAGCCGACATACTGGCCGAGGAAGCTTCCCAGAGGAGCAGCGATCGTGGTCGCCAGCGCATTACCACCGTTGAGCATTGCGAGGCCCTTTGGCACCTGGGCCTCGGGAAGCAGACGCATCACGGTAGCGGCGGACATCGACCAGAAGCCGCCGATGACGATGCCCAGCAGGCCGCGGCCGATCATCAGCAGCGTGAAGCTCGGCGCGAAGGCCACCAGCAGCCCAGACACCAGCATGAGCATGGTCAGGCCGAGCAGGATCCTGCGGCGGTCGATCCCAGCGGTCAGGAATGAGAGGCTGAGGCTCGTTAGCACTGCAAACAGCCCGGAAACTGAGATCGCCTGCCCTGCCGCGCCTTCGGTGGTGCCGAGCTCGGACGCGATCGGTGTGAGGATGCTGATCGGCATGAACTCTGACGCGATCAACGTCGCGACGCAGAGGGTTAACGCGAAGACGGCGCCCCGGCCCCTCGTGGGTAGTGCCGCCGTTGAGTTGGAATGAATAAGCTGCGTTGCCATGGCTTCCATCTAGGCGTGGCGGCATGCTTCGATTAGACTGCAAGATCGGCAAGCGGCATTGAGCAGGATTCAATGATGCAGCGTGAGACAATGGCGGATCTGGTGGCATTTCTGGCGGTCGCTAGGCAGCGCAGCTTCACGCGCGCGGCGGCGCAGATGGGGGTGTCGCCCTCGGCCCTCAGTCATACGATCCGCAAGCTGGAGGAGAGACTAGGCGTCCGGCTTCTGACCCGGACGAGCCGCAGCGTATCGCCGACGGAAGCCGGCCAGCGACTGTTGGAGCGCGTCGGGCCGCATTTCGACGAAGTCGGCGCGGAGCTGGAAGGGCTCAGTGAGCTCCGGGACAAACCGTCCGGCACGGTGCGGATCACCGCCGGCGATCATCCGGCCGAAACTATTCTGACGCCGAAGCTTGCTGCCCTGTTGCCTCTCTATCCTAGCCTCAATGTGGAGATCAGCGTCAGTAATGGCTTCGTCGACATCGCGGCCGAAGGCTTCGACGCTGGCGTCCGCCTGGGGGAGACGTTGGCCCAAGACATGCTAGCGGTCCCAATTGGACCCGACCTCCGAATGGCGGTGGTTGGCTCGGTTAATTACGTAGCGGGGCGGGGCGTCCCCAAGGAGCCGTCGGAACTGTCGGCTCACGACTGCATCGCCCTGCGTTTCCCCACGCACGGCGGTGTCGCCGTCTGGGATCTGGAGAAGTATGGCCGGGCGCTCAACGTCAGGGTCGAGCCCCGGCTCGTCGTGAACGACATGCGGCTGCAGCGCCTTGCCGCCCTCGAGGGCGCTGGATTGGCCTACATCATGGAGAATTACGTCGAGGCCGACCTCGTATCAGGCTACCTGATCCGTGTGCTCGACGACTGGTGCCCGCCATTCCCGGGATACCACCTCTACTATCCGAGCAGGCGCCAGCGCTCCCCGGCATTGGCCGTGGTCATCGAGGCGCTTCGCTACCGCGAATGATCGACGACCGGACCAGCTCCAAACCGCAGCGCACGTGGCGGCGGGCCCGCGGCTGCTCCGGCCGGTGCGGTCGCCGGTGATGCGGTGCCCCACCTGGTGGAAGCGGCCGAGCTTCTTGATGTCGATGTGGATCATTCGTCGTTCCGTCATCGCTGGCAATGACGGACTGAGCCACGTGCGGAAAAAAATGGTCGGGGAGAGAGGATTCGAACCTCCGGCCCCTGCCTCCCGAAGACAGTGCTCTACCAGGCTGAGCTACTCCCCGACCGGATCCGGCTCGAAGGCCGCCCGGGAGACAGGCCGCGGTCCATAAGGGAGGTGATCCGGGAGCGCAAGCTTTGCAAATCCTCCCCGGCATTTGCCGGGGAGGGGGACCATGCGAAGCATGGTGGAGGGGTCCCTCGAGCCTCCAAAACCCCTCCACCGCACTTCGTGCGGTCCCCCTCCCCGCGAAATCGCGGGGAGAATTTCTCTAGCTCAGCCCGGCCCGCTCTTGCCGAGATAATAGGACAGCCGGTTCGCTCGGCCGCCGCTGCGCTGGGCGCGCATCGCTTCGTACACGACCGCATTCTCGAGCACCCGCTGAACGTAGTTT
>DASVVX010000004.1:0-4410 GCA_036386295.1 Allosphingosinicella sp.
GTGGATCTTCTTCGGGATGCTGATTGCGCTCGCCGGCGCCTTGCTCTGGGCCCTGCGAATCCCGCAGATGCTGGGCGCAACCGTTGGCGAGAGCGTCGGCGAGATGGGCTTCGCGATGAAGCGGGTCGAGATCAAGGGCGCCAACCATATCCGCCAGCTCGACGTCTACAACATCGCCTTCGACCAGCCCTCCTCGGCCATGCCGCTGGTCGACCTCGAGGCGACCCGGCAGCGGCTGCTGAAATTCGGCTGGGTGCGCGACGCGCGGGTGTCGCGGCGGCTTCCCGACACGCTCGTCGTCGATATCGTCGAGCGGCGCCCGGCCGCCATCTGGCAGCACAACCAGAGGCTCGCGCTGATCGACCTGGACGGGGTCGTGCTCGAGGCGGTCCGGCTCGACGCCATGCCCGACCTGCCGCTTCTGATCGGCCCGGCCGCCAACCTCCACGCCGCCGAGCTCGGTCGACTCACCCAGGCCGCGCCGAACCTCAAGCCGGTCATGGCCGGGGCGAGCTGGGTCGGCGGCCGGCGCTGGGACCTTCGCTTCCAGTCGGGCGAGGTGCTCGCCTTGCCCGAGGGCGAGGCAGCGGCGCGCAAGGCTTTGGCCAAGTTCGCAAGCATCGACCAGTCGGTTCAGCTGCTCGGCAAGGGCTACGTCCGGATCGACATGCGCGACCCGAAGAGGATGCTGATCCGGCTGCCCGGCGATCCCGGCAGCACCGTCCCCGAGATCGCTCCGGCGCCGCCGCCGCCGCCCGCGGCCGCCGGCGGCGCTCCCGTCGACACGGCGCGGACCATCTGATGAAGCGCCCCACCGTCCAGGCGCCGCGCCGGCTCGTCACCGCCCTCGACGTCGGCTCGTCGAAAGTGTCGGCGCTGATCGCCGAGCCCGGCGAGGACGGGCGACTGAAGATCCTCGGCACCGGCCAGCGCCAGAGCCAGGGCGTCCGGCGCGGCTTCATCGCCGACATGGAGAAGACCGAAGGCGCGATCCGCGAGGCGGTCGAGCAGGCCGAGCGGATCGCGGCGACCAACATCGAGGACGTGTTCGTCGGATTCTCCGCGGGCGGGCTGGTCAGCACCGTCGCCAGCGTCGAGCTCCAGATCGGCGGCCGCCGGATCGAGAAGGCCGATATCGACCAGCTGCTCGGAATCGGCCGGGAATCGATCAGCGGCGACGGTCGGATGATCCTCCACGCGCTTCCGGCGCTCTACACGGTCGACGGGCTCGAAGGGGTGAAGAAGCCGCTCGGCCTCCACGCCGACAAGCTCGCCGTCGACATCCACGTCATCGCCGGCGACCCCTCCCCGGTCAGGAACCTCGACCTGTGCGTGCGCTCCGCCCATCTCGGCGTGGAAGCGATCGTCGCCTCGCCGGTCGCGGCCGGCAAGGCCTGCCTCAGCGAGGAGGAGCGCGAGCTCGGGGTGGCCCTGGTCGAGCTCGGCGCGGGCGTGACCAACGTCTCGGTCTTCGCCGGCGGGATGCTGCTCGGGCTGAAGTCGATCCCGGTCGGCGGCACCGACATCACCGACGACATCGCGTCCGCCTTCGGCACTCGCCGGGTCGAGGCGGAGCGGATGAAATGCTTCTACGGCTCGGCGACGACCAGCCCGCGCGACAATCACGACATGATCGAATTGTCGCCGATCGCCGGCTCGGAAGAAGGGACGGAGGCGGCGCGGATCACCCGCGCGCAGCTGATCGCCGTCATCCGCCAGCGGCTCGAGCACCTCACCGGCGACATCGCCGCGGCGCTCAAGGAGCTCGGCTTCGGAGGGCCGTTCGGGCGCCAGGTCGTCCTCACGGGGGGCGGCTCCGAACTGAAGGGCATCGCCGATTATGCGCAGGGCGTGCTGGGGCGCGCGGTCCGGATCGGCCGGCCGAGCCTGGCCGGCCTTCCGGACGCCCATTCGGGACCCGCTTTCGCGACCCTGGTCGGGCTCGCCCTGTTCGCCGCTTCGGACGAGCTGGACCTCAGATCGGTGATGTCGCCGGAGCGGATCCAGCCGCGCGAGACGGGCGGCAATATCGTGCAGCGGCTGATGAACGCGGTGAAGAGTGGCTTTTGAGATTCACCCCGTGATCCTGGGGACTCACATGCGTGACTTTTGGGACTCACACGGGGGTGTCCACACCGAAAAAATACCAGTTCGTTAACTTTTTTCTCGCGCCCAAGATTCGCATAGTGCAAAAGGAGTTAACAGGTGTCCCGTTGGGCAAGATCAGGGGGAGAGCAAGCATGAGCATCGACTTCATCCGGCCCGAAGTTGACGAGCTGAGGCCCCGGATCAGCGTCATCGGCGTCGGCGGCGCCGGCGGCAACGCCGTCGCCAACATGATCGCCAATGACGTTCAAGGCGTCGACTTCATTGTCGCCAATACGGACGCCCAGGCGCTCAACGCCTCGCCCGCCGACCAGCGCATCCAGCTCGGCCTCCGCATCACCCAGGGGCTCGGCGCCGGCTCGCGGCCGGAGATCGGCAAGGCGGCCGCGGAAGAGGCGATCGAGGAGATCGAGAAGGCGCTCGACGGCGCCCATATGTGCTTCATCGCCGCCGGCATGGGCGGCGGCACCGGCACCGGCGCGGCGCCGGTCATCGCCAAGGCGGCGCGCGACCGGGGCGTTCTCACCGTCGGAGTGGTCACCAAGCCGTTCAGCTTCGAGGGCAACCGCCGCGGCCGTTCCGCCGACGCCGGGATCGAGGAGCTCCAGGCGCATGTCGACACTCTGATCGTCATCCCCAACCAGAACCTCTTCCGGATCGCCAACCCGAACACGACCTTCAAGGAAGCGTTCCAGATGGCCGACGAGGTGCTCCAGCAGGGCGTGCGCGGGATCACCGACCTGATGGTCATGCCGGGCCTCATCAACCTCGACTTCGCCGACGTCCGCTCGGTGATGGGCGAGATGGGCAAGGCGATGATGGGCACCGGCGAGGCCTCGGGCGACAACCGGGCGATCGAGGCGGCCGAGAAGGCGATCGCCAATCCCTTGCTCGACGGGGTCAGCATGAAGGGCGCCCGCGGAGTGATCATTTCGATCACCGGCGGCGAGGACATGCGGCTGATGGAGGTCGACGAGGCCGCCAGCCACATCAAGGAGCTGGTCGATCCCGACGCCAACATCATCTGGGGCTCGGCCTTCAACAACGAGCTCGAGGGCAAGATAAGGGTTTCGGTCGTCGCCACCGGAATCGACGCCGAGGCGGTGACCCAGGCGCCGCCGATGCCGGCCAAGGTGTTCACCTTCCCCGGCGCCCGCGCCGCCGCGCCGGCGCCCGAAGCGCCGAAGGTCACCCTGACCGCGCCGGAGCCGGTCGCCGAGGAGATCGCCGAGCCCGAGGGGGCCGAGCCCGAGATCGCCGAGCAGGCGCCGGAGGCCGACGAGCTGACTCTCGACGAACCCGCCGCCGAGGAAGCCGGTGACGAGCTGCTGCTCGACGCGGCGATGCTCGGCGACGAGGACGACGGTGGCGAGAGCTTCATCGAGGAGGATTTCGCCGGCGGTCCCGAGAGCGTCGCGCCGGGCACCCGAAGCTGGATCGACGGCGAGGCCGAGGCGCCCGCCGAGGCGGCCGAGGCCAAGCCGGCGCGCGAAGGCGGCACCTTGTTCGAGCGCATGTCGAGCATCGCCCGCGGCGCCGCGAAGGCGCAGGTCGAGGAGGAGCCCCAGCCCCGCCTCCGCCGCGACCCGCTCGACATCCCGCGCTTCCTCGGGCGGCAGAACAACCAGTAGTCCCGTCGCCCCAGCGAAGGCCGGGGCCCCAGCGAGGACGGTCGCCGGCATGCTTCGCCCGCTGGGACCAGCCTTCGCCGGGGTGACGGATGCTTTGCCGTTCGCCGTCCCTGCCGACCGACTGAACGCAGGGCTGTTGCCCCTCGCGCCGCCACCCTTTCTAAGGGCCCGATGACTTCATTGCGGAGGGGCGTCCGGCTCGGCTTGGCCTTGCTGGGTGCGGGGACAATGTTCTCGGCCGCGCCGGCTTCGGCGCAGACTGCAACCGGCACCGGCGCTTTCACCGAGCGGCCGGGCGACGCGCTGTCGCGCAACCTGCGAAGCCTCGCCGCCAATCCGAAGAGCGTTACCGCGCTGATGGGCGCGGGAAGGGCGGCGCTCGACCTCGGCGACCCCCAGGCGGCGCTGACCTTCTTCGCCCGAGCCGAGGAGCAGCTTCCCAGGGACGGCCGGATCAAGATGTGGATCGGCACCGCCCTCGTCCACCTCCAGCAGCCGCACGCGGCGCTCAAATTCTTCCGCGACGCCGCCGAGCTCGAGCGCCGCCTTGCCCGCGCCCATCAGGGCGGTCGCGCTCTTCGGGTTGGCGGCGAGGCTTCGCAGGTTGCGCGACAAAGCGTCGCCCGGACGCTCGCTGAAAGCGCCGGTTGTGGCGGTCTGCGCCGAAGCCGGC
>DASVVX010000005.1:0-6434 GCA_036386295.1 Allosphingosinicella sp.
CGCCCCTTCCGGCGGCGGGGCGGATCGCCTATAGCCGCGCCGCGATGGAGAGACCCGCCCCGAAAACCTTCCGGATCAAGTCGTTCGGCTGCCAGATGAACGTCTATGACGGCGAGCGCATGGCCGGCCTGCTCGAGGGCGAGGGCATGGAAGCCGCCGATCCCGCCGGCGACGCCGATCTGGTCGTCCTCAACACCTGCCACATCCGCGAGAAGGCGGCCGAGAAGGTCTATTCCGAGATCGGCCGGCTCAGGCGCGAGGACGGCTCGCGGCCGATGATCGCGGTGGCGGGCTGCGTCGCCCAGGCGGAAGGCCCGGAGATCCCGCGCCGGGCGCCGAGCGTCGACATCGTCGTCGGCCCGCAGGCCTATCACCGGCTTCCCGCCCTGGTCGCCGAGGCCGGGCTCGGCCGGCGCGGCCTCGACACCGACATGCCGGCGCTCTCCAAGTTCGGCGCCCTTCCGGCGCGTCGCCGGCCGGGGCCGAGCGCCTTCCTGACGGTGCAGGAGGGCTGCGACAAATTCTGCACCTATTGCGTCGTCCCCTATACGCGCGGAGCCGAGATCTCGAGGCCCTGGGCGGCGGTGATGGACGAGGCGCGCTCGCTGGTCGACGGCGGCGCCAGGGAGATCGTCCTGCTCGGCCAGAACGTCAACGCCTGGGCAGGCGAGGACGAGGCCGGGCGCCCGCAGGGCCTCGACGGCCTCGTCCGGGCGCTCGACCGGCTGCCGGGCCTGGAGCGGATCCGCTACACGACCAGCCATCCCAACGACATGACCGAGGGCCTGATCCGCGCCCATGCCGAGGTCGGGAAGCTGATGCCCTATCTCCACCTTCCGGTGCAGTCGGGCAGCGACCGGGTGCTCAAGGCGATGAACCGCAGCCACACCGCCGCGAGCTATCTTCAAATCCTCGAGCGGGTGAGGGCGGCCCGGCCGGACATCGCCCTGTCGGGCGACTTCATCGTCGGCTTCCCGGGCGAGACCGACGCCGAGTTCGAGGCGACCCTCGAAATCGTCGCGGCGGTGAACTACGCCCAGGCCTACTCGTTCAAATATTCGCCCCGGCCGGGAACGCCCGCCGCGCAGATGGAGAATCAGGTGCCGCTCGAAGTGATGGACGAGAGGCTGCAGCGCCTTCAGGCGCTGCTCGGCGAGCAGCAGCTGGCCTTCAACCGCTCGACCGTCGGACGGCGAACCGACATCCTGATCGAGCGCGACGGCAAGCGGCCCGGCCAGAGGATCGGCAAGTCGCCCTGGCTCCAGTCGGTCCATGTCGAGACCGGCGCGGCGGCCGGCGAGCTGGTCGAGGTCGAGCTGGTTTCGGCGGGGCCGAATTCGCTTGCTGCCGTCATGCCAGCGAAGGCTGGCATCCATCCGGCCTCGGGGGTGGGCTCGGAGTCGGCATGGGCCCCAGCCTTCGCTGGGGCGACGCGCTGATGCCCCCGAAGAAAGCCCCCGACCCCGCCGCCGCCGCGGCGCCCCGCGCCCGGCTCGAGCTCGAGTTCGAGCAGCCGCATCTGCTCGGCCCCCTGTTCGGCGAGTTCGACCGCAACCTGGTCGCGATCGAGGACCGGCTCGGGGTCTATATCGCGGCCCGCGGCGCCAAGGTTCAGATCGAGGGCGAGCCGGAGGACGCGGCCCGGGCGCGCGACGTCCTGCTCGGCCTCTACAACCGGCTCGACGAGGGGCAGGACATCGACGCCGGAATGGTCGACGCGATCATCGCCATGTCGGGCCAGCCGACTCTCGACGGGATCATCACGCCCGACGTCGCCGAGCCGCCCAAGGTGATGATCCGGACCCGCAAGAAGACGATCGTCCCGCGCTCCAAGATGCAGGCCGTCTACATGGAGGCGCTGGGCCGCGACGACATGATCTTCGCGCTCGGGCCGGCGGGAACGGGCAAGACCTATCTCGCCGTCGCCCAGGCGGTGCAGCAGCTGATCGGCGGCTCGGTCGACCGGCTGATCCTGTCGCGCCCCGCGGTCGAGGCGGGCGAGCGGCTCGGCTTCCTGCCCGGCGACATGAAGGAGAAGGTCGACCCTTACCTGCGCCCCCTCTACGACGCGCTCTACGACATGCTTCCCGCCGAGCAGGTCGAGCGTCGGATCGCGAGCGGCGAGATCGAGATCGCTCCCATCGCCTTCATGCGCGGCCGCACCCTCAACGACGCCTTCATCATCCTCGACGAGGCCCAGAACACGACTCCGGCGCAGATGAAGATGTTCCTCACCCGCTTCGGGATGCGAAGCCGGATGGTGATCTGCGGCGATCCGCTCCAGGTCGACCTGCCCGAGCCGGGCAAGTCGGGCCTCGCCGACGCGGTCGCCAAGGTCGAGGGCATCCCCAAGATCGCCACCATCCGCTTCGGCGCCGGCGACGTCGTCCGCCATCCGCTGGTCGGCAGGATCGTCGAGGCCTACGAGGGCAAGGCGGCGTGAGGGCAAACTCGTCATTCCCGCGCAAGCGGGAATCCATGCTGCGCCCGGGCTGCGCCGACTCCGTATGGATTCCCGCTTTCGCGGGAATGACGGGGTGTGCGCGATGATCCTCGTCGAAGCCGACGTCTCCGAGGAATGGGACAGTAGCACCGACTGGGCGCAGCTGGCCGAGGCCGCGGTCCGTTCGGCTGTGGCGCAAAGCGACTTCCCGGCGCTCCTCGAAAGCCGTCTCGCCGCGGAAGTCTCGGTCCGGTTCACCGGCGACGACGAGGTGAGGGGCCTGAACTCCGACTGGCGCGGCAAGGACAAGGCGACCAACGTCCTCTCCTTCCCGATGGTGGAGCCGGAGCAGCTCGAATCGCTCGGCCGGGCCGGGCAAGGCGAGGCCCTGCTCGGCGACATCGTGCTCGCCTACGGCGTCTGCGTCGCCGAGGCGGAGGCGAAGGGCATCGGCATCCGCACCCACGCCGCCCATCTGGTGGTGCACGGCATGCTCCATCTGGTAGGCTGCGACCATGAGCGGGGCGAGGCGGAGGCCGAGGCGATGGAGGCGGCGGAACGCCGCGCCCTCGCGAGCCTGGGAATCGCGGACCCCTATGAGGTCCACCCTTGATGGCTGACGATTCGAGCGGCGAGCGCAGCATCTGGCGCGGCATCCGGACCCTGCTGTTCGGCGAGGACAGCGAGGCCACCCTGCGCGAGGAGATCGAGGAGGCGATCCAGAGCCACGAGAACGAGGCTCCGATCGTCGGCGACCTGTCGCCGATCGAGCGGCAGATGCTGAAGAACCTGCTTCATTTCGGGGAAAGCACGGTCGCCGACATCGCGGTGCCGCGCGGCGACATCATCGCCGTGCCCTCGACGATCAGCTTCAGGGACCTCGTCGCCGCCTTCGCCGAGGCGGGGCACAGCCGCCTTCCGGTCTATGAGGAGAGCCTCGACAGCGTCGTCGGCATGGTCCACATCAAGGACGTCTTCACCGTCGAGGTGTCGGGCGCCGAGCCGCCCCAGGACCTCGCCGGCCTGCTTCGCAAGCCGCTCTACGTCCCCGAATCGATGGGCGTCCTCGACCTCCTCGCCCGGATGCGGGCCGAGCGAGTCCATCTCGCCATCGTCGTCGACGAGTTCGGCGGCACCGAGGGACTGGTGACGATCGAGGACGTCGTCGAGGAGATCGTCGGCGAGATCGAGGACGAGCATGACGAGGAGACCCCCGGAATGCTGATCCCGCTCGAGGACGGCATCTGGGACGCCGACGCCCGGGCCGAGCTCGAGGACGTCGCCGAGCAGATCGACGCCCGGCTCGGCGCGGTCGAGGAGGATGTCGACACCCTGGGCGGCCTCGCCACCGTCCTCGCCGGGCGAGTTCCGCAGGCCGGCGAGATCGTCGAGCATCCCTCGGGCTGGCGGCTCGAGGTGACCGAGAGCGACACCCGGCGCGTCACCCGCCTCAGGCTGCACGCTCCGGAGGAAGGGGCGCTCGACAATTAGGCCGCTCAGAACTGGAGCACGTCCCCCAGCAGGCCCGCGATGGCGGGCGCGAAAATGCCGAGCATGATCTTGCCGAGGTCGAGGGGATTGATCGGCTCGGCCGCATCCGATCCCTCCGCCCGGGCGGAGCGACGATGCGCCGCCGCGAGCCTGACGTAAATCGGCATGTAAAAGGCGGCGATGAAGAGGGTGTAGAGAACTCCGAGATAGAGGACATAGGCGCTGACGTGGGCTCTGAACGCCTCCTTGGCGGCGCCTTGATAGGCGAAGGCCGGCCATTGCAGCAGCGCGCTCATGAGCAGCAGCCCGGCGACGAACATCGCCGCCGTCAGGTACAACCAGATCTTGAGCCGTTCGACGGCCTCGCCGCGCGCTTCGCGCCCTCCGGTGCGCTTTCCGAGGCACGAGATCGCGCCCAGCACCACGGCAGGCAGGATCAAAGGCAGAAGGAAGCGATGCCGGTCGTTGATCCGCTTGAACTTCCCGAACGTCGCCGAAGCGGCGCAGCGTCGTTCGAATCCGTCATCGCTTTCGCCCTCCGGCCGGCCGTCGGGCCATACCCGCAGCGTGGCCCGGGCACCCGGATTCCCCGTGTCGACCAGCACGAGCGGTGCGCACAAAACGGGGCGGGTCATCATTTTCTGCGAATTGCCGCCGCGCTCGGCCCAGACCAGGGAAAGGCCGACGGCGGCCACGGCGACATAGGCGCCGATCGCCCACCAGCGGCTGCGTGGCTCGAACAGCCGCACGGTCCAGGCGAAATAGAGCAGGGCAGAGAGGCCCACCACGGTCGCGAAGAGCGAAGTGGCCAGCATCCGGACCCGTCCGGCAGCCTCGAGATGGCTGTCGAGGACCAGGCTCATTTCAAAAGCGCCCTCGGTCCGGCCGAACTCGTCGAGATAATCCAGGCCGGCCATCGCGACGACCAGCGGAAGGAAGCCGATCGCCAGGTACCGCGGGTCGAGCGTCAATTTGTGCGGCTGGCGGACCCCCATGCCTCACCTCCCGGCAGCGAGGCTAGGGGCGAGAGAGAGTGGCGGTCAATCCGGAATTCACCATGTCGCCGACGGCCTTCGAGCAGATCCGCTGAGGTTCGCGCGCCCGTCCCGGCGGGCTGCGGGCCAATCGGTGCGGTGGAATATGGAAGGCGAAGCTTCTCCTGCGGCTCCGACTCCGGGCTCGTCCGGCCGGCGTTCATGGAGGGGGAATTGCGCCGCCCCTGCGAGGGTGCTGTAAGCGGTCATGGCTTACGAACATATTCGCCTCGATCGCAGCCCCGCCGCCGTCGCGACGATCACCATCGCCCGGCCCGACCGGCTGAACGCGCTCTCCGGGCGGACGGTCGACGAGCTTCGCTCGGCGGTGGAGGAGGCGGGAAGCTCCGGAGCGCGCTGCCTGCTTCTGACCGGCGAGGGCAGGGGCTTTTCGAGCGGCGCCGACCTCGCCGCCGGCGGCGGACCGCCCGACGACGTCGGCGCTTCTCTGGAGAAGCATTTCAACCCGCTGGTCGAGGCTCTCTTCGCCTTGCCGATCCCGGTGGTGGCGGCGGTCAACGGCCCCTGCGCGGGCGCCGGCTGTTCGCTGGCGCTGGCCGCCGACATCGTGATCGCGGCGCGTTCCGCCTATTTCCTGCAGGCTTTCGTCAACATCGGCCTGATCCCCGACGCCGGCGCGACCTGGCTCCTGCCGCGCCTCGTCGGGCGGGCGCGGGCGATGGAGATGATGATGCTCGGCGAGCGCATCCCGGCCGACAAGGCGCTGGCATGGGGCATGATCTCGCGCGTGGTCGAGGACGAGGCGCTGGCCTCGGAATCCGAGGCGCTGGCGGCCCGCCTCGCGCAGGGGCCGACGGTGGCGCTCGGCCTGATCCGCCGGCTGGCCCGGGAAGCGGGGCACCTGCCGCTGGGCGAGGCGCTGGCGGCCGAGCGCGCGGCGATGACGATGTCGGCCGCGAGGGCAAGCGAGCAGCCCGCGCCCGCACAGGGGCCTTTCACTGCCGCGACGACCGGGATGGGAAGGGCGAAGATCGCCTCCATCAGCGGATTGAAATGTTTCTCCAGCGCCGCGCCCGCATCCTCGGGGAGCCCCCCGCTTCCGGCAAGGTCGGCGCCGGAGGAGAAACCGCGGCCTTCGCCGGTCAGGAGGAGGCAGCGAGCGCCGGAGGTTCCGGCTTCCTCCACCGCCGAGCGAAGCTCGTCGACCGTCTGCCCGGACAGGGCATTCAGCCGGTCGGGGCGAGCGATGGTGATCGTCGCCACGCCGGCGGGGCTCGTCTCCAACCGGATATGTTCGAAGCTCATTCGCGCGGCCCCTCCGTCATTCCCGCGAAAGCGGGAATCCAGTTCGGCCGCGGTAATGGATTCCCGCTTGCG
Source organism: Allosphingosinicella sp. (assembly GCA_036386295.1). Taxonomy (GTDB): domain Bacteria; phylum Pseudomonadota; class Alphaproteobacteria; order Sphingomonadales; family Sphingomonadaceae; genus Allosphingosinicella. Next base: position 6,307 of record DASVVX010000005.1, read on the forward strand.
CGGGAATGACGATTACTCGCTCAGCACGCTCTCTTCCGGGGCGTGGAGGCGGAGGCGGCTGACCCGGCGGGAATCGCTTTCGGTGACTTCCAGCCGCCAGCCGCTCGGATGCTCGACGATCTCGCCCT
>DASVVX010000006.1:0-82315 GCA_036386295.1 Allosphingosinicella sp.
CCGCGCGCCGGCGGTGGCGGTGGTCAGCCCGGGCTGCAGGGCCTGGCCGAGCGGGCGCTCCCGCTCCGCCCGCTGCAGCGCCGAGGCCAGCGTCATCGCATAGGCGCGCGAATAGCCGTCGAGGACGATGATGCCGCGGACGCCGGCCTTGGCGTCTCCCATCGGGGTCGAGGAGGAGCCGGCCGAGGCCATCGGATCGAGCTGCTGGCCGCCGGGCAGGCTGAGCGTGCCCTGCGGCTGGAAGGCGCGCTGGATGTTGAGGATCCCCCGGCCGAACATCGGGTCGGTCCCGGCGGCTCCGGCATCGTCGGCGCTGTTCAGCAGGATCTGCATGACCTGCTGCCCGGTGAGGTTGGGAAAGGCGCCGGCGAGAAGCGCGGCCGCGCCGGTGATCACCGGCGCCGAGAAGGAAGTGCCGGACCACAGGAAGGTCGTGCCGTTCTGGTCGGGGGCCCGGACCGCCACGCCGAGCGCGACGAGAAAGGCCGACGCGCTCGGTCCCCCGCCGGCCTTGTTGGAGAAGTTGGCCATGTTGCGCGAGGCGGTCATGGCCCCGGCGATGATGACGTTGCCGGCGGACGCGGCGGACGCGGCGAAGCCCTCCGGGCTTCCGCCGCCGGGCTCGTCGCCCGAATTGCCGGCCGAGAGGACGACCAGCACCCCGGCGTTGGCGGCCCGGGCGATGGCCGCGTTGACGAGGCTGCTCGGATCGGGGCCGCCGAGCGAGATGTTGATCACCCTGGCGCCGTTCGTCCTGGCGAGGTCGATCGCCTGCGCGATGTCGAAGTCGCTGTGGGAGCAGCCGTCGTCGGGGTCGCAATCGTTCGGGTCGGCGGTGTTGAACGACAGGATCGTCGAGTCGAACGCGATCCCCAGGATTCCGCTGCCGTTGCGCGCCGCCGCCGCGACGGCGGCCACGGCGGTGCCGTGGCCCTCGGTGTCGGTGATCCCGCGATTGCCGGCGACGTCGCGGCTGGCCGGATCGATCTTGCCGGCGAATTCGGCGAGGTTCGGGTTGATCCCCGTATCGACCACCGCGATCTTCGCCCCCTTGCCGGTCGAGCCGGCATTATAGGCACTGATCGCCCCGTGCGCCGCGGCCCCGTTCGACCGCGCGTATTCGGCGTCGTCGAAGCTCGACCCTGTCGGCGGCGGCGGGGGAGGTGGGGGAGGCGGCGGGGGCGGGGGCGGCGGAGGCGGCGGAGGAGCCGGGGGCGGCGCCGCGATCGGCGCTGGACCGCCGCCGCCGCCACTGCTTCCGCCGCAGCCCGAAAGGACCAGGGCGGCCGCGCAGGCGGTCATCAGCAGCACGTTTCGAGTGAGCCTGGCGTTCATCCCGACCTTCCGGCTAACTATTTCAGAATTCTGGAGTTTTCCGATTTTCCTGCTACCCCGCCAATGCTTTCATTTTGCTGAAGGCCCCACTCCCCCTATGAGAGCGCCATGCTGCCCGCCCCGCTCGCGTCGATCGACTGCTGGATCTTCGACCTCGACAACAGCCTCTATCCCGCCTCGGCCAACCTGTTCGAGCTGATCGACCTGCGCATGGGCGAGTATATCGCCAAACGCCTGGGATGCACCCCTGCGGAAGCCCGTATCGTCCAGAAGGGTTTCTTCCGGGATCACGGGACAACCCTCGCCGGCCTGATGAAGGAGCATGGAGTCGAGCCGCGCGACTTCCTCGACTATGTCCACGACATCGACATGGCCCGGCTCACCGCCGACCCGCGCGTGGTCGCGGCGCTCGACCGGCTGCCGGGCCGCAAGTTCGTCTTCACCAACGGCGACGAGGCCTATGCCCGGCGCGTGCTCGACCGGCTCGGCCTCGCCAACGCCTTCGACGCCGTCCACGACATCCACGCCATGGACTATGTCCCAAAGCCCGATCCGCGGGCTTATGCGGCGATGTGCGAGCGGCTCGACATCGCGCCGGAACGGGCCCTGTTCGCCGAGGACATGGCGCGCAACCTCGTCCCCGCCAAGAAGCTCGGGATGACGACCGTCTGGGTCGACAACGGCTCCGAGCAGGCGAGCCACGACGCCGATCCCGCCTTTATCGACTATCGCATCGCCGATATCGGCGACTGGCTCGAGGAGATCACTTCATGACCGAGGACCTGCGCCGCACGATCGAGGATGCGTGGGAGCGGCGCGACTCGCTGTCCGGCGACGAAGCCGGCCTCAGGTCGGCGGTCGAGGATGCGATCATGCTGCTCGATTCGGGCGAGGCGAGGGTCGCCGAGCCGGGCGCGCCGGAAGCGGGTGGCGGCTGGACCGTCAATCAATGGCTGAAGAAGGCTGTCCTCCTCTCCTTCCGACTCGCTCCGATGGAGGCGATACCGGGCGGCCCGGGCGGCGCCCATTGGTGGGACAAGGTGCCGTCCAAGTTCGACGGCTGGGGGCCGAACCGATTCGCCGGGGCCGGCTTCCGGGCCGTTCCGGGCGCGATCGTCCGCCGCGGCGCCTTCATCGGCAAAGGCGCGGTGCTGATGCCGAGCTTCGTCAACATCGGCGCCTTCGTCGGCGAGGGAACGATGGTCGACACCTGGGCGACGGTGGGCAGCTGCGCCCAGATCGGCCGCAACGTCCACATCTCCGGCGGCACCGGCATCGGCGGAGTGCTCGAGCCGCTCCAGGCCGGGCCGGTGATAATCGAAGACGATTGCTTCATCGGCGCGCGCTCCGAGGTCGCCGAGGGCGTGATCGTCGAGCAGGGCGCCGTCCTCTCGATGGGCGTCTTCCTCGGCGCCTCGACCAGGATCGTCGACCGGGCCAGCGGCGAGATTCACATGGGCCGCGTCCCCGCTTATTCGGTCGTCGTCCCAGGCACCCTCCCCGGCAAGGACGGCGGCCCGGGCCTCGCCTGCGCCGTCATCGTCAAGCGGGTCGACGCGCGCACCCGCTCCAAGACCAGCATCAACGAGCTGCTCCGGGACTGAGGCCCCAAATCCTCGCCGAGATTCTCGGGGAGGGGGGACCGCGGCCCCTCTCCCTTCAGGGGAGAGGGAGGGGACCAAGCGAAGCTTGGGAGGGTGAGGGCAAGCCTTGCTCCCTCACCCTGGTCGCTTCGCGACCTTTCCCTCTCCCCTTGAGGGAGAGGGGGGCGTGGGCCCGCTACTTGCGCCCTGACCCTTCCTTGAGCAGCAATGCCGTCCGGCCGCTGTCCCAATCCTCCATCCCGACTACCCGCCAGACCTCCCGCCCGTCCGAATCGTAGAGGATGGTGGTCGGCAGCGTGTCGACCTTGAGCTCGCCCATCAGCGCCATCTGCGGGTCGAGCCAGGTCTCGAGGTTGCGATAGCCCTGCCTCGCGAAGAAGGCCTCGACCTTCCTGCGCCCGTCCAAATCCTGGCTGATCGTCACCACCCGAAGCCGGTCCTTCTCGCGCCCGGCGAGGGCGTCGAGGGTCGGCATTTCGGCGATGCAGGGCGCGCACCAGGTCGCCCACAGATTGACCAGCAGCGGACGCCCGCGGAAGTCGGCGAGGCTCGCCGGCGCTCCGTCCGGATCCTCGAAGGCCGTCGCCGGCGCCTCGCCGCCCGCATGCGAGCGGTCGAGCCTTCCGGTCGGCTCCGGCGCCTTCGGGCCCGCCCAGGACGGCTGGTCCGGGCCGGATCGATTCTCCTGCGCGCCCGGTCCGCAGGCGGCGAGCAGGAGGGGCAGGAGCAGGATCGGCCGCATCGCCGCCGCCTAGGTCGGACGGGCTTCGCCGGCAACCCACGGCCGTCATGCTGAACTTGTTTCAGCATCCAGGGCGGAGCCGCCTCGCCGATGGAGACCTGCACCCTGAAACAAGTTCAGGGTGACGTTGGAGGTGACTCGGCGCGCCCGCTTCGGCTATGGCGGCGCGGTCTCATGCGCCTCTTCCTCCTCCTTCCCGGCCTCGCCCTCACCGCCGCCTGCGGCAATATGGAGCCGCTTCAGCCGAAGACCGGCCAGGCGATGCCGCCCAAGCCGGCCCTCGCGGTCCGGGCGCCGACCACCGAGGAGCTGCTCACCCCGCCGGCCCACGCCCGCCCCGCCCGCCAGGACGACGGCCTTCGCCGCTCGGAGGAGCGTGAGGACGACCCGTTCGACCTTCCCCCCACCGGCTGACCCGCCGGCCCGCCGCCCCAGATCCCGGAGAGAGAGTTGAAGAAAGTCAGAAAGGCGGTCTTCCCCGTCGCCGGCCTCGGCACGCGCTTCCTGCCCGCCACCAAGGCGGTGCCCAAGGAAATGCTGACCGTCGTCGACCGGCCGCTCATCCAATATGCGGTGGAGGAGGCGCTCGAGGCCGGGATCGAGCAGATGATCTTCGTCACCGGCCGCGGCAAGACCGCGCTCGAGGACCATTTCGACATCGCCTTCGAGCTCGAGGCGACGCTTCGGGCCCGCGGCAGGTCGCTCGACTCGCTGGCCGGGACCCGGCTCCCGCCCGGAGCGGTCGTCTCGGTGCGTCAGCAGGAGCCGCTCGGCCTCGGCCACGCCGTCTGGTGCGCGCGCGACATCGTCGGCGACGAGCCGTTCGCCGTCTTCCTCCCCGACGAGGTCATGGTCGGGAAGCCCAACTGCACCCGCCAGCTGGTCGACGCCTACGAGCGGGTCGGCGGCAACGTCGTCGCCATGCTCGAGGTGCCGCCGGAGGAGACCCACAAATATGGCGTCGTCCGCCCCGGCGAGACTCGGGGCAACCTCACCGAGATCCTCGGCCTGGTCGAGAAGCCCGAGCCCGGCACCGCCCCGTCCAACCTGATGCTTCCCGGCCGCTACGTGCTCCAGCCCGAGGTGATGAAGGTGCTGGGCGACATCCCGAGGGGCGCCGGGGGCGAGATCCAGCTGACCGACGCCCTGGCCGCCCTGATCGGCACCCAGAGCTTCCACGGCCTGGTTTTCGACGGCGAGCGCCACGATTGCGGCCACAAGCTCGGCTTCGTCCTCGCCAATCTCGCCCTCGGCCTCAAGCAGGACGATATCGCGCCCGCGATCCGCGCCTTCCTGGCGGCGCAGGGGTGAGCTGCACCGCGATCCTCGTCGGCGACGGCCCCATCCGAGGAGTCACCGCCGAGGAAGCGGCCGCCTATTCGGGCCCCGGCTTCGTCTGGATCCACCTCGAGAGCAACGACCCGAAGGAGCGCTCTGCCTTTCTCGGTCCGGACATACCGGACGTCGCCGCCAACGCGCTGATCGCGACCGAGACCCGGCCGCGCTGCGACCGGATCGAGGACGGGGCGATCGTCAACCTGCGCGGCCCGGCCGTTGCCGGAGTCGAGGAAACCGACCGGCTGCTGTCGATCCGGATGTTCGTCCGGCGCGCCAAGGTCAATTCGGTGACCCGCTTCCCGCTCGCGGCCACCGAGAAGGTCGTCGAGCAGATGAGGGCCGGGCAGATCCTCGATCCGGGCGATCTCGTCGCCGCCTTCGCCCGGACGATCAGCAAGCAGCTCGATCCGCAGGTCGCCGCGCTCGGCGACCTGCTCGACGAGTGCGAGACCGAACTGGAGCCGCGGAATGTCTGGCGCCTGCGCAGCGTCATCGCCAAAACGCGCTCGGAGGCGATCGCCTACCGCCGTTTCGTCGCTCCCGACCGCGACGCCCTGCTCACCCTCGCCCAGCTCGATTTCGAATGGCTGGCCGACGAGGACCGGCTCCACATCCGCGAGGCGGCCGACCGGTTCGCCCGGATGGCCGAGGAACTCGAGGCCGTCCGCGAGCGCGCGGCCCTGCTTCACGAGCAGATCACCGACATGCGCTCCGAGCAGATCGACCAGAGATCGCTCTACATCTCGGTCGTCGCCTTCATCTTCCTGCCCCTCACCTTCATCACCGGCCTTCTCGGTATGAATGTGGAGGGCATCCCCTACGCCCACACCCAATGGGCCTTCTGGGGCGTGGTCGGCTTCTGCGTGCTCGTCGGCGCGCTCGTCCTCGGCTGGTTCCGCTACCGCCACTGGCTGAGGCGCTGATCGGGGAGAAAGCCGTCATCCCGGCGAAAGCCGGGACCCAGGAACATCGCGGCATGAAGCTGAAACCCGGGTGTTCCTGGGTTCCGGCTTTCGCCGGAATGACGATCAGCTCCTGAAACTTTCCCTGAGCGCCATCATCGCGATCGCGGCCTTGGCCGCCTCGCCGCCCTTGTCCTTCTCCCCGGGCCGCGCCCGGGCGAGGGCCTGGGCCTCGTCCTCGACGGTCAATATGCCGTTGCCGATAGCGAGACCGTCCAGGGTCAGGGCCATGATCCCGCGCGCGCTTTCGCCGGCGACGATCTCGAAATGATAGGTCTCGCCGCGGATCACGACTCCGAGCGCGACGAAGCCGTCGTAACGCCCGGTCTCCGCCGCGAGCGCGATCGCCGCCGGCACCTCGAGCGCGCCGGGCACGGTCACCGTATCATGCTCGTGCCCGGCCGCCTCGATCGCCGCCCGCGCTCCGGCCAGGAGCAGGTCGTTGAGATGGTCGTAGAAGCGCGCCTCGACGATCAGCATCCGGGCCATCTCAATCCTCCAGCGGGATCGGCCGCTCGCCGACGATGGTGAGGCCGTAGCCGCCGAGCGCGACCGGCGTATGATGGGTGTTGGTCAGGAGCACCATGTCGTGGACGCCCAGCGCCGACAGGATCTGGGCTCCGCCGCCATAGTCGCGAAGCTCCTCGGGGCCCCTAGCCGCCTTGCCGGAACGCAGGTTCAGCGCCGCCGACAAGGCGTCCGGCATGGCTCGGTTGAGGACCACGATGACCCCGCTGCCCTCCTCGCCGATGATCTTCATCGCGCCGCGGAGCATTCCGCCCCGGCCGCTCTCCTCGCCGAACGCGTCGGAGAAGAGGCTGAGCTGGTGCATCCTCACCAGTGTCGGCTTCGACGGGTCGATCTCGCCCTTGACCAGCGCCACCTGCTCGGTGCCCGTCGCCTTGTTGAGGAAGCTCCTGGCGGTCCAGCTTCCGCCCCAGCGGCTCTCGAAGCTCGCCTCCCCCGTCTGCTCGACGAGATGGTCCTTCTTCAGCCGGTAGGCGATGAGGTCGCGGATCGTCCCGATCCTGAGGCCGTGCAGCTGGGCGAAGGCGACGAGGTCGTCCATCCGCGCCATCGTCCCGTCCTCCCGCATGATCTCGCAGATCACTCCGGAGGGATTGAGCCCCGCGAGCCTGGCGACGTCGACCGCCGCCTCGGTATGGCCGGCCCGGATCAGGACTCCGCCGTCGCGCGCGACCAGCGGGAAGATGTGGCCGGGCGTGCAGATGTCGTCGCGACCCTTCGACGCGTCGATCGCCACCGACACTGTCCGCGCCCGGTCGGCGGCGGAAATGCCTGTGGTCACGCCCTCCTTCGCCTCGATCGAGGTCGTGAAGGCGGTCTCGTGCCGGGTTCCGTTGTTGCGGCTCATCAGCTCGAGGCCGAGCGTCTCGACCCGCTGGCGGGTCAGCGCCAGGCAGATCAGGCCGCGGCCATGCTTGGCCATGAAGTTGATCGCGTCGGGAGTCGCCATCTGGGCCGGGATGACGAGGTCGCCCTCGTTCTCGCGATCCTCGTCGTCGACGAGGATGAACATGCGGCCGTTGCGCGCCTCGTCGATCAGCTCTTCGGGCGAGGACAGGAAGCCGCGTTCCATCAGCGCCTCAGCTCGAGCATCCGGCCGATGTAGCGGGCGAGGATGTCGATCTCGACATTGACCGTCCGGCCCGCCTCCAGCCGGGCGAAGCTCGTCTGCTCGGCGGTATGGGGGATGATGTTGACGGCGAAGCGCACGCCGTCCGTCACCGGCTCGACCTCGTTCACCGTCAGCGACACGCCGTCGAGCGCGATCGAGCCCTTCGGCGCGATATAGCCCTCCAGCTCGGCCGGAGCGATCACGGTCAGCCGAACAGAGCCGCCGACCTCGACCGCCGCCTCGACCTCGCCGACCGCGTCGACGTGACCGGTGACGATATGGCCGCCGAGCTCGTCGCCAAGGCGAAGCGAGCGCTCGAGGTTGAGGCGGGCGCCCTCTCGCCACAGGCCGGCCGCGGTTCGCGAAACGGTCTCGCGGGACAGGTCGACCGCGAACCAGTCCGCGCCCTTGTCGACGACGGTGAGGCAGACTCCGGAACAGGCGATCGACGCGCCGAGGTCGACTCCCGCCATGTCGTAGCCGCAGGCGATGCGCAGCCGCAGGTCGCCTCGCTCCTCCGCCGCGACGACGCGGCCGACGTCGGTGATGATCCCTGTGAACAATGTCCGTCCTTCGATACGGGTCTTCGCCTTCGCTCAGCCCCTACTCAGGATGAGCGGTCGGATTCCAGTCCTTCCGCTCATCCTGAGTAGCCGGTGAGCCTGGCGAACCGGCGTATCGAAGGACGTATCGAAGGACGTTCGGAGGTCTATGTGTCGCGCTCGTAGACTTCGAGCCGGTCGATGCCAAGCATCCGGCTGTCGGCGAGGGCCCAGCGCCGATGCGCGTCGGCGAGATCGGTGAGGCCGATGTAGCCGACCGACGATTTGCCGTCGCCGATCAGGATCGGCGCCCGGTAGATCAGCATACGGTCGACGAGATCGGCCGCGAGGAACGCGGAGGCGGTCGCCGAGCCGCCCTCGACGAGCAGGTCGTTGACGTCGCCGAGGCCGGATACCTCCTCGGGCGAGCCCAGCCGGGTCCAGCCCTCGACCGCCTCGCCGCGGGTCAGCAGGGCGCGGCGCGGCGAGCGGTCTTCCAGGCCGGGCAGCCGCACGTCGAGCATCGGGCGGTCGCGCTCGTAGGTCCCTCGTCCGACCAGGATCATGTCCGAGCGCGCGCGTTCGAGATGGACGTGGGCCCGCGCGTCCTCGCCGGTGATCCAGCGGCTCTCGCCGGAGGGCAAGGCGATCTTGCCGTCGAGCGACATGGCGAGCTTGAGCGTGACGAAGGGACGGCCGAGCCGCACCCGGGTCAGGAAGCCCGCCATGGATCGCTCGGCCTCCTTCGCGCCGGGGCCCGTGGCGACGTCGATTCCGGCCGCTCGGAGCCGCTCGAAGCCGCCGCCGGCGATGCGCGGATCCGGGTCCGTCAGCGCCGCGACCACGCGCGCCACCCCTGCCTCGACGAGCAGGCCGGCGCAGGCGGGGCCTCGGTCGCTGAGGTGGCAGCATGGCTCGAGGGTGACGTATACGGTCGCGCCGCGCGCCGACTCGCCCGCCTCCGCGAGCGCCATCGCCTCGGCGTGGGGCCGCCCGCCCGGCTGGGTCCAGCCGCGGCCGACGACGGTCCCGTCCCGGACGATCACGCAGCCGACATTGGGATTGGGGGCGGTGGTGCCGCGGCCGCGCTCGCCCAGCGCGACCGCGGCGCCCATGAAACGGTCGTCCGCGGTCAAATGCCGAGGCGCTCGAGCCTTTCGTCGAGCCTCTTGAATTGCTCCTGCCGCTCCTTCTTGGCCTTGTCGCGCGCCGCCTGGTCGATCTTCTGCTCGGCCTTGATCTGCTCGTCGGTGCGGTCGGCGGGCCAGCTCTCGACGTAGATCAGCTGCGGCCCGGGCGCGATGTTGGTCCGGCCGTCGAGGTCGAAGATGAAGACGATGCCGAGCGGGATCGAAAGGGCGAGGGCGAGCGCGACCCAATGGTGCGGCCGCCGTTCGGAGGTGAAGGCGCGGATGTCGGCCCAGAGCGCGCGGGGGGAAGCGGGGCGGGGAAGCGGCATCGCGCCAAGATAGGCGTTCCGCCGCTCCCCCGCCAGCCCTGGCCCTAGTCGGGCAGGACCCAGCGGATCGCGCTGGTGACGCTGTCCGACGTCGGTTCGCCGGCGCTGTTACGCGCCGGGGTGAATTTGGCGCGCTGCTTCATCAGCCGGCAGGTAGCCGAATCGAGGGCTGACGACCCGCTCGAGCCGACGATCGAGCATTCGGTCACCTGCCCGTTCGGACCGACCACGAGCCGGAAGCGGGTCGTCCCCTGCTCCTCGTTGCGCACCGCCGTCGTCGGATAATCCTCGTCCGAGACGTAAGACGCGAGGTTCGCCTTGGCCCGCGCGGGCTTCACCGTCCGGACCGGATCCGCCGGCGGCGCGATTTCGATCCGGGGCGCCGGCACCTCGGGCGGGTCGGCGATGACGATCTCCTGCACGGGCGGAAGCGGCTTCAGGGTCACCTCAGCCGGCCGCGGCAGGATCTGCACGAGCGGGGGCGTGTGGGTGACCACCGTCTCCGGAGGAGTCTTCTTGACGACGGGTTCGACGGGCTCGGGGGGCGGCACCTTGTCCGGCTCGACGTTGAAGACCTTGGTCCTGGTGATCGCGTCGACGATCACCTCGCCCTTGGCCAGGGCCAGCGCGGTCAGCGCGGCGCCGTGCATGAGCACGACGATGGCCAGAGCGGCGGGATTGGCCTTTTTCTGCTGGGTGAATGCTCCTTCCATCATGGCCTCTCTCCTGCTTCGGTCGCTTCTGCGACTCATGAGACATTATCTCATAACATTATGTTACAATGTCACACAAGTCTCAAAAGTTCCCCCTTCCGGAGCCGTCGGCGCCCTTTGCGGGTTGATGCGGCCATGAAAGCCGGGCTGTTCGCCGCCTTGATCCCGCTCGCCGCCTGCACCGCGACGCCCGCTCCGGCGCCCGCCGAGCGAGCCGACGCCGCCGGCCTTGCCCTTGCCGCTCCGGCGCCGGACGGCGGCGCGGCGGCGGCCGAGCGCGAATTCGAGCGGGTTCGCGGCGAAGAGGCGGCGCGGCGGGTTCGCTCGGCGTCACAATCGGTGATGGCGGTTTTCCATCAGGGCCTGCCGAAGCCGATCACGCTGCCCGACGACCGGGTCGCCTATGCCGGCCCGTCCCTCAACGCCGTCATGCTCGAGGACGGCCGGTGGCTGGGCTGGAAGACGGGACGGCCGGAGCCGGTCCCCGCCGATGTCGCCGAGCGTCTCGAGTCGATCCTCGCCGATCCGGCCTTGTGGGGCGAGCCCGACGATTTCCCGCGCGGGAGCTGCACCGACGCCGGAAGCCTCCAGCTCGCCATCCGCCGCGACGGCCGCCTGAAGTCGAGCCGCCAGGACAATTGCGATTCGCGCGGGCTCGCCGGGAAGCTCGGCCGGATCGTCCTCGACGAACGGCTGGAACCGTAAGGCGCGTCAGAGCGCCGCGCGAAGCCGGGCGATCGCCTCGCCGCGGCCGATCAGCGGCAGCAGGGCGGCCATCTCGGGCCCGCTCTCGCGCCCGGTGAGAGCCAGTCGAAGCGGCCTGAACAGCTCCTTGCCGGTCCGCCCGGTGCGCGCCTTGAGCCTCGCGACGAGCTGCGGCCATGGCGCCTGCGTCCAGTCCACCGCCGCCGCTTCCTCGGCGGCCGCCTCGATCAGCCCGCGGTCCTCCGCGGCCGCGCCGGTCTCGACATGGCCGTGGAGAATCTCCCACCAGCCGGCCGCCTCCCCGACCGTCTTGAGGTTCGGGCGGATCGCGGCCCAGTCTTCGGGACCCATTCCGGCCGGCAGCCGACCGGCCACGGCTTCGAAGGGCAATAGATGGACGATGCGCGCGTTGAGCTGGGCCAGCTCGTCGAGGTCGAAGCGGGCCGGCGCCCGGCCGAACGTCGCGAAGTCGAAGGTCTCGATCAGCGGCCCCGGCTCGGTCACCGGCTCCACCGGCAGGCTGGTGCCGAGTCGGGCGAGCTTGGCGACCAGCGCGATCGGCTCGATCCCCTGCTCCCTAAGCGAGTCGGCGCCGAGCGACCCCAGCCGTTTCGACAGCTTGCCCTCCGAGCCGACGAGAAGCGCCTCGTGGGCGAAGGCCGGGGGCGGGGCGCCGAGCGCTTCGAACATCTGGATCTGAAGCGCGGTGTTGGTGACATGGTCCTCGCCGCGGAGGACGTGGGTGATGCCCATGTCGATGTCGTCGACGGTGCTCGGCAGCATGTAGAGCCAGCTTCCGTCCTCGCGCCGGACCACGGGGTCGGAGAGCAGCGCCGGGTCGAAATGCTGGCGGCCGCGGATGAGGTCGTCCCACTCGATCGGCGCACCGTGATCGAGCCGGAAGCGCCAGTGGGGCCTGCGACCTTCCGCCTCGAGCCGCTTGCGCTCGGCCTCGCCCAGCCCGAGCGCGGCCCGGTCGTAGACGGGCGGCTTGCCGCGCGAGAGCTGCACCTTGCGCTTGAGGTCGAGCTCCTGCGCGGTCTCGTAGGCGGGATAGACCCGCCCCGCCTCGCGAAGCCGCCCGAGCGCCGCCTCGTAGCGGTCGAAGCGCGCGGACTGGCGATGCTCCTCGTCGGGATCGAGGCCCAGCCAGGCGAGATCCTCTCTTAAGCCCTGAACATGCGCCTCGCTCGACCGCTCGCGGTCGGTATCGTCGAGCCGCAAGATGAACCGGCCGCCCTGCTTCCTCGCCCACAGCCAGTTGTGGACGGCGGTGCGGATGTTGCCGACATGGAGCCGTCCCGTCGGCGCGGGGGCGAAGCGGGTGACGACGGTCATCGGGGCGCTGTACGGCGCGAGGCGGGGACGGGCAACGCTTGCCATCCCGCCGCGTGCGCCTATGGAGTCGCGCCCAGGCGTACCCCCGGAGACTCTCCCATGAAGCTGATGGCCGGCAATTCGAACCTGCCGCTGGTGAGGAGCATCGCCGCCTATCTCGAAATGCCGGTCACCGAGGCGAGCGTGCGGCGCTTCGCGGACGAGGAGGTGTTCGTCGAGATCCACGAGAACGTCCGAGGCGAGGACGTCTTCGTCGTCCAGTCCACCTCCTATCCGGCCAACGACAATCTGATGGAGCTGCTGATCTGCATCGATGCATTGCGCCGCGCCTCGGCGAAGCGGATCACCGCGGTGGTCCCTTATTTCGGCTATGCTCGGCAGGACCGGAAGCCCGGCCCCCGAACGCCGATCTCGGCCAAGCTGGTCGCCAATCTGATCACCGTCGCCGGCGCCAACCGGGTGCTTTCGGTCGATCTCCATGCCGGCCAGATCCAGGGCTTCTTCGACATCCCGACCGACAATCTCTACGGAGCCCCGGTGATGTCCGAGGACATCAAGGCGCGCTTCAACGGCCGGGCCATCACCGTCGTCTCGCCGGACGTCGGCGGAGTCGTCCGCGCCCGGGCACTGGCCAAGCGCCTCGCCAATGCGCCGCTGGCGATCGTCGACAAGCGCCGCGAGAAGCCGGGCGAATCGGAGGTGATGAACATCATCGGCGACGTCCAGGGCCGCTTCTGCATCCTGATCGACGACATCGTCGATTCGGCCGGCACGCTGTGCAACGCGGCGGCGGCGCTGAGGGAAGCGGGCGCCGAGGAGGTCGTCGCTTATTGCACCCACGGGGTCCTTTCCGGCGCCGCGGTCCAGCGGGTCGAGAATTCGGACCTGATGGAATTGGTCATCACCGATTCGATCCAGCTCAGCGAGGCGGCGACGGCGAGCGACAAGGTCCGAGCCCTCACCATCGCGCCGCTGCTCGCCGAGGCGATCAAGCGGATCGCCGACGAGAGCTCCGTGTCGAGTCTCTTCGACTGATGGCGCGGGTCCTCGTCACCGGCGCCAGGCGCGGCATCGGCCTCGAATTCGCCCGCCAGTACGCCGCCGCCGGCTGGGACGTCATCGCCACCGTCCGCGACCCCGGCAAGGCCGAGGAGCTCGCCGCCCTCGGAGTCCGGGTCGAGCCTCTCGACATGCGCGACTTCGCCGCTCTCGCCGCCTTCCCGGAACGGCTCGGCCGCGAACCGCTCGACCTTTTCATCGCCAATGCCGGTATCTCCCGCGCGAAGTGGATCCGCTCCCGGGAGGATGCGGAGGCGTGGCAGGAGGTGCACGCCGTCAACGCCGTCGCGCCGACGCTCCTCGCCGAATCGCTGCTTGCGATGGTCGAGGCGGCCGGCGGCCGGATGGCGGCGATCAGCAGCCAGATGGGAAGCATCGCCGACAGCTCCGGCGGCTATATCGGCTACCGGGCCTCGAAGGCGGCGCTGAACGCCGCCTGGCGAGCGCTGGCGCTCGGCTGGAGCGGCCGCGACGTCACTTTGCTCCTGCTCCACCCGGGCTGGGTGCAGACGGACATGGGAGGCCCCCAGGCGCCGCTTCCGGTGGAGGAGAGCGTCGCGGGAATGCGCCGGGTGATCGCCGGCCTTCCCCGCCGTGCATCCGGCGCCTTCGTCGATTATCGCGGCGCCGCCGTCCCCTGGTAGGACCGCGGCTCAGGCGGCGAGCTTGAGCGCCTCGCCGGATTCGTCGGGCCATTCCGAGGCCGCCTCGACGGCGACCGGATCGGGGGCGAGCCAGCGCGACACGGCGACGATCGCCCCGAGCGCCGCATAGCCGCCGAACGCGCCCAGCGGGCTCCAGAACAGCACCGCCGCGAACAGGATACGCAGATAGAGCGGGTTGAAGCCGAAGTCCTGCGCGACCGCGAAGCAGAAGCCGAGCAGCGTGTCGTCGCGGACGAGGATCGATCGATAGGTCGCCATGATCATGCTCCATCGCTTCACAGGCCGCCGGGATCGGGGCGGCGAGCGGTTGGCTAGAACAGTTGCTTTTCGAAACTGTGTCGCGCTCCGGGCGAAATCGTTTCGATTGTGGCAGCGACGGAGCCGCGCTTCGCGGGTACAGGCTTGCGTTCGAAGGGCCTCGCCTCTATACGCGCGCCTTCTTTCCAGCTTTGGAAGAAACGAACGGCCCGGCCGATAGGGCTGCCGTGGCCGTTCTCAAACGTCGCGCCGCTGGGCGCACAAGGAGACGAAAATGCCCAAACTGAAGACCAAGAGCGGCGTCAAGAAGCGCTTCAAGCTCACCGCCAGCGGCAAGCTGAAGCACGGAGTCGCCGGCAAGCGCCACCGGCTGATCAGCCACAACGCCAAGTACATCCGCCAGAACCGCGGCACCGAAGTTCTCGCCAAGGCCGACACGGCCCGGGTGAAGCTCTGGGCGCCCTACGGCCTGAACTAGGAGTATTTGAGACATGGCACGCGTCAAAAGGGGCGTGACGACCAAGGCTCGTCACAAACGGATCCTCGAGCAGGCGAAGGGCTATTACGGCCGCCGCAAGAACACGATCCGCATCGCCAAGCAGGCCGTCGAGAAGGCCGGCCAATACGCCTATCGGGACCGCAAGGTGAAGAAGCGCTCGTTCCGGGCGCTCTGGATCCAGCGCATCAACGCCGCCGTCCGCCAGGAAGGCCTGACCTACGGCCAGTTCATGCACGGCCTCAAGCTCGCCGGAGTCGACCTCGACCGCAAGGTCCTCGCCGACATCGCGATGCACGAGGGCGAAGCCTTCAAGGGCATCGTCGCCCAGGCCCGCGGAGCGCTTCCCCAAGAAAGCCAGGCTTCGGCCTGACCTTCGGAGCTTTTCCAACAAAAGGAGGTGCGGAGGGGAGACCCTGCCGCGCCTTTTTTTGGGTGCCGTTAACGGGCTTATCAGTATCTCGCCCTCATGCTCTTCCGAACCTCCCCGGGAGCTGAAATGCCTCCTCGTACGAACTTGCAGTACATGCTGAGGTGTCTTGGGGCGGTCGCGATGATCGTGCTCTCGGCCTGCCTGTTTCTGGGGAGTGTCAAGGTTTTGATCTTGGCCGCTCCACTGGTCCTCATCGGATTGGCACTGGCCGCGCCAGCGCTTGCAGCCATGCATCTCCTGGGCCGCGGTGCTCTGCTCCGATACCACCTGCTGGTTGGTGGATCGGTGGGCGTGCTGCTGCTTCTTATTCTGGCAAGTCTACTTTCGGGCCTTGAACCGGATGCTGGCGCGCTGGGCGAGATAAACTGGGCAGGCTTTGCCATCTTAGCATGCCCTGCGGCGGCGTTTGGAGCGTGGAGCGGCTTCCTGTGGTGGAGTTTCTTCGCCGGTGGTGGGCGACTCAAGGGACTCTTCTCTTTCGAACGCCTCATGAAGTCCCACCCAAACGATTGGTAGCGACTGCTTAGTGCAGCGTCTCCGCCGCAATCGAGTAGCGCACAGTCGCGCGGCCGCTCTTTTCGGGGCAGCAGCTCAGCCGGGTCCATTCCGTTCTCGCGCGTCCCTCGTCGTCGAACGGGCCGGCCATCGTCTCCGTGCCGGGAATCAGGGCGCGGAAGTCGGGGCCCTCATATTCCCCCCCGATCACCCAGAATCTTTTGGTCATGTCGGGTCTCCTCATTCCGCCGCGACGGCGGTGATGAACTGGTCGGCCTCGGTCGATTCGGCGAGCGCGACGGTCGAGGCCTCGCCACCCGCGACGGTCTGCGCGATCAGGTCGAAATAGCCGGTGCCGACCTCGCGCTGGTGGCGGGTCGCCGTGTAGCCGCGCTCTTCCGAGGCGAACTCGGCCTGCTGGAGCTCGGAATAGGCCGCCATTCCGCGGTCGCGATAGCCGCTCGCCAGCTCGAACATCGAATGGTTGAGGCTGTGGAAGCCGGCCAGGGTGACGAACTGGAACTTGTAGCCCATCGCGCCCAGCTCGCGCTGGAAGCGGGCGATCGTGGCCTCGTCCAGTTTCGCCGCCCAGTTGAAGCTGGGCGAGCAATTATAGGCCAGGAGCTTGCCGGGGAAGTCGCGGTGGATCGCCTCGGCGAAGCGCCGCGCGTCGTCGAGATTGGGGTTGCTCGTCTCCCACCAGAGCAGGTCGGCATGCGGAGCGAAGGCGAGGCCGCGCCTGATGCAATGGTCGACGCCCGTCCCTTCGCGGAGGCGGAAGAAGCCTTCGGGGGTGCGCTCGCCGGTCAGCCATTCGCGGTCGCGCTCGTCGACGTCGGAGGTGATCAGCCTGGCGCTCTCGGCGTCCGTTCGGGCGACGACGAGGGTGGGGACTCCGCAGACGTCGGCGGCGAGGCGGGCCGAGTCGAGGTTGCGGATGTGGGCCTGGGTGGGGATCAGCACCTTGCCGCCGAGATGGCCGCACTTCTTTTCGCTGGCGAGCTGGTCCTCGAAATGGACCGCGGCGGCGCCGGCCTCGATATAGGCCTTCATGATCTCGAAGCAGTTCAGGGGGCCTCCGAAGCCGGCCTCGGCGTCGGCGACGATCGGAACGAGCCAGTCGCGGGTGGCGCCGCCCTCGGCATGCTCGATCTGGTCGGCGCGCTGGAGGGTGCGGTTGATCCGCCGGCACAATTCGGGGCCGGCGTTGGCGGGATAGAGCGACTGGTCGGGATACATGGCGCCGGCGGTGTTGGCGTCGGCGGCGACCTGCCAGCCCGAGAGATAGATCGCCTGGAGGCCGGCGCGGACCATCTGCATCGCCTGGTTGCCGGTGACGGCGCCGAGGGAATGGACATAATCGTGCCTCGCAAGCAGCTCCCAGAGGCGGTTGGCGCCGCGGCGGGCGAGGCTGTGCTCGACCGGCACCGAGCCCCGCAGCCTGAGCACGTCAGAGGGGGAATAAGGCCGGCTGATGCCCGCGAAGCGCCCGGGCGGAGCGGGAACGATGGTCGTGAAGTCGGTCATAATCGCCTCGAATGTTGGTGATCTCGCCCGGGCATGAAAGCGCAAGGCCGGACCGCGGGCGCGTCGAAAAGGGTCGCGCTGTCACGCCATGACTTGCGACACTTGTGAAGTTGTGACAGTTTCGAGCTATGCCCGGGCCCGAACGAAAGCTCTATCTCGGCGGCCGCCTGAGGCGGCTCCGCCGGGAGCTCGGGCTGAACCAGAGCGCGATGGCGGGCGAGATCGGAGTCTCCCCCTCCTACCTCAACCATCTCGAGCGCAACCAGCGCCCGGTCACCGCCCAGGTGCTGCTCCGGCTCGCCGAGGTCTACGACGTCGACCTTCGAGCCTTCGCCGCGGAGGGACCGGAGGCGACCGGAGTCGACCAGCTCGCCGAGATCTTCGCCGATCCGATGTTCGCCGACATCGGCATCCCGCGCTACGAACTGCTCGAGGTCGCCGACAATGCGCCTTCGGTCGCCGACTCGATCTCGCGCCTCTACGCGGCCCTGGTCGAGCGGCGCCAGCACCCGGCCGGCGCGGTCCCGGACGAGACCTCGCTGGTCACGCCTGAAGCCTGGGTTCGCGACCATATCCAGGCCCAGCGCAACCATTTCCCCTATATCGAGGAGGCGGCGGAGACCCTGGCCGGCGCGCTCGGCGATCCGACCGCCATCTTCGACGCGCTCCGGCGCCGGCTCCGCGAGGGTTTCGGAATCGACACCCGGCTGGTTCCCCCCGAGCTGGTCGAGCCGACCAGCCAGGCCTTCGACTTCCACCGCAAGCGCCTCATGCTCTCCGCTTTGCTGCGCGCGGAGAGCCGGACCTTCGGCGTCGCCTACCAGCTCGCGCTGGTCGAGTTCGGGCCGATGCTGAACCGGATGGTCGAGACCGCCGGCGCCCCGGACGCGCCGACCCGCCGCCTGCTCCACATGAGCCTCGCCAATTACGCGGCGGGAGCGATCATGATGCCCTACGCGGCCTTCCTCGCCGCGGCCGAGCGCCACCGCTACGACGTCGACCGCCTCTGCGCCGATTTCGGCGCCAGCGTCGAGCAGGTCTCGCACCGCCTGACCACGCTGGCCCGAACCGGCGCCCGCGGAGTGCCCTTCTTCATGCTGAGGGTCGACGCCGCCGGCAACATCTCGAAGCGCTTCGCCGGCGAGAGCTTTCCTTTCTCGCGCTTCGGCGGCACCTGCCCGCGCTGGAACCTCCACGCCGCCTTCCAGACGCCGGGCCGGGTCGCCACCCAGATCGTCGAGACCCCCGACGGGATGCGCTTCTTCACCCTCGCCCGGACCGTCGACCGCGCCGTCCGGCTCGACCCGCGCGAGAGCTCGCAGCTCGCCATCGGCCTCGGCTGCGACGTCAAATACGCCCCTCGGATCCTCTATTCCGACGGCCACGATCTGGCCAAGCCCTACGTCACCCCGATCGGCCCCGCCTGCACGCTGTGCCCGCGCCTGCGCTGCCCCCAGCGCGCCGCCGCCCCGGCCGGCCGCACCCTGGCGCTGAACGAGACCCAGAAGACGATCTCGCCTTATCCGTTCGTGGGGTGAGCGGAGCCGCCGGTTTCCGGAACCACCCGCGGCAATCTCGGGAATGGAAGGAAGCGCCCCGTTCGCGCTTTATCTTGCCGGATGAGGCCGTATATTGCGTCGAATACGGTGGGGGGCGGGCCGTTGCGGCTGTTTCTTTTGTCGATTTTGGCGTTCGCGCTTGCCTGCTGCGCTACACGCGAAGTGGGAACGGTTCGAGGCCTCGGCCTCGCCGACCCGCCAGTGGACGAGGAAGGCAGCGCGAGCCGCGGCCCCTGTGTGCGGCCGAAGGTCGTTTTCGTCACCATCGACGGCACGGCCGACACCCCGGTTGCCCGAACCGCCGCCGCGCGGCTGCATGAGATGGTTGAGGCCTATGCCTACACCGGGCCGGGAAGTCCGTTGGCCGTCTGGTACGCCGAAGGGGTTGGCAGCGTCGGTCACGACATCGCGGGGAAGGTGCTCGGCGTCGGCGTCAACGAGGACATCAAGAAGGCCTATGCCTTCCTCACGCGCGTCTGGCAGCCGTGCGACCGGCTGTTTCTCAACGGCTTCAGCCGAGGCGCCTACAGCATCCGGGCCCTCGGCGGCCTGCTGTACATGGCCGGCATACCGGACCTCAGCGGAATGTCCCAGCGCGAGCGCGACGCGATCGTCGATCGACTCTTCGATGCTTATAAGACCCGCACCGCCTATCCGGGCCCGGAGGGCCTTGCGAGGCGGCGCGCCCAGCGCATCGCGGCCGTCTACGCGCGCCTTCCCCGCAAGGTGTCGGCCGATCCCGACCGCAAGGCCGGATTCGGCCATCCCGGCACCAAGGTCGCGATCGAAGCGATCACCGTCTGGGACACCGTACATGCGATCGGCCTGCCGGACGGTTCGGAAGATCCCCTCGAAGGCCCGGCCTATTTCCTCCTTACGGCGTGCAACGCCAGGGCCATCTTCCAGCCGCTCGCCCTCGACGACAACCGCGCCTACAGCTTCACTCCGATCCTCGCCGGCGGCGACCAGGCCACTCAAGCCTGCCGGGGACGGCCCGACCGGCAAAACGTCAGCGAGACGATCGAGGAAGTGTGGTTCAGCGGCGCCCATGCCGATGTCGGCGGGACCTACAGCGCCGGCGCGATGCTCGACGGCGAGCTGGCGTCGGTAAGCCTCAATTGGGTGCTCGACCGGCTGCGCAGCCCGAAATGTCCCGGCTGCGGAGAGGCACTTGCGTTGCCGGCGAAGCTGAGAGTCCCGGAAAACCGCCTGACCGCCGTTCACGACGGGAAGCGGACCAGCATCGGTTACCGCAAGCTCTACCTCCAGTCGCGCAAGCCCTCCGTCTATTGGTACAGGGTTTATGGCCCGGGAAAACCCGTCGCCGTTCACGCCAGCGTCTTCCAGCGATTCGACCACCTCTTCCAACTGGATCGTCGCACGGCCGGCTGCAGGGGCACCCTCGCTCCCGGCAAGCCGGTGCTCTGCGCCCGGCAAATCGCTTCGCACGGCCTGATACCCGAGCTGCTCAAGGGGATCCCCGATCCGCTGGACGGGCGCGAACGCCCATGCCTTGAAGTCTCCGACTGGGGCTATCGGCTCAAGGCAGATCAAAAATGCGTCGATCCGGTCGGCGACTCCGCGGAATCGGAGCCGGCCAAGGCCCCTGCCTGCCCGGACACCGGCCAATCGTTCGACGGGATGGTGTACACGGGCCATATCAAAGACGCCGCCGAGTCTCTCGCCCACGACAAGTTCGTCACGCGTGAACCTTTTGCCATCCTTTATCCGCGGTGCGAGACAGCGGAAGCATCGCCCCCGCGCTAGCGGCCCCAGCCCGAGGCGGCTCCAGTCCTCGGAAGAGATCTCGCCTTACCCGTTCCTCGGGCAAGCTTCGGCGAGGGCCTTAAGCGGCGGTCGGCGGACTCAGGCCTCGAGCCGTTTTTCCATGGCGAAATAGTGGATGGCGACGCCGCCGAGGGTGAAATCGCGGCGCCGGAGAAGGCGGAAGCCCTTGCGAAGGAAGAAACGCCGGGCCGGCTCGCTCGCTTCGACGTGGAGGCGGCCGATGCCGCTTTCCCTCGCCGCCGCTTCCAGCCGGTCGTAGAGGGCGGAGGCGACGCCGGTCCCGGCGACGTCGGGCCGGCAGTAGAGATGGTCGATATGGCCGTCCCTCTCGACGTCGCCATAGGCGAGCGGCCGGTCGGACTCGTCCGCCGCCACCAGCAGGATCCGGCCGTCCGAGCCGCGGTCGACAAAGCGCTGCGCCTCCGCCACGGCGGGCGCCCAGGCGTTGACCTGCTCGGTCGAGTAGTGAAGCGCCGCGACCTGGTGGACGGCGGCGTGGAAGATCCGGGCGAGCGCGGGGGCGTCCTCGGGTCGAAACGGACGGATGGGCATGGGCGACTGGCTAGGGCGGCCGCCGTCGCGGCGCAATGAGTCGGGACTGCGTGCGCTCCCGCCCGCTGGACAAGGGAAAGCCATTGCAACATGATCGGCGCTTCCCAGGCGTCCTCCCGCGCGGAGCCGCTCCAGCTTCGAGGGCCCGTGACGCCATGAGACCATTCGCCATCGCCGCCGCCGCGGCCCTGCTTGCCGTCCAGCCTGGACCCGGCCTCGCGCAGCCGCCCGGAGCCCCTCCGAGCGAGGCGCTGGTCGAGCGCCTCATCGCCGTCCTTCCCGACGCGGCGCAGCTCGACTCGGGCGGCGCCGAAGTGGACCCCGCCGAGCTCGGCGCCCTCGTCGCGCTCAATCCCGGCAAGGAGGCGCAGGTGCGCTCGATCCTCGAGGCCAACCTCGCCTGCTCGGGCGAGGCGATCTCGGCCGGGACCCGGCGCATGCTTCGGACCGTCGCCGGCGACCTGGGGGAAGCCAGGGTCAAGCGGCTGGTCGATTTCTACCAGGGACCGGATTACGCCGCCTTCGAGGCGCTCGGCACCCGGATGAGCGCGACTCCGACCCCCAGCGCCGAGGACCGGGCGGCGATGGCCAAGCTGATGGAGGCCTATCCGCTCCAGGCCTGGCTCGACGGGCTGAACCGGGCCCAGGAGATCATCGCCGCCGACGAGGGCTTCCTCGGCGCCGCGATGAAATGCGCCGAGCAGCAGATGAACGCGCTCGAGTCCGCCGGGCTCAAGTCGCATTAGGCAGGCACCGAGAAATTCCTCCCCTGCCCTTGCAGGGGAGGGGACCGCGCGAAGCGCGGTGGAGGGGCCTGCGTTTCGTAGAACCCCTCCACCGGGCTTCGCCCGGTCCCCCTCCCCGAGAAATCTCGGGGAGGAATTAGAGCGGCCGGGGGACTCTCGGCCTCCCGGTCTCGCACTCCAGCGCGGGGCGGTCCCACTCCGCGAGATTGGCCGCGGCCAGGTAGCTGCTCTCGAGAAAGGCCATTAGCGCCTTGTCCGGATCGTCCGCCGACCGAACCGCCTCGTAGGGGAGGACGAACTCGCCGAGCGCCTCGTCCCAACGCGCCGCCTTCGGCCCGACCGGCGCCCGGGCGAAGCCCTCCGGCGAGGGATAAGCGTAGGAATAGAAGAAGGGATCGCCGCCGCCCGCCGCTCCGCCGGGCCAGAAGCCGGCGCTCGAGACTTCGTGGCTGTAGGCCTCGCGGGTGACGGCGTCGGGCAGGTTGGGGATTCCGCCGGGGTGGAGCGGCGCGGGGCGGCCCGAGAAGCGGGTGACGGCCAGATCGAAGCTGCCCCAGAAGAAATGGACCGGGCTCGCCTTGCCGAGGAAGCCCGAACGGAACAGGTTGAGGACCCGGTCGGCGCCGACCAGGGCCTCAAGCAGGCGGCCGGCGCTGTCGCGGTCGTAGGCGCGCGGCGCCTCGTCGACGGCGAAGGGGATGGCGGGATCGATCTCGTTGGGCGAGGGATGGATCCGGACCTGGTGCCCGGCGGCCTCGAGCAGCCCCGTCACCTCGGCGTGGAACTGGGCGACCGTCATCGGGCCGAGCGGCACCCGGCGCTCCCCGGCGGAGTCGGCGAAGAGGAAGTCGTGGGCGGCAAGGTCGAGGCCGAGCTCGAACGTCCCGCCCGGCCCGTGCAGCGGCTCGGTCCTCAGCCCGCGCGGGCAGACCCGGAGGGTGACGTGCCAGCCGTGGTTGCGCCAGGGCAGGAGCGCGACGGCCGCCTTGCCGAGGATCTGGCTGTAGAGGTGGAGCGCGGCGACGGTCGGGCCGTCGCGGGCTTCGGAGAGTTCGGGCCAGGCATTCCGCATTTCCGCTTTGCCTCTGCAGCTTCTTAAGTAGCCCATATTTGGCTAGGATCGTGGTTATGGCAACGGACACTCCCAATCGTCCCAGAGAGCCGGCACCCGTGGATGACCGTTTGAAACACGCTGTCGAACGTCAGAAGGAGCTCCGCCGCCTGCGCGGAATCGGATGGGTCGGCGATCTCGACGCGATGCGAGCGGACTAGCACAAACCGGCACCCTTCCTTTGCGGGGAAGGGTTTCATTGTTCCGTCAACCTCGTTTAGAGCGGCGGACATGCCTTACCTCCTGTCGGTCCTACCCTGAGATGCCAGTCACCCTTACACATGCCGATGTGTTGAGCCCGGAACTCAACAAGGCGCTGTTGGCATCTATGATGCAGCTCGCCGCGACGGGAAATGCGCCCACTCTGGGTGTGCTTGAAAATTGGCTTCATGACGTCTTGTCTCGCATCGATTCCTGCCGCGAAATGGCGACATTGGAGAAAATCCGGGTCGATTCCCTTGGCAAGCTTGGAATCCTTACATCGCTTCTAAAATCGCTTGGTAGATTGCCGCCTGAGTTGCGATCAATCATCAGCCCTGAACTAAACAAGGCGAAGGACGAACTCGCGGACGCGATCGCCGGGCGCAAGGCGCTGCTGGAAGCTGAGGCGCTCGAGCGGCGGCTGGCCGCCGAGGGGCTCGACATGACCCTTCCGGTGGCGGCGCCCGCGCAGGGCAGCGTCCACCCGGTCAGCCAGGTGCTCGACGAGCTCGCCGAGATCTTCGCCGACCTCGGCTTCTCGGTCGCGACCGGGCCGGAGATCGAGGACGACTGGCACAATTTCACCGCTCTCAATTTCCCGCCGGACCATCCGGCGAGGGCGATGCACGACACATTTTATCTTCGTCATCCCGGCGCAAGCCGGGACCCAGGCACGCCGGACTCCGAGGTCTTGGGTCCCGGCCTTCGCCGGGATGACGGCGGGGGGGCGATGCTGCTGCGAACCCACACCTCGCCGGTGCAGATCCGGACGATGCAGTCGCAGGAGCCGCCGATCTACATCATCGCGCCCGGGCGCACCTACCGGTCGGACAACGACTCCACCCACACGCCGATGTTCCACCAGATCGAGGGGCTGGTGATCGACCGCGGGATCCATCTCGGCCACCTCAAATGGACTCTCGAGACCTTCCTCAAGGCCTTCTTCGAGCGCGACGACATCGTGCTGAGGCTCCGCCCCTCCTATTTCCCGTTCACCGAGCCCTCGGCCGAGGTCGACGTCGGCTTCACCCGGGTGAACGGCCGCCGGGTGCTCGGCGGGAGCGAGGGATGGATGGAGCTGCTCGGCTCCGGCATGGTCCATCCCCGGGTGATCGCCGCCTGCGGGCTCGATCCGGAAATCTGGCAGGGCTTCGCCTTCGGGGTCGGAATCGACCGGCTGGCGATGCTCAAATACGGAATGGACGACCTTCGCGCCTTCTTCGACGGCGATCTGCGGTGGCTGAGGCACTACGGCTTCGCCGCGCTCGACGTGCCGACTCTGAGCGGGGGGGTCGGGGCATGAGGGTGAACGTCACCCCAGCGAAAGCTGGGGTCCATGCGGGGCCGGAGCTCGTCGTGGAGTCAGCATGGATGCCAGCCTGCGCTGGCATGACGGGGGGAGCGACATGAAGTTCACCCTCTCCTGGCTGAAGGAGCATCTCGACACCTCGGCTTCGCTCGAGACGATCGTCGCCACCCTCACCGCGATCGGGCTCGAGGTCGAAGGAGTCGAGAACCCGGCCGAGACGCTCGCGCCGTTCACCGTCGCCAGGATCCTCACCGCCGAGCGCCATCCCCAGGCGGACAAGCTCCAGGTCCTCACCGTCGACTCCGGGACGGGCGAGGCGGTCCAGGTGGTGTGCGGGGCGCCCAACGCCCGGGCCGGGATGCTCGGCGTGTTCGGAGCGCCCGGCGCCTATGTGCCGGGGAGCGACCTGACCCTGAAGGTCGCGTCGATCCGCGGGGTCGAGAGCCGCGGGATGATGTGCTCGGTCCGCGAGCTCGAGCTGGGCGACGAGCATGACGGGATCATCGAGCTGCCCGCCGACGCTCCGGTCGGCGCCGGCTATGCGGCCTGGGCCGGGCTCGACGATCCGGTGATCGACGTCAACGTCACGCCCAACCGGCAGGATTGCATGGGCGTGCACGGCATCGCCCGCGACCTCGCCGCCGCCGGCCTCGGCACCCTGAAGCCGGTCGGGATCGAGGCCGTCCCCGGCCGCTTCCCGTGCCCCGTCGAGATCCGCACCGACGATCCGGAGACCTGCCCCGCCTTCTACGGGCGAGTCGTCCGGGGGGTGCGCAACGGGCCGTCGCCCGCCTGGCTCCAGCAGCGGCTCAAGGCGGTCGGGCAAAGGCCGATCAGCGCGCTGGTCGACATGACCAATTTCGTCACCCTTTCCTACGGGCGCCCGCTGCACGTCTACGACCTGGCGAAGCTCGAGGGAGCGGTCGTCGCCCGCCGGGCTCGGGACGGCGAGGAGATGACCGCCCTCAACGGCAAGTCCTACCGGCTCGATCCGTCGATGACGGTGATCGCCGACGACCGCGGCGTTCACGACATCGGCGGGATCATGGGCGGCGAGCATAGCGGGGTCACCGAGGCGACCACCGACATCCTCATCGAATGCGCCTATTTCGACCCGAAGAGCATCGCCCGCACCGGGCAGAAGCTCGGCCTCTCCTCCGACGCCCGCACCCGGTTCGAGCGGGGGGTCGATCCGGAGTTCGTCGCGCCCGGGCTCGAGCTCGCGACCCGGCTGGCGATCGAGCTGGCCGGGGGCGAGGCCTCCGCGACCGTCCGGGCGGGCGAGCCGCCAAGGCTCGACAAGGTCGTCGACTACCGGCCCGAGCGGGCGCTGGAGCTCGGCGGGATCGAGGTCGGCGAGGCTCGGCAGTCCGAGATACTCGGCCGGCTCGGCTTCGAGGTCGAGCCGGGGGAGCCTTGGCGGATCCGGGTCCCCTCATGGCGGCGCGATATCGACGGCTCGGCCGACATCGTCGAGGAGGTCGCCCGAATCGAAGGCTATGACAAGGTCGAGGCGACCCCGCTGCCGCGCGCTCCGGGCGTGGCTCGGCCGACCGCGACCGCCGAGCAGCTGGTCGAGCGGCGGGTCCGGCGCACCGCCGCGGCTCGCGGGCTCAACGAAGCGGTGACGTGGAGCTTCCTCCCCGAGGCCGAAGCGCAGGCCTTCGGCGGCTCGCCCTGGATCCTGGCCAATCCGATGAGCGAGGAGTGGAAGGCGATGCGGCCCTCGCTCCTGCCCGGCCTGCTCGCCGCCGCCCGCCGCAACGCCGACCGCGGCGCGCTCGGAATCCGGCTGTTCGAGGTCGGTCGGCGCTACCTGGCCGAGGGCGAGCGGCCGACGCTCGGCCTGCTGCTCGCCGGCGAGCGGGCGCCGCGCCACTGGCGGAGCGGCAAGGCGGGCGGGTTCGACGCTTATGACGCCAAGGCGGAAGCGCTCGCCATCCTCGCCGCGGCGGGAGCGCCGGTCGACAATCTGCAGTCGCTCGCCGGAGCCTCGGGCGCCTACCATCCGGGCCGCTCGGCTCGGCTCGCGCTCGGGCCGAAGGCGGTGCTCGCCGAATATGGCGAGGTCCATCCGGCGATCCTCAAGGCGTTCGACCTCGACGGACCGGCGGTCGCCGCCGAGATCTTCCTCGATTCGATCCCCCGCAAGCGCGGCGGCGGCGGCCGGATGCGCGAGGCCTATGCGCCGCCCGCGCTGCAGGCGGTGCGGCGCGACTTCGCCTTCCTGGTGCCGGCTGAGCTGCCGGCCGAGACCCTGCTTCGCGCCGTTCGGGGCGCCGACCGGGCCTCGATCGCCGCGGTGTCGCTGTTCGACGTCTTCACCGGGCCGGGCGTGGCGGAAGGGGAGAAGTCGCTCGCCGTCGAAATCGTGCTCCAGCCCGGCGAGAAGAGCTTCACCGAGGAGGAGCTGAAGGCGATCTCCGCCCGGATCGTCGCCGCGGCGGCCAGGGCCGGTGCCAGGCTCCGCGACTGAGGCGAAGGTCCGCGCCGCCTTCGCCCGGCAGGCGCAATGGGCCGAGGCTTTGGGGTCGCCCCTGATGGTCCGGCTGTGCCGGCTGCTGGGCGAGCGGCTCGACCGGGAGAGCGAGGTCGGGCGGCGGGTGCTCGACTGGCGCGGCGACTCCGATCCTTTCGCCGACGCCCTGCCGCTGAGGCTGACCGGCGGGCTCCACGCCCTGGTGCGACGGGGCGAGGCGCCGGCGCTCGCCGCTTGCTATCCGCCCCGCCCGCTGCCCGGGGAGGACGGCCTTTGGGCGGCGGTCCGGCCGGCGCTCGGCCATCCGGACCTGCCGGCCTGGCTCGACAGCGCGCCGCAGACCAACGAGGTCGGGCGCTCGGCGGTGCTGATGGCCGGGCTGCTCGTCGTCGCCGGGCAATTCGCTCGGCCGGTCGAGCTGCTCGAGCTCGGCGCCAGCGCCGGCCTCAACCTGATCCTCGACCGCTACGGCTACGATCTCGGCGGACTGCTCGCCGGCAATCCCGATTCGCCCCTGCGGCTGAAGCCGGAATGGATGGGGGACCGGCCGCCGGACGTCCCAGTCGAGGTGGCGAGCCGGCGCGGAGTCGACCTCAATCCGCTCGATCCGAGGCGCGACGGCGAGCGGCTGCTCGCCTACGTCTGGCCGGACCAGAGGCGTCGGCTGGCGCAGCTCGAGGCGGCGCTGCGGATCGCCGCCGCCGATCCGCCGGTCGTCGAGGCGGGCGACGCCGCCGGCTGGCTGGAGGCGAGGCTCCCCGAGCCGGCGGCGGCGGGAGCGGTCCGGGTCGTGCTCCACTCGATCGCCTTCCAATATTTCCCGCCGGAGACGAAGCGGCGGATCGCCGGCTCGATGGCGAAGGCCGGCTCGGCGGCGACCCGCGAGGCGCCGGTGGCCTGGCTGCGCTACGAGCATGACGAGGGCGACGAGCGGATCACGCTTCGGCTGAGGACCTGGCCGGGGCAGGAGAGCCTGCTCGCCTATTGCCACGCCCACGGCAGCGTCGTGCACTGGGTGGACGGGGACGACTAGCTCCCCTCCGTGCACGCAGGGAGGAGCCGGGGGTGGGTGCGTCGTCGCAGACTCATTGCCGGCGGAGACCCACCCACCCCTAACCCCTCCCTGGATCCAGGGACGGGGATTCGAGGGCGTTGATGGCGCCGTGGACCCTCGCTTCGGCCTCCTTGCGCGGGAGCCCGGGCGGGATCGGCGCTCCGAAGCGCATCGTCACCGCCCCGGGACGCTTCACGAACGAGCGGCGCGGCCAGACCTGGCCGCTGTCGAGCGCGACCGGGACGACCGGCAGGCCGAGCGCGCGGTAGAGGCCGGCGAAGCCCGGCTCGAGCGGCGGCTGCTCGCCCGGCGCCACCCGAGTGCCTTCCGGGAAGATGACGATCGGCCGGCCTTCCGACCGGGCCTCGTCCGCGGCCCGAAGCATCTTTCGAAGCGCCGCCGCGCCGCCTTCGCGGTCGACCGGGATGATGCCGTAGACGCGAGTCAGCCGGCCCCACAGCGGGATCCGGGCCAATTCGCTCTTCATCACCGTCGCCGGCGTGTCGAGAATGAGCGCGATCTCGAGAGTCTCGAACATCGACTGGTGCTTGACCGCGACCAGCACCGGCCCGGCAGGCACCTCGCCCTCGACCCGGCTGCGGATGCCGAGCAGGAAGCGCGCGCACAGGCGGTTGAAGCCGGCCCAGGCGTCGGCGACCCGGCGCACCGCGTTCCGGCCCAGCGGGATGACGAGGATTCCGGCGAGGACGTAGAGGACGCTGCCCGGGTAGAAGACGAGCGCGTAGAGCAGCGACCTCAGGAGGTTCATCAGATGCCGACGAGGACCGCGGACCGGCGGAGCAGATATTTGTTATATTCGGTGAAGAGCTGGGCGAAGCTGGGATTGGATTCCACCGCATCGCCGACCACCGCGACGCCGCCGCCGAGCCGGCGGGAGAGCTCGAAGCGGGCGCGCGGCATGTGCCAGTCGGTGGTGACGAGGCGCATCGAGCGGAATTTGTGCCGCTCCATCCAGCGCGCCACCTCTTCCGCATTGGAGCGGGTGTCGACCGCCTCGCGGCCGAGGTCGACGCAGCAGCGGAACAGCGCCTCGTTGGCCTGATATTCGGCGGCGAGCTCCCCGGGGCGGACGGTTCGGGCGACTCCGGAAACCAGCATCCGCTTGGCCAGCTTCTTCTCCATCAGCGCCAGGCCGCGCTCGATCCTCTTGGCGCCGCCGGTGAGGACGACGATGGCGTCGGTCGGATGCTCGTCGGCGGGCCTCGGCAGCAGCACGGCGAACAGGGCATAGCCGAGGATGTAGAGCAGAAGGACGGCCGAGGCGGCGCGGCGGATCACAACATTCTCCCAAGCGCCCGAAGGATGGTGGCCCGGGCGACCAGCATGGCCAGCCCCACTCCGAGCACGGGCAAGGCCGTGAGCGCAAGCCAGCTCGTGCCGGTAAAGTTGGCGGAGCCGAGGAGATCGGAGCCGAGCGCGCCGATCCTCCGGCCGATGACGAGCAGGGCGAGCGCCGCGGCCGCGAAGCCGACGGCTCCGCCGAACAAGGCGTCGAGGGCGATCCGCCGCTGGAACAGGCGGGCGACCTGGACGTCGGTGGCGCCCATCAGGTGGAGCACCTCGATGGTGCTGCGATGGGTGTCGAGCGCGGCGCGGGCGGCGAGGACGACGGTGGCGCCGGTGGCGCCGATCATCAGGGCGACGAGGCCGAGCGCAAGCCATTTCAGGGCCGAGATCAGCCGGCCGAGCGGCGCAAGCCACTGGCCGTTGTCGTCGATCCTCGCCGACGGAGCGGCTTCGGTCACCGCGGAGCGCAACGTGTCGGCGCGCGCGCCGGGGATGAGCCGCGCGTCGATCATCGCCGGGATCGGAAGGTCGCCGTCCAGCGCTCCGGCGCCGAGCCAAGGCTCGAGCAGCGCCTCCATCTCCTCGGGCGGCAGCCGGCGGACGCTCTCCACCTCGGGCGTCCGCCGCAGCCGTTCGAGGGCTCGGGCCGCCTCGGCCTCGCGGCGGTCGGGATTGGGCTCGAGCACCTGCACCGTCACCCGGTTGCCGAGGCCCGCTCCGAGGCTCGCTGCGGCGCTGCTCAGGCCGAGGCCGGCCGCGGCCGCGATCACCGTCAGGAACATCATGATGGCGATCACCCAGGGCATCGGGCCGGCGAGCCGCCCTTCCGGGAGCAGTCGGCGGTCGGCGGCGCCGAAGCTGCGCTGGCCCCCTTTCACGAGTCGGCCCGCCGCGGCGGATGGCGAAGCGCGCCGGTCGGGTCGAGCAGCGTGCCGCGGTCGAGGCGGAGCATCTCGGAGCGGCCGATGCTCGAGATGAGGTGGAGGTCGTGGGTGGCGACGACGACGGTGGTCCCGAGCTTGTTCAACGAGTCGAACAGGTGGAGCAGGCGCTTGGCCATCTCCGGGTCGACGTTGCCGGTCGGCTCGTCGGCGACGAGCATCTCGGGGCGGGCGATGACCGCCCGGGCGATGGCGACCCGCTGCTGCTCTCCGCCCGAGAGGGTGGCGGGCCTGGCGCTGGCGCGGTGGCCGAGGCCGACCCAGGCCATCATCTCGCTGACCGGCCCCTGCAGATCCTTCTCGTCGACCCCGGCCACCCGAAGCGGCAGGGCGACATTGTCGAAGGCGGAAAGGTGGTGGACGAGTCGGAAGTCCTGGAAGACCACCCCAATCCGCCGCCGGAAGCCGGGAAGCCGCTTCCTCGGCATGGTGACGATGTCCTCGTCGAACAATTTGATCAGGCCGCGGCTCGGCCGCTGGGCGAGGTAGAGCAGCTTGAGCAGCGAGGTCTTGCCGGCGCCGGACGGACCGGTGAGGAAGTAGAAGCCGCCGCGGCGCAGCGAGAAGCTCAGGTCCGAAAGCGTCTCCGCCCCGGTCCCGTAGCGCAGTCCGACATTATCGAACTGGACGATGTTCCCGCCGTTGCTCAGATCGACCTCCGCTCCACGGCTTCAATGGCATGCGCCGCGCGGGGCCGTAAACCACTCAATGTAGGCGCAATGGCTTGCATGGCGCGGCGCGGCGTGCTTGGATTCGCCGCGAGCACCCGCCTTTGGGACCTCCAGTCGCCGATGATCCTGAGCTGTCCCGCCTGTAAGACGCGCTACGTGGTGCCGGACAGCGCGATTGGCCCGTCCGGCCGTCAGGTGCGATGCGCTTCGTGCCGCCACAGCTGGCTTCAGCCGCCGCCGGCGCCGCGAATGGCCGCCGACTGGCAGCCGCCCCCGCCGCCGCTTCCCTCGCCGCCGCCGCCGATCCGGGAACCGGCCGCGGCGAGGCCGTCCGCCTCGATGCTCGGGCCGGCGTCGGCATCCGAGCCGGAGGATTACGACGCTTTCGCCCACCAGCCGCCGTTCCGGCCGCGCCGCAATCCCGCCCGCCTCTGGACCCTGGCCGCGATCGTCGCCGCGGTCCTGATGCTGGCCGCGACCGCCGCGGTCTATTCGTTCGGCCTTCCCGAGCTCGGGGTCGATATCGCCCTGCCCGGCCGGACCCGAACCCCGCTCAAGCTCGAGTTCCAGGCCGAGAACCGCACCCTGGCGAGCGGCAACGCCTTGCTCACCGTCACCGGCCGGATCACCAACCCCACCCAGTCGGTACAGCGAGTCCCGCAGCTTCGCGCCGAGGTTCGCGACTCCGGCGGAAGGACGATTCACAGCTGGTCGATCTCGCCGCCGGTGTCGGAGCTCCAGCCGGGCCAGAGCGCCACCTTCAACAGCGCCGAGATGGACGTGCCGGCGAGCGCCGCCAAGCTTCACCTCGGCTTCCCGGCCGCGGGCTGAGCCGGTGCGCATCGGCCTGCTGACCGGCGGCGGCGACGTGCCGGGCCTCAACCCCTGCATCCGCTCGG
This sequence comes from Allosphingosinicella sp., assembly GCA_036386295.1. Lineage (GTDB taxonomy): Bacteria > Pseudomonadota > Alphaproteobacteria > Sphingomonadales > Sphingomonadaceae > Allosphingosinicella. The sequence continues at coordinate 31,929 of DASVVX010000006.1, forward strand.
TGACCTTGTCGGCCGACGCCCTCGGCTGGCGGGTGACGGGCTTCCGGCGCGGCTGGGAGGGCGTCCTTGCCATCGATCCCGGCGACTCGGCGAGCGTGGCGGCGAACAGCCTCGAGCTGACCCGCGAGGGCGTCCGCGGCATCGACCGGATGGGGGGGACCATCCTCCACACCTCGCGCACCGATCCGCGCACCCTGGCCGACGGCGACCAGACGGCGCGGGTGATCGACGTCCTCACCCGGCTCGGGATCGACGCGATGATCACGCTCGGCGGCGACGGCACCTTGCGCTTCTCCGCCCACCTCGCCGCGCAGGGCGTTCCCGTCATCTCCATCCCCAAGACGATGGACAATGACGTCTACGGCACCGATTATTGCATCGGCTTCTCGACCGCGGTGAGCCGCTCGGTCGAGGCGATCAACGCGCTGAGGACGACGGTCGAGAGCCACGAGCGGATCGGTGTCGTCGAACTGTTCGGACGGCGAAGCGGCGAGACCGCCCTCCTCGCCGGCTTCCTGGCGCAGGTCGACCGGACCGTCATCGCCGAGGTTCCAGCGGACCTCGACGTGCTCCTCCCCCTCCTCGCCGAGGACAAGTCGTCGAACCCGGCCGGCTATGCGATGTGCGTCGTCTCGGAAGGGGCGACCCTGAAGGGCGCGGCGGACGACGCCGCCGAGCTGTCCAAGCCGGCCAGCGACCGCGGCGAGGGCGGCATCGGCCAGCGGCTCGGCACCGAGATCAAGGCGCGGCTCGGCCACGGTACCGTCATCCAGGAGCTGGCCTATCTGATGCGCGCCGGCGAGCCCGACGCGATGGACCGGATGGTCGGCTTCGCCTTCGGCGGCCTCGCCATCCAGCTCCTCCAGCGCGGCGAGGCGGCGCGGATGGTCACCCTGACCCGGGGCAATTACGGCCACGTCCCGATCGGCACCCTGCTCGAGGGCCGAAAGTCGGTCGACGTCAACGGCCTCTACGATCCCTTGACCTATCGTGCGCGTTTGATGCGGGTCGAGGGAATGCCGATGTTCCTCTACTGATTCGCCTGCTACTTTCCCCGGGAAGGCGCTTTTCGGGGGATTTGCACATGCGGAAATACTGGCTTTTTGCGGCGGGCGCCTCGCTCGCCGCCGCGTCGCCGGCCTCGGCCGACACGGTCTGCGAATGGATCGACTTCGCCCAGGCGATCCAGACGGCCGCGGCGCCGCCGCCCGACGCGCCGCGCACCGGCGAGCACGACCGCGCCCAGACCCAGGTCGCCATCGCCATGTTCGAGGCCCTGAACGCGATCGACCGGCGCTATGAATCCTATCTCGGAATGCCCGCTGCGGCCGAGGCGGGAGCCTCGCAGGACGCCGCGGCGGCGACCGCCGCCTATCAGGTGCTTCTCGCCCACTTTCCCGGCCAGAAGACCGCGCTCGACGACAGCTACAGCGTCGCGATGATGGCCGTGGCCGACGCCGCCGCCCGCGACCGAGGCAAGGCGATCGGCGAAGCGGCGGCGAAGCTCGCTCTGGCCGCCGGCGGCTTCGACCCGGGCCGGAAGCCCGTCCCCTACCGGCCGCGGACCAGCGCGGGCACCTGGACCGCCACCCAGCTGCCGGTCTTCGCGCCTTACGTCACCACCTTCAAGCCCTGGATCCTGCCGAGCTACGAATCGGTCCGGCCGGCGCCGCCGCCGGCGCTCACCAGCGAACGCTGGGCGCGCGACTATGAGGAGATCCGCCGGCTCGGCGCCAAGACGGGAAGCAGCCGGACGCCCGAGCAGACCCTGATGGCGCGCTACCGGATCACGCCCAACATGACTCCGACCCTGCGCCTGATCGCCGACGCGAAGGGCCGCTCCGCGGTCGCGAACGCCCGCATGTTCGCGCTGCTCGCGATGGTCACCGACGATGCCGGCATCGCCAATGCGGAGGCCAAGCTCCACTACAATTTCTGGCGGCCGATCACCGCGATCCGCAACGCCTCGGACGACGGCAACGACGCCACTCAGGAGGATCCGGCGTGGGAGCCGCTGATCGCCACTCCCAACCATCCCGAATATCCCTGCGCCCACTGCACCTTCGCCGCCTCGACCGCGGCGGTGCTCAAGAGCGAGGTGGGCGATTCTCCGCCGGGCGGAGTCCGGGTCCATTCCCGCTCGATCCCCAACAGCATCGTCCAGGTCGTGCCGAGCCTCGACGACTGGGTGAGGGAGGTGTCGATCTCGCGCACCTATGGCGGAGTCCACTATCGTTTCTCCAACGAAGCGGGCGAGGAGATCGGCCGCAAGGTCGCCGCGATGGCCCTGGCCCAGGTGATGCGCCCGCTCCCGGCGAAGGGGAAGCGGAAGGGTTAGGCTCGCCCCGTCATTGCGAGCGGAGCGAAGCAATCCAGGCTGAGCCTGAGAGAGGCGCCGCGACTGGATTGCTTCGTCGCTGCGCTCCTCGCAATGACGGTTCCTGAAGCCATTGCGCACCCCCGTCCCCTTTGCTAGAGGCCCCGCTCCTACCGGCCCCGGAACCCGTCCGGGGGCAATCACGTGCGGTCGTGGCGGAACTGGTAGACGCGCAGCGTTGAGGTCGCTGTGGCCGAAAGGCCGTGGAAGTTCGAGTCTTCTCGACCGCACCACATCATGCCGATAAGAAGCCGTCCGGGGGACGGCTTGGCATGATGTCCCCCGAAGAGGGGGGATGGCAGCGACACCCGACACCGGTCCCAAGCGCGCCTTCGGCTTCTGGATCTGCCTCGCCCTCGTCGTCGGCAACACCATCGGCAGCGGCATCTTCCTGCTTTCCGCCGCGCTCGCGCCCTACGGCGCCAACGCCGTCGCCGGCTGGCTGGTGACGATCGCGGGCTGCCTGTGCCTCGCCCATGTCTTCGCCGCCCTCGCCCGGGCGCTGCCGGAGGCGGGCGGACCCTATGACTATATCCGGCCCGCCCTCGGCGCGCCCGCCGCCTTCTTCGTCATGTGGAGCTACTGGATCTCGTCCTGGGTGACGAACGCCGCGGTTTCGGTCGGGGCGGTCAGCTACCTTTCCTCGCTCGCGCCCGGATTCTTCGCCCCTTTCTCCGCCGGTCCGCTCGCCGCGGCCGGCTTCGTCATCCTCTTCACCCTGATCGCGACCCGCGGCGCGAAAGCCTCGGGCGAGGTCCAGGTGGCGACGACGATCCTCAAGCTGCTGCCCCTGATCGCGGTCGTCGCGCTCGCCGCGATCGTCCTGGGAGGCCATGGCGAGGCGGCCGGCGGGCTCGCTCCGGCGCCGCTCCTCCCCTCCTCGGTCGCGGCCGCGGCGACCCTCACCTTGTGGGCGATGCTGGGATTCGAATCGGCGACGATGCCGGCGGGTCGAGTCCGCGACCCGCAGCGCACCGTGCCTCGCGCGACCCTCGTGGGCACGTTCCTGGTGGGAGCGGTCTATCTGCTCGTCACCGGCGCCGTCTTCCTGCTCCTCCCGGCCGCGGAAGCGGCGCGGTCGCCGGCGCCGCTCGCCGACCTGATCGGGCGCTATTGGGGCCCGGGGCCCGCCCAGCTCGTCGCCCTGTTCGCGGCGATCAGCGCGCTCGGCGCCCTCAACGGCTGGGTGTTCGTCCAGGCGGAGGTCCCGCTGGCGCTGGCGCGAAGCGGCGTCTTCCCCGCCGCCTTCGCCAGACTCAACCGGGCCGGCACCCCGTCGTCGGCCACGCGCTCGGCTGCGGCCTCAGCTGCGCCCTGATCGCGACCAACCTCAGCCGCGGCATGGCGGCGCTGTTCGAGTTCATGATCCTCCTCGCCACCGCCGCGACCCTGGTGCTCTACCTGCTCGCCGCGCTCTCGGTTCTCGTCCTCCGACGCCGCGGCGCGGTCGGCGGCGCCCTGGTGGTAGCGACCGCCGGCGGCGGGACTCTGTTCGCCTTGTGGACCTTCTACGGGGCGGGGCTGGAGGCGACCGGCTGGGGCCTCGCATTGTTGCTGAGCGGCGTTCCGGTCTATCTGCTGATGAATCGCAACCTGTCGCGGCGCCGAACCGTTGAGGCGGCTTCGACGACAATGGAGGAATGAGGGAGCCAGATGGCGGATCAGGTGCGGGATCATGCGGCCCTTTCGGAGCGCGAGTGGCGCGAGAAGCTGAGCCCGGAGCAATATCACGTGCTCCGCGAGGCGGGCACGGAGCCGCCCTTCGCAGGCCGCTACGTCCACAATCACGAGGACGGCGAATATCGCTGCGCCGGTTGCGGCGAGCTGCTGTTCGACAGCCGGACCAAGTTCGACAGCGGCAGCGGCTGGCCGAGCTTCACCGAGCCGGCGGCGCCGACGGTCAGCGAGCATGCCGACATGAGCCACGGCATGCGCCGGGTCGAGGTCCGCTGCGCGCGCTGCGACGGCCATCTCGGCCACGTCTTCCCCGACGGGCCCGGGCCGACCGGCCTGCGCTATTGCATCAACAGCTGCTCGCTGGACTTCAAGCCGAAGAAATGACTGCGGCAGCCGTCATTGCGAGCGCAGCGAAGCAATCCAGTCCGGGCGAGACGCTGGCGCCGTAGCTGGATTGCCGCGTCGCTGCGCTCCTCGCAATGACGGGTCCTGCCCGACTCCTCCTCCGCTTCTCCCTTCCCCGTCCCTTGTCGCCCGACTGGCGACGCCCTAGTCTGCGCTCGCAATGGCCAGTGTCGCTTCCCCGCCGTCCCGCATTCGCCGGACTCTGATCACCGTCCTGAAGATCGGCCTTTACGGCGGCCTGCTCGCGCTCGTCGCCCTGATCGTCGCGGTCGGCGTCGCGATGAGCTCGCTGCCCAGCTACCAGGAGCTGATCCGCCGCGACGATCTCGGCCAGACCATAAGGGTGCGCGCCGCCGACGGCTCGATCCTGCTCGCTTCCGGGCCGAGCTTCGGCAACTGGCTGCGCTACGACGAGATACCCGAGATCATGAAGGCGGCGATGGTCGCGGTCGAGGACAAGCGTTTCCGGTCCCATCCGGGGGTGGATCCGATCGGCACGGCGCGCGCCTTCAAGGTCCGGTTCCAGAAGGGACGCTGGACCCAGGGCGGCTCGACGATCACCCAGCAGCTCGCCCGCAACATCTTCCTGACCAACAGCCGGACCTTCGGCCGCAAGGTGCGCGAGGGCGTTCTCGCACTGGCGCTCGAGCGGCGCTTCTCGAAGGACCAGATCCTCGAGCTCTACCTCAACCGCGTCTATTTCGGCGGCGGCGCCTACGGCATCGACGCCGCTTCGCGCAAATTCTTCGGCCACAGCGCGAGGACGCTGAGCCTGTCGGAAGCCTCGATCATCGCCGGCCTGGTCAAGGCGCCGTCCAATTACGCACCTTCTGCCGATGCCGAGGCCGCGCGCAGCCGGGCCGCCGTGGTCATCCGGCTAATGCAGGAGAATGGCGACATCAGCGCGGCCACCGCCGCCTCCGCCGAGCCGGCGGAAGTGAAGATCATTCCGACCGCCACGCCCAACAGCGTCCGCTACTTCACCGACTGGGTGCTTCCGCAGCTCGACACGCTGATCGACGAGACGGTCGAGCCGATCGAGGTTTGGACGACGCTCGATCCGAACATGCAGCGCCTCGGCGATCAGGTGATCAACGCCGTCACCCCCGCTGGCGCCCAGGGCGCCCTGGTGGCGCTCGACCGGGACGGCTCGGTGCGGGCGATGATCGGCGGCCGCGACTATGTCCGCTCGCTCTACAACCGCGCCACCCAGGCCAACCGCCAGCCCGGCTCCGCCTTCAAATTGTTCGTCTACCTCGCGGCGATCGAGGCGGGCTACAAGCCGGACGACCTCGTCTCGGACGAGCCGATCACGATCAACGGCTGGAGCCCGCGCAACAACAACCGCACCTTCGCCGGCCAGGTGCCGCTCCGCCAGGCCTTCGCCCAGTCGATCAACACCGTGTCCGTTCGGCTCGCCCAGGAGGTCGGCTTCCGCACCGTCGCCGACATGGCGCAGCGCTTCGGGATCACCACCCCGGTCGTCACCCATCCGTCGATGGCCCTGGGCAGCTCGGAGGTAAGGCTGCTCGACATGACCCGGGCCTTCGCGTCGGTGGCGGCGAAGGGCAATGCGGTCATGCCCTATGGAATCAAGCGGGTAACGACCGCCGACGGCGCCATCCTCTACCAGCACCCGCCGGCCGAGGGCCGGGTGCTGGTGGCGCCGTGGGTCGCGGCTCAGATGACCGACCTGCTCCAGGCCGCGGTGCTGACCGGAACCGCTCGGGCAGCCCAGATCGGCCGTCCCGTCGCCGGCAAGACCGGAACGACCAGCTCGAACAAGGACGGCTGGTTCCTCGGCTTCTCGAGCGGGCTGACCACCGGCATCTGGATGGGCCGGGACGACAACAAGGCGATACCGGGGCTCCAGGGCGGACGGGCGCCGGCGCGGGCCTTCCACGACTTCATGACCCGAGCCGTCGCCAACCGGCCGGCGGAGGCGTTCGAGATCGAGGTGCAGACTCCGGAATGGGCGATCACCGAGCCCGACGAGGAAACCTGGTTCGAGGCGCCGGACAACGGCGTCTTCGTCAACCCCGACGGCAGCGGGCCGGCCGGACCGATCCCGCCGTCGCTGCCGCGCGACGACGAGCCGGCCCCGCCCCCCGACGACGAGGATCGGCTCGACCAGGACTTCATCGACCGGGCGACCGACCGGGTCCGTCCCGAGCCGCCGCCGCGGCGGGACCGCGACGCGCCCCGCCCCGACCGCCGTTCAGTCCGCCCGCCCGAGCCGGTGGAGGACGGGCCCATGACGTCGGAGCCATAGCCGGGCCGGCCTCGGATCGGCGCCGAGCAGGCGCTCTACCAGCCGGTGGAAATCGGGGCCGTGGTTCATATGGACCCTGTGCGCGACCTCATGGGCGACGGTGGCGCGCCGAACCCATTCGGGCGCGAGGATCAGCCTCCAGCTGTAGCGTATCCCTCCGCTCGCCGAGCAGCTGCCCCAGCGCGACAGCGGGTCTCCGACTCCGACCCGGCTCACGGTCACCCCGGCCTTGGCGGCGAACTCGGCGGTCTCGCCGGCCAGCACGTCCAGCGCATGGCGGCGCAGCCAGCGCAGCAGCCGGTTTTCCAGGCCCTCGGCGGGGCCTCCGACGACCAGCCGTCCCTCCTCGCGCTTCGGAGTGCGCGGCCGGTCGGGCATCCAGTCGATCCGATGGGGGAGGTCGTAGAGGGGGACGTTCGCCCCGGGGACGATGGGCACGGCGGGCGCCACCTGCGCCAGCTGAGTCTCGATCCAGGCGCGATGGCCCTCGGCCCAGGCCAGCGCCTGCCGGCGCGACGCCCGCCTCGGAATGGTCAGCACGACCTCGCCGGTGCGCCGGTCGACCTTGAGCCGCATCCTTCGCGCCGTCGGCGATATCCTCAGAGAGACCTCAAAGCCCACGCTCAACCAGATGATGCTCGAGGTCGCCGGCCTCGTCCTCGGCGACGGTCCAGCCGCGGACCGACATGCCGGCGCGGTGCACGGCCTCGCGGTCGCCGGAGATTAGGTAATGCCATTCCGGCAAGGGCTTCCCCTCAAATCGCAGACGGTAGGCACAAGTCGAGGGCAGCCAGGCCAGATTTGCGACCTTCGAGGAGGTCAGGCGCACGCAATCGGGCACGAAGGCCTTGCGGCCGCGGTAGTTCGTGCAGCGCGCGCTGTGCCGGTCGAGCAGCCTGCAGGCGACGTTGGTGGCATGGATCGCCCCCGTCTCCTCGTCCTCGAGCTTGTGAAGGCAGCATTTGCCGCAGCCGTCGCACAGCGCCTCCCATTCGCCGCGGTCGAGCGCCGCCAGCGGCTTTTCCCAGAAGTTCATTCGACCCACCGGTCGAGTTCGGCTGCCACCGCCTCGGCGCCCTTGTCGTAGGGCAGGAGCGCGATCGGCTCCCCCCCGGGCCCGATCAATTCGGCGAGGCGGCTGTGGTTGACGTTGTAGCCGCCGCCCGCCTCCGGGGCCTCCTTCTGGCCGTAGGCGCCGTATCGCTTGACGGTATCGGCGATCTGCGCCGGCGTTCCGGTGAGGCCGACCAGCCTCGGGTGGAAAGCGGCGACATAGTCCTTGAGCACCGCCGGGGTGTCGCGCTCGGGATCGACGCTGACGAAGACCGGGACGACCCGGGCGGCCCGCGCCGGGTCGCTTTTCTCGAACCGGCGCAGCGCCTGGCCGAGGATCGCGAGATCGGTCGGGCAGACGTCGGGGCAATGGGTGAAGCCGAAATACATGATCCGGTAGCGCCCCGCGAAATCGCGGTCGGTCTTCGGCCGGCCGTCCTGGTCGGTCAGCGCGAACGGTCCCCCGATCGCCGCGCCCTTGAGCGGCGGCTCGCCTCTGTCCGCCGAACAGCCGGCGAGGACCAGCGCCAGGAGCAGGCAAGCGATCGTCGCGGCGCGAGTCTTGGAAACTTCGTTCATGGCGGAGGCAGGCTTGCCTTGCTATAGCGGCGCGAACAAGTCGAGACGGGGAAACAAGAGTGGATAACAGGTTCGGCCGCGCGTTCGCGGCGTCGATGGCGCTGGCTCTGGCGGCCGTTCCGACAGCCGCCGCGGCCCAGGGCGGTTTGACCTATTCGGACAGCTATACCTTCCTCAAGGCGGTCAGGGACCGGGACGGCGCCAAGGTCAACGAGCTGGTCGGAAGCGCCACCGGCCCGATCGTCATCAACAGCCGAGACCGCACCAACGGCGAGGGCGCGCTTCATTATACGGTGCGGGCGAGGGACCTGACCTGGCTGGCCTTCCTTCTCGGCAAGGGCGCCCGACCCGACATCCAGAGCAACCGCGGCGACACGCCGCTGACGCTCGCGGCCCAGATCGGCTGGCTCGAGGGCGCCGAGCAGCTGCTCGCGCGCCGGGCCAGCGCCGACCTCGCCAACGGCCGCGGCGAGACCCCGCTGATCCTCGCCACCCAGCGGCGCGACCTGGCGATGGTCCGCCTGCTGCTCGCCCGCCGGGCCGATCCCAAGCGCACCGACAATGTCGCCGGCATGTCGGCGCTCGATTACGCCCGCCAGGATCCGCGCGCCGGAGCGGTGCTCAAGTTGCTCGAGGCGAAGGTCGCCCCGGCGAAGCCGGCCGCGGGGCCGACCAAGTAGCCGTCATTGCGAGGAGCGAAGCGACGAAGCAATCCAGTCCTGCGCCTGCGACGGACGCTGACTGGATTGCTTCGCTTTGCTCGCAATGACGGTGGCTTAGGCGAATCCCGCCAGCCCAGGATCGAGATCCCCGACCAGCCGCCGAGCGGCTCGGCGGGCGAAGCGCAGGGTCTCGGCCTTGCGGCGCGCCGCCGGCAGCTTCCTGAGCGGCGCCTCGCGCACCACCGCGGCATCGTAGCGGTCGGCGACGAGCAGGCCGCAATGCTCGGGCTGGAAGCCCGGCTGGTCGAACGGGCTCAGGTCGAAGCTTGCCGGCACCGCCCAGAAGAAACGATCGCAATAGCCGAGATAGTCGTTCCACTTGCAGTCGCTCATCAGGTCGGCCCGCGACACCTTGATCTCGACGATGGTGATGAGGCCGCCCGAATCGATTGCCATCATGTCGGCGCGCCGGCCGTTGGGCAGCGGCACCTCGCAGAGCGCGAACATGTCCCGGTTGAAGAACAGCCGGGTCACTCCGCGCGCCACGTCGCGAGCCGCGGGCGGCGCGTCGGCGAAGCATAGTTCGGGCTGGAGACTCGGACGGGCGGCCATGGGCCCAGGCTAGAATGAATCGGGAACGGAGAAAAGCCTCAACGGTAGAATATGTGGTTCCCGACCGCTGCTACCCTGGTCAGCCGCCAGCGCGGCGAAACGTAGCGGGCGTGGAAGAAGAGAGCGCGCGGGGCGCCGCCGTCGGCCAGCTTCTCGCGGGCGATATGGGCGATCGCGACGGCGCGCTTCCAGGCCAGCGAGGCCCGCGCGACCGCCGGGATCCGGCCGCTGCGGACGAACGAGAACTGGCCGCGCTGCTTGACCACTCCGCACACCGAGGCGGGGAAGCGGCCGGAGCGGGCGCGGTTGAGGATGACCTCGGCGACGCTGAGCTGGCCGCGGAGCGGCTCGCCCTTCGACTCGAAATAGACCGCGCCGGCGAGGCATTCGTGCTGCGCATCCGCGGTCCGGGCGCTGGCATGGCGGTCGACGAGCTCGTCGAGGCTGCTTGGAGCCGGCTTCTCGGGTTCCGCGGCCGGAGCGGGATCCGCGGCCGCGACGGGCGGGGCCGAGGCGGCGGGCGGCGGAGCGCCGACCGGGCCGGAGATTTCGGCGGCGGGCTCGGCAAGGACGGTCGGCAGGGGCGAGCCGGTCAGCTCCCACGCCAGGGAGGGGGCGCCGAAGACGAAAACGAAAGTAGCGGCCGCGAAGGACGCGGCTCGGAAAAAGCGGATCATTCAATCTCTAGTCAGTGCGGCGAGCGTCCCACGCCGGATGCCTGTGAAGAATGCGCATCCCGGGCCGCCTTCCGTCTCGCGTGGCCGCCCCCTCCCAATACCCCGGGCTCGTTGCGGCCCCCCGCTCTCGAAGGACGGGTTCCGGCTAGGTTGTGCGCTGCAGCAGAGTCAATCGACCGCGTTCATTTCAGCGGCGAACCGTTCGGCAGACGGGACGTCCAGTTCAATCAACCAGGAATCCGGGTCGAAACGCCTCAGCCGTGCGATAAAATCCGGAACTTCCCGAGGATTTTCAATGCGTTGGCTTCCGCTCTCCTGCCAGGCGTAGCGGCCCTCCGGCTGGAGGAGGCGCTCGAACAGCCGCGGATTAGCGCCTTTTTCGAGGAGGATAACGAGAATCGAGCCGGAGGTGGCGTCGCCCTTGGCGAGGACCGCTCCGAACCCGCCTTCGCCTTCGGCCTTGCGGATCAGGCCCCCTGCCACCACCGACGCGGTGATTCGCGGCTCCATCACCCGGCCGAATAGCCGGGCAGCCCGCTGAGCGGGATGTGGGACCGCATGAAGGTGCCGGTGCCGCTGGCGGCGAGCTGGCCGTCCGAGTCGATCAGCCGGGCCTCGCCGACGAACACGCGCCGCTTGCCGCTTGCCCAGCGGCCCTCGACGGTCGCCCGGCCGGCGCGGAGCGGCCGGGTGAACAGCAGGTTGAAGGCGGTGGTGAGCAGGAAACGGTCGGTGACGAGGCTGTTGCAGGCATAGAAGGCCGCGTCGTCCATCATCTTGAAGTAGAGCGTCCCGTGGGCGGCCCCGGCGGCGTGGTAGAGACCTTCGGCGATCTCGAACGTGATTCGGGCGAAGCCCCTCTCGACGATCTCCAGCCGCGATTCGAACAGGCCGTTGACCGGGGCGTGGCGATAGAGCGATTCGAGCGCCCGGAAGTGCGCCGCCGCACCGGCCTCGGCCTCAGGCGGCATCTCGGTTTTCGACTCCGGACAGCAAGGCGAACAGGGCGTCCCTCGACCGCGCGCCGCGCAGCTTGGCGACCGTGGCACGATCGCGCAGCACCCGGCTGACCGACGCCAGCGCCTTCAGATGGTCGGCGCCGGCGTCGGGCGGCGACAGGATCAGAAAGACCAGGTCGACCGGCATTGTGTCGACGGAATGGAAATCGACCGGCGCGGTCAGCCGGACGAAATAGCCGAACACGCCCTTCAGGCCCTCGATCCGAGCGTGCGGGATCGCGACCCCGCCGCCGAACCCGGTCGAGCCGATCTTCTCGCGCTCGCTCAGGGCGGCGGCGATGGTCTTCGAATCGAGCCCCGTCCGGCGCGCCGCGGCGACCGCGAGCAGCTGGAACAGGCCCTTCTTGTTCGGAACGGTCATCCCGGCATCGACCCGGTCGACGGTGAGGATGTCGGTCATGTCGTTCATCGATCCAATCGATCCACCGGATGCGGTCGCGCGGGAAGCCGCGCTGGGAATGGAAAAGGATAGCGAGGCTCGCTCGCCGGGCGGATCAAGCGCCGGGCGACTCGGCCCCGCCTCGTCGGTAGCCGAAGCCCTCGGCCGCCTCGAGCTCGGCGGCGGCGTCGGCATGGTGATCCTTGAGCCGGCGCGTGTGCCGGCGCAGCTGCTTCTCGATCTTGTCAGCGCTCGAATCGAAGGCCGCCGGCGCCGTGGCGGCGCGGTCCGCCGCCTTCAGCACCACGCCCTGCGGCGCATAAGCGACGATCTCGCAGGTGAAGCCGTGATCGTGCGGGCCCTTGCCGAACGTCACCTGGGCCGAGACCAGGCGGGACGAATATTTCTCGGCGGCGGCGGTCAGCCGGGTCGCGACCCGCTCGCGCAGAGCTTCGCCGGTATCGACCTGGTGGCCCGAGACGCGGATATCCATTTCATTCTCCAGCAAAGGGCCGGCGCGGATTAGGCGCCGCCGCGGCTCAACGTCAACCGCGCCCGTCCAGCCGATGCCATATGGGATTGGCAAGCGTCGACAGGAAGTGGGCGTGCGCCTGAAGCTCCTCCTCGGTCGGCCCGTGGGCGCGCGGAGGCCGGACCTCGATGACGATCGGCTCGATCTCGCCGACGCCGGCCATGTCATCCCGGGCGATCGGCTCGGCGACGATGTCGGTGAGGGTCAGCCCGATCTGGCGGCCGCCGGTGAGCTCGACATAGCATTGGGCGAGCAGCTGGGCGTCGATCAGGGCGCCGTGCTTGACTCGAAGGCTGCGGTCGACTCCGAAGCGGGTGCAGAGCGCGTCGAGGCTGTGCTTGGCGCCGGGATGGCGGCTTCGGGCGAGCTGAAGCGTGTCGACCATCCTCGACATGCAGATCAGCGGATGCCCGCAATTGTTGAGCTCGTGGTTGAGGAAGCCGAAATCGAAGCCGGCATTGTGCGCGACCAGCGGACAGTCGCCGAGGAAATCGAGCAGCTCCCGGGCGCGGTCGCGGAAGCGAGGCTTGTCGGCGAGGAAGGCGTCGGTGAGTCCATGCACCGCCTCGGCGCCGCTCGGCATCGGCCGCTCGGGATTGAAATAGGCATGAAAGGTCCGGCCGGTCTCGACCCGGTTGAAAAGCTCGACGCAGCCGATCTCGACGACCCGATCGCCGGCGAGCGGGCTGAGGCCCGTGGTCTCGGTGTCGAAGACGATTTCCCGCATGGCTTCGACTATGAATCGGCGGGCGGGAGGAGGCAAGCGAGGATGCGGCGAACCGCTCGTCGCGTCTCGTCGAGGGAGCCGCCGGTGGGGATGACGAAGTCGGCCCGGGCGCGCTTCTCCTCGTCCGGAAGCTGGCGGGCGAGGATCTTCTCGAATTTATCCGCGGTCATGCCGGGACGGGCGAGGACCCGCTCGCGCTGAACATCGGCCGGGGCGGAGACGACGGCGACCTTGTCGACCTGCTCCGAGCCGCCGGCTTCGAAGAGGAGCGGGATGTCGAGGACGACGACCGGCTCGGCCCGATGGCCGGCCAGGAACGCCACCCGCTCACGGGCCACCGCCGGGTGGACCAGCGCCTCGAGTCGCCGGAGCGCCTCGGGCTCGCCAAGCACCCGCTCGGCCAGCGCTGAGCGATTCACGCCCTCGGGTCCGGTGGTGCCGGGAAAATGCGCCTCGATCGCCTCGACCAGCGCTCCCTCCGGCCCCTGCAGCCTGTGCACCGCCGAATCGGCGTCGAACACCGGCACGCCCTCGTCGGCGAACATCTTCGCCACGGTCGACTTGCCCATGCCGATCGAGCCGGTGAGGCCGAGGACGATCATCGGGCGAGCAAGGCTCTCAATTCCTCGTCACAGGCCCGGCTCGGCAGCAGCCCGTAGAAACGCTCGAAGGCGCGGCGGGCCTGGCCGATCAGCACCGCGAGGCCGTCGACGGCCGTCAGGCCGGCCTCGCGAGCGCGCCGGAGCAGGACGGTTTCGACCGGCGACGTCACCATGTCCAGCACATAGCCTCCCCGCCGGAGGCCGCAAAGGCTGTCGAGGACCGTGTCGGGCATCGGCGGAAACCCCGTCATTCCAAGGGGGCTGGCATTGATCACGGCGGCGCAGTCGACGAGCGCGCGCTCCGCGTCGTCGATCCAGAGAGCCGCACCGTCCACGCCCAGGCTCTTGAGCAATCTCGCCGCTCGGCGCGGATCCCTGGCCAGCACGCGCAGATCGAACGCGCATTCGACCGGAATCGAGGCGACGAACGCCCGCGCCGCGCCGCCGGCGCCGATCAGGCAGACGGCGTTTTCGGTCGGGGCGAAAAGCCAATTCGAGGTCGCCTCGCTTATCCCCTCCCTGTCCGTGTCGAAGCCGACGAGGCCGCCGCCGCGAGGGATGACGCAATTGAGGGAGGGCAGTCCCTCCTCCACCTCGTCCAGAAGGGGCACGACCGCCTGCTTGAGCGGCATGGTGACGTTGCAGCCGCGCCAGTCGGGATCGCCGCGACGCGCCTCGAGGTAGGAACGCAGATTCCCGGCCGGGACCCGGGTCGCTCGATAATCCCCGTCCAGGCCGAGCCTGGCGAGCCAGAATTTGTGGATGGTCGGCGACTTGGAGTGGACGACCGGATCGCCGATCACCTCGGCATAGGGGACGCCCATCAGCTTTTCAGAAGCCCCCGCTCGCGAAGATAGCCGAGCAAAGGGAGGAGCGGCATTCCGAGGATTGCGAAATGGCTGCCCTCGATTCGCTCGAACAATTGCGCGCCCATGCCCTCGATCCGGTAGCCGCCGACGCTCCAGCGCACCTGCTCATATTCCCGGTCGAGATAGTCGCGAAGGAAGTCCTCGCCGAAGTGGCGCATCGTCATCTCGACTGTTTCGCAATGCCACCAAACCGCCTCGCCGGCCTGAGCGACAACCGCCGACGAATGGAGCAAATGGGTGCGGCCGCTGAGAATCGCCAGCTGCTCATAGGCTTCTTCGCGCGACCCCGGCTTGCTCATCATGCTGCCGTCGTCGAGTTCCAGGGTCTGATCCGATCCGAGCACGAGCGCATCGCTTGCCGCCTGGACCGACAGCGCCTTCAGCTGGGCCAGTTCCTCGGCAATTCCTCTCGGGTCGAAGCCGGCGGCCTCGAGCCCGCCTTTCGCCGCCGCCTCGTCCAGCTCCGCCTCGACCGTCTCGAACGGCACCCCCGCGGCCTCGAGCATCTTCCGGCGCGCTTCGCTCTTCGAGGCGAGGAGGAGCCTCACGCGCCGGCCGCCGCGGCGTCGGTGCGCTCGTTGCACAATTTGACGATCGCGAAGGCGGTTTCCTCGATCGAGCGGCGGGTGACGTCGATCACCGGCCAGCCGTTGTCCGCGAACAGACGGCGGGCGAAGGCGAGTTCGGCGTTGACGGCCTCGAGGTCGACATAGTCGGTCTCCGGCGCCTGGTTGAGGGCGAGCAGCCGGTTGCGGCGGATCTGGACCAGGCGGTCGGGATTGGTGGTGAGGCCGACGACGAGCGGATGCTCGAGCGAGAAGAGCGACGGCGGCGGCGGCGCCTCGGGCACCAGCGGGATGTTCGCCACCTTGAAGCCCCGGTTGGCGAGATAGATGGCGGTGGGGGTCTTGGACGTGCGCGAAACGCCGGCGAGGACGATGTCGGCCTCCTCCCAATTCTCGGAGCCGATTCCGTCGTCATGGGCGATGGTGAACTGGATCGCGTCGACCCGGGCGAAATAGGCGGCGTCGAGGGCGTGCTGGCGGCCCGGGCGGCCCGCCGCCTCGCGGCCGAGGACGACCGAGAGCGCATGGGTCACCGGGTCGAGGGCGGCGACGGCGTGAATGCCGCGGCGCCGGGTCTTCTGCTCGAGATCGCGCCTGAGCGTATTGTTCACGAGCGTATAGAGGACGAGCCCGGGCCTGCGCTCGACATCGTCCAGGACCCGGTCGAGATGCCCTTCGGAGCGAACCATCGGCCACAGGTGGCGGCGGACGTCGACGCCCTCGAATTGCGCGAGGCAGGCGTTGGCGATGACCTCGAGAGTCTCACCCGTCGAATCCGACAGGAGATGGAGATGAAGCAGGGTCATCCCCGAATTCGCCTGTGGATAAGCATGGGGAAATCGCTAGCTTAAGCCTCGGGAGCGTTGCAAGCGCGGGCTTTCTCCCCGCAATCCGGAATCGGTCCACAGTTTCGCAAAGGTGAAAAAGTTCCTGACACTCGCCTGTGGAAAGCGGGGATGGATGGCGCGAATCCGCAGGCTTCCGCCAACCGCCCAGAGTCAAGCTGTTTGCAAAATCGGGTGGAGCCAATAAACCCCGCGACGCGCCTTCCTACAACCTACTACTGACTCTCTTTAAATAAGAATCTTATAGAGAGTAGAGCGGAGCCTTCCTTCCTCATGGCCCTGGCCGAAAAGCCCCTGCTGAGCGTGCTAAGCGGCCGAAAAGCCGGGAAAACTCCCATTTGGCTGATGCGGCAGGCGGGCCGCTACCTGCCCGAATACCGCGCTTTGAGGGCCGACAAGGGGGGCTTCCTCGACCTCGTCCAGGATCCGGAGGCGGCGGCCGAGGTGACCCTTCAGCCGATCCGGCGGTTCGCCTTCGACGGCGCCATCCTGTTCTCCGACATCTTGATGGTGCCCTTCGCCCTAGGCCAGGACCTGCGCTTCGAAGCCGGGGAAGGGCCGCGCCTGTCGCCGGCTCTGGTCGACTCGGCGCTGGCCGGGCTCGACTCGGCCGGGGAGCGTTTGGAGCCCGTCTACCAAACTGTGGAGAAAGTGGCCGGCCAGTTGCCGGAAAGCACCACTTTCCTCGGCTTCGCCGGCAGCCCCTGGACGGTCGCGACCTACATGGTCGCCGGCCAGGGCAGCCGCGATCAGGGCGAGACGAGGCGGCTCGCCTACCGCGATCCCGCCGCCTTCGAGGCGATCGTCGACGCCATCGCCGGGCTCACCGTCGATTATCTTTCCCGCCAGGTCGAAAGCGGGGTCGAAGCGGTGCAATTGTTCGACAGCTGGGCCGGGAGCCTCTCGCCCGCGCAGTTCGAACGCTGGGTTATCGCTCCGACCGCGGCGCTTGTCGCCGCCTTCAAGGCCCGCCACCCGGCCACGCCGGTGATTGGCTTTCCCAAGGGCTCCGGTGGCAAGCTGGCGGCCTATGCGCGCGAGACCGGAGTCGATGCGGTCGGCCTCGACGAGACGGTAGACCCGGCCTGGGCGAACGCGGTGCTCCCGCCGGGCCTGCCGGTCCAGGGCAATCTCGACCCGCTGGCCCTGATCGCCGGCGGCGAGGCGCTTGAAAGCGGGGTGGCACGCATCCTATCTAGCCTTGCGGAGCGGCCGCACGTCTTCAACCTGGGGCATGGCATCTTGCCGGACACGCCGATCGGACACGTCGAAAAGCTCATCGAGCTGGTGCGCGCGTGATCGATGACATCGGAACGGCGCTCAGCTTGACCTACGCCTGGATCAAGGCCGGCCACGTCATCTTCGTGATCTTCTGGATCGCGGGCCTGTTCATGCTTCCGCGCTTCTACGTCTACCACCAGGAGGCGGCACCCGGATCGGCCGAGGAAGCGCGCTGGATCGAGCGGGAGCGCAAGCTCAGGCGCATCATCATCACCCCGGCGATGCTGCTCGTCTGGGTGTTCGGGCTGAGCCTGGCCTGGATCAACGAGGCCTGGGTCCTCGGCTGGTTCCAGGCGAAGTTCGTCCTGGTCGTCGCGCTGTCCGCCTATCACGGCTGGATGGTCGGCTATGGCCGCAAGCTGGCGCGGGGCGAGCGCCCGCTCAGCGGCAAGGCGCTTCGAATGATGAACGAAGTGCCCGGCCTCGCGGTCGTGCTCATCGTCGTCCTGGTCATCGTCAGGCCGTTCTGACTAGCGTCGCCCCAGCGAAGGCTGGGGCCCCATGGGGCGAAGGGCACCGACGCCCTTCACCCGCCGGGATCCCAGCCTTCGCTGGGATGACGTATCTCTCTCGCCTTGACTTGAAAAATCGCGGAGCCTAACGCCCGTCAAGTCGTTCGCCTGCCGTCCGCGTAGGCATCCCCAGCCGCCGAAATCCCCATTCCCGCGCGGCCTGTCGACCATTCCTATTTGAGTATCCCCAATGCATCTCAAAGATTTGAAGCAAAAATCCCCCGCCGATCTCGTCGCCATGGCCGAGGAGCTCGGCATCGAGGGTGCATCGACGCTGCGCAAGCAGGAGCTGATGTTCTCGATCCTCAAGGTCCAGGCCGAGAACGGGCAGGAGATCATGGGGCAGGGGACGATCGAGGTGCTCCCCGACGGCTTCGGCTTCCTTCGCTCGCCCGAAGCCAATTACCTCGCGGGCCCCGACGACATCTACGTCGCGCCCAACCAGGTGCGCAAGTTCGGGCTGAGGACCGGCGACACGGTCGAAGGCGAGATCCGCGGGCCGAAGGACGGCGAGCGCTATTTCGCCCTCGTGCGGCTTTCCCAGGTCAATTACGACGACCCCGACGCGGTGAGGCACCGGGTCAATTTCGACAATCTCACGCCGCTCTATCCGGACGAGAAGCTCACCCTCGACAGCGCCGATCCGACGATCAAGGACAAGTCGGCGAGGGTGATCGACATCATCTCGCCCCAGGGCAAGGGCCAGCGCGCCCTCATCGTCGCCCCGCCCCGGACCGGCAAGACCGTGCTCCTCCAGAACATCGCCCGGGCGATCACCGACAACCACCCCGAGGTCTTCCTCATCGTCCTCCTGATCGACGAGCGGCCCGAGGAGGTCACCGACATGCAGCGCTCGGTGAAGGGCGAGGTGATCAGCTCCACCTTCGACGAGCCCGCCAGCCGCCACGTCCAGGTCGCCGAGATGGTGATCGAGAAGGCCAAGCGTCTCGTCGAGCACAAGAAGGACGTCGTCATCCTGCTCGACTCGATCACCCGCCTCGGCCGGGCCTACAACACGGTGGTGCCCTCCTCTGGCAAGGTGCTGACCGGCGGCGTCGACGCCAACGCCCTCCAGCGGCCCAAGCGCTTCTTCGGAGCCGCCCGCAACATCGAGGAAGGCGGCTCGCTCTCGATCATCGCCACCGCCCTGATCGACACCGGCTCGAAGATGGACGAGGTCATCTTCGAGGAGTTCAAGGGCACCGGCAACTCGGAGATCGTCCTCGACCGCAAGGTCAGCGACAAGCGCATCTTCCCCTCGCTCGACGTCGGCAAGTCCGGCACCCGCAAGGAGGAGCTGCTCGTCGACCAGGGCACGCTCTCGAAGATGTGGGTGCTGCGCCGGATCCTCATGCAGATGGGCACGGTCGACGCGATGCAGTTCCTGCTCGACAAGATGAAGGACGCCAAGTCGAACGAGGACTTCTTCGCCTCGATGAACCAGTAGCTCCCGTCATCCCAGCGAAGGCTGGGATCCCAGTGGGTGAAAGGCGCCCCCGTTCTTCACCCGACGGGGCCCCAGCCTTCGCTGGGGCGACTATCACGGAATCAGCACCGTCGACCCCGTCGTCGCCCGGGCCTCGAGCGCCCGGTGGGCGTCGGCGGCCTTGAGCAGCGGGAAGGTGGCGCCGATTCGGATCGTCACCGCGCCTTTCTCGATCATCTCGAACAGCCGCGCCGCCGAGGCCTGCAGCTCCTCGGCCGTCCGGCAATAATCGGCGAGGGTGGGACGGGTGACGAAGACCGAGCCGGCGCCGAGCAGGTCGATCGCGGTGAAGGGCGGCACTGGCCCCGAGGCGTTGCCGTAGGTCACGACGAGCCCGCGCCGGGCGACCGAGCCGAGCGAGGCCGCCCAGCTCGCGGCTCCGACGCCGTCGAGGACGACCGGCACGCCCTTGCCGTCGGTCAGCGCGCGCACCTCGGCGGCGAGAGCGTCCATCGGGCAGCACAGGGCATGGTCGGCGCCGAGCTCCGCGGCCAGCGCCGCCTTGCGGCTGTCCCGGCATGGGCGATCACGGTCGCCCCGGCCGCCTTCAGCCACTGGACGAGGATCGAGCCCATCCCGCCGGCTGCGGCATGGACGAGGACCGTCTGTCCCGCCTCCACCCGGGCGCACCGCTCGACGAGATATTCGGCGGTGCAGCCTTTGAGCATCGCCGCCGCCGCCTGCTCGGCGCCGAGCGAATCGGGCAGCCTGACCAGCCGGTCCGCGGCGATGACGCGATGGGTCGCGTAGGATCCGAGCGGGCCGGTGAAATAGCCGACCCGGTGGCCTTCGCGAAACGCGGTCACACCTTCCCCGACCGACTCGACGATTCCCGCGCCCTCCCCGCCCAGGCCCGAGGGAAGGGGAAGCTTGTAGAGGCCGGAGCGGTGATAGGTGTCGATGAAGTTCAGCCCCACCGCCTCGTGCCGGACCAGCACCTCGCCAGGTCCCGGACGAGGCACGTCGATATGCTCCGCTTCGAGCTTCTCGGGGCCGCCGGTTTCGCGGAGGACGAAGGCGTAGGGGTCGGTCATCTCGCTCCCGCTGCAAGCGTCGGCCAGGCCCGGAAGGTTCCGACCGCGTAGGTGATTCCGAAGGCGAGCACGATCAGCGAGCTCCACCACAGGAACGGGCTCGCCCTGCCCCCGTTCATCGCCAGAGCCGGCGCCAGCACGAGGCCGCGGAGCAGATAGACGGCGGTGATCGTCACCAGCGCGGTCCGCAGCAGCGGCAGGCGCGGGATAAGCCCGGCCCCGGCGAGGGCGTAGGCCGACCAGATCGCCAGAACGCTCGCGATCAGCAAGGTGATCAGAGCCGGCCGCGGCGAGCCGGCTTCGGCCAGCCTCGCCATGCGCTCGCCGGCGCCGAGGAATCGGTACCAGCCCGGGCCGCCGGCGATCGTCGCCAGATGGAGGAGGGCCGCGGCGCCGCTGAGCGCGGCCGCGGCGATCAGCCAGGGTTGCCGGGCATCGCTCATCCGATATGTCGGGCGAAGAATTCCTCGGTCCGCCGGTCGGCCAGCTCAGCCGCCGCCTCGCTGCGCCTCTGCCCCGTCTCCGCGGCGAAGCCGTGGTCCTCGCCGGGATAGTCGTGGAGGGTGACCCGGGGATGGTCGTCGAGGCCCTCGTGCATCGCCTGCTGCTGGTCCGGGCCGACGAAATGGTCGGCGCCGGCGATGTGCAGCATCAGCGGGTTGGCGATGGCATGCTTCTCGCCGAGCAGGCCCGGAACCCCGACGGCATAATAGCCGACGCTGGCGTCGGCGTCGGTACGCGCCGCGACCATGAAGGCGAGTCGGCCGCCGAGACAATAGCCGACGACCCCCACCTTGCCGGCCTCGCCCAGCCTTGAGCGGGCGGTCCGGATCGTGGCTTCGAGGTCGCGGACGCCCTGGCCCTGGTCGAAGCGATTCATCAGGTCCAGCGCCTGCTTGAACTGCTCGGGCACATCGGGATCGAGCTCGACCCGGGGCTCGAGCCGCCAGAACAGATCGGGCGCGAGCGCGAAATAGCCCTTCTCCGCCCATTTGTCGCACTTGCGCCGGATGCCCTCGTTGACTCCGAATATCTCCTGGATGACGACGATGGCCGCCTTCGGCGTGCCGCCGGGCTCGGCCACATAGGCGTCGAAGCCGCCGTCGCCCTCGAGCGTGTCGATCCGGATCGTCCCCATCCAACCCTCCTGCTTGTGTCTCGCGGCGCTTCTATACACATAGCGGCGAGACCAGCGGAAGGACCCGGCCATGAAGATCAGCGTCGATGTCGACTGCACCCCCGAGGAGGCGCGCCGATTCCTCGGCCTGCCGGACCTCACTCCGGTCCATCAGGCCTATGTCGAGCGAATGACCAAGGTCGCGAGCGAGGGGCTCACCGCCGATTCGGCGGCCGAGATGATGAAGGCCTGGGGCCCGATGAACGAGGCCGGCATGGCGATGTGGCGCTCGATGCTGGAGGGGATGAGCGGCCGGCGTGACGGCTGACACCATCTTCGCTTTGTCGTCCGGGTCCCCGCCCGCCGCCGTGGCGGTGGTCCGGATCAGCGGTCCGGGCGCGGCGGGCGCGCTTCGGGCGCTGGCGGGGCATATTCCCGAAGCGCGCAAGGCGACCCTGGTCAGCCTCAGCGCCGCCGGCGAGCCGCTCGACCGGGCGCTGGCGTTATGGTTCGCCGGTCCCCGCAGCGCCACCGGCGAGGATGTCGCCGAGCTCCACTTGCACGGCGGGCGGGCGGTGGTCGCGGCGGTGCTCCAGGCGCTGGCTGCGCTGGAGGGCCTGCGACCCGCCGAGCCGGGCGAGTTCACCCGCCGCGCTTTCGAGAACGGCCGAATCGACCTGGCGGAGGCGGAGGGGCTCGCCGACCTGCTCGCCGCCGAAACCGAGTCGCAGCGGCGCTCGGCGCTGGCCCTGGCGGGCGGCGCGCTCAGCCGGCGGGTGGAGGCATGGCGTCAGTCGCTGCTCGGCCTCGCGGCGTCCCTGGAAGCGGCGCTCGACTTTTCCGACGAGGGCGAGGTGGGCGAAGCCTGGCCGGCCGGATGGCGCGAGAGCCTGGAGGCCCTGTCCGGCGAGATCGCCGCGCTGCTGGCGAGGCCGCCGTCCGAGCGGCTGAGGGACGGGCTGCGGGTCGTCATCGCGGGGCCGCCAAACGCCGGAAAATCCAGTCTTCTCAACGCTCTAGCCCAGAGAGACGCGGCCATTACCTCGGCCGTTCCGGGCACCACCCGCGATCTGATCGAGGCTCCGACCTCGATCGGCGGGATGCCTTTCGTCCTGATCGATACGGCGGGCCTCCGCGACGGCGCCGAGGACGTGGAGCGCGTCGGGGTCGCCAGGGCGAAGGCGAGCCTCGAAGCGGCCGACCTCGTCCTCTGGCTGGGAGAGCCGGGAGAGGCGCCCCGCACCGCGCCGACGATCCTGGTCCGATCCAAATCAGATCTGGGCGGGAGCGAAGGGGACGTCGGGTTGCGGGTATCGTCCCTCACCGGGGAGGGCCTCGACAGGCTGACGGCCGCCTTGTCGGCACACGGAGCGCGACTGCTGCCCGGCGAGGCGGAAGTGACCGCCAATGCCCGGCAACGCGGCGCCCTGCGAAACGTTCTTCGCCACCTCGGCGAGGCCTCGGCCGATGACATGCTCGTTGCCGCGGAGGCGTTGCGCCAGGCGCGAATTGAGCTCGATCTAATCACGGGACGCGCGGGCGTGGAGGATATGCTCGACGCTCTGTTCAGCCGTTTCTGCGTAGGAAAATGAACGCCATGGACCTTGCCGGCGCTTCATTGTTCCACGTGGAACATGTAGAGCGCGCATCGGTGCAACGTAATTTCGATATCGTCGTCGTAGGGGGCGGGCATGCGGGGTGCGAGGCCGCCTCCGCCGCGGCCCGCATGGGCGCATCGGTGGCGCTGCTCAGCTTTGCGCGCGCCCAGATCGGCGCCATGTCGTGCAACCCCGCGATCGGCGGGCTGGGCAAGGGCCATCTCGTCCGCGAGGTGGATGCCTTCGACGGGCTGATCGCCCGCGCCGCCGACGCGGCCGGAATCCACTATCGGATGCTCAACGCGAGCAAGGGCGCCGCCGTGCGCGGGCCCCGAGTGCAGGCCGACCGGCGCATGTTCAAGGCCGCGATCCATCGATTGCTCGAAGAGCAGCGCGGAGTGGAGATCGTGGAGGGCGAGGCGGCGGCGCTTGCGCTCGACGGCCGTCGGGCGACCGGGGTCGTGCTGGCCGACGGGCGGCGGCTGGCCGCCGGCGCCATCGTCCTTGCCACCGGCACCTTTCTGGGCGGCAAGCTCCACTTCGGAATGACCAGCCGCCCCGGCGGCCGGGTCGGCGAGCGCTCGGCGACGGCGCTCGCCCGCCAGTTGCGGGATCTGGGCCTGCCGCTCGCCCGGCTCAAGACAGGGACCCCGCCCCGGCTCGACGGCCGCACGATCGACTGGGCCGCGCTCGTGCGCCAGGAATCGGACCCGGGCGACTGGACGATGTCGCCCATGTCTCCGGCGCGGCCGGCGCCCCAGCTCTTCTGCGCCATCACCCGCACCAATGCCGAGACCCATGCGCTGATCCGCTCCAACCTCGACCGCTCGCCCCTCTTTGCCGGCGAGATCGAAGGTGTCGGGCCCCGCTACTGTCCTTCGATCGAGGACAAGGTCCACCGCTTCGGCGACCGCGACGGGCACCAGATCTTCCTCGAGCCGGAGGGCCTGGACGATGCGGCCGTCTATCCCAACGGCATCTCGACCTCGCTTCCCGAGGACGTGCAGTCCGCGATGGTGCGCTCGATGGCCGGCCTCGAACGCGCCCGGATCCTGCAGCCCGGATATGCGGTCGAATATGACCATGTCGACCCGCGCATCCTCGAGCCGACCCTCGGGGTGCGCGACGTCGAGGGCCTCTATCTGGCCGGGCAGATAAACGGCACCACCGGCTATGAGGAGGCCGCCGCGCAGGGCCTGGTCGCCGGACTCAACGCGGCTGCGTGGGCCGGGGGGAGCGCTCCGGTCATGTTCGACCGCGGCGACAGCTATATCGGGGTGATGGTAGACGACCTGGTCCTGCAAGGCGTGACCGAGCCCTATCGGATGCTCACCGCCCGGGCCGAATATCGCCTGCGGCTGCGCGCCGACAATGCCGAAGCGCGGCTGACGCCGAAGGCGATCGCGGCGGGGTGCGTCTCGCCGGTCCGGCGGGCGGCGTTCGAGCGAAGGCGCGCCGAGCGCGCGATGGTCGAGCGCCATCTCTCCCGCGTCTTGAGCGCTGCCCAGCTCAGGGCGGCGGGCGTTCCCCTCCAGGCCGAAGGCGAGCGCCGGAAGCTCGCACAATGGCTTCGCTTCCCCGCGGTGGATGCCGCGGCCCTCCTGCGGCTGGAGCCCGCCCTTGGGAGCGCCAGCCGGCCTGCCCTCGACGAAGCGGTCGAGGATCATCGCTACGCGCCCTATGTCGAGCGCCAGCAGGCGGAAGTGGCGAGGCTGCAAAGCGACGAGAAGCTCCGGCTTCCAGGAGATCTGGATTACGGTTCGGTTCCCGGCCTCTCGACTGAGATGGTGGAGAAGCTCGCCGCTGCCAAACCATCCACCTTGGGCGCGGCCCGGCGCATCCGCGGTATCACGCCCGCCGCTTTGGCCGCGATCATTGTCCATTCGCGCCGTAAGGCGGCGTGATGGACGCCGAGGCCGTAAAACGCGCCCTCGATGTTCCACGTGAAACAATCGAACGCCTCGAGGCCTTCGAAATACTGCTCAGAGACGCGAACGAGCGCCAGAATCTCGTTTCCAGAAACTCGCTCGATACGATTTGGGAGCGGCACATTCTCGATTCGGCCCAGTTGGTCCGCTTCGCGCCCCCGCAGGCCGCGACATGGCTCGATCTCGGCACCGGGGCCGGCTTTCCGGGTCTCATGGTTCCGCTGTTCCACCCCGCACAGGCCATCCTGGTCGAAACGAGGCGCCTCAGGGCCGATTTCCTGCGCGCCGCCGCAGCCCTGCTCGGCATCTCGGCGAGGGTCGAGATCCTGTCTTCCAGGATCGAGGCGGTTCCACCGCGGGACGTCGACGTGATCAGCGCCCGCGCCTTCGCGCCGCTGCCGAAGCTTCTCGACCTGGCGGAGCGCTTTTCGAACCCTGAGACGATCTGGATCCTTCCCAAGGGCCGCAATGCCAAGTCCGAACTGGATGCGGCGCGATCTTCGTGGCAGGGTGACTTCCGTCTCGAACCCAGCCTCACCGATGCCGACGCCCGGATCATCGTCGCGAGCGGGGTTCGCCGCAGAACGAGGGGAAGACGTTGATCCGAATCGCGGTGGCCAATCAGAAAGGCGGGGTCGGCAAGACGACGACGGCGATCAATCTCGCTACCGCTCTGGCCGCCACCGGCTGGCGCGTGCTGCTCATCGACCTCGACCCGCAGGGCAACGCCTCGACGGGCCTGGGCATCGGCCATGCGCTCCGCGACCGGTCGAGCTACGACGTGCTGACCGGCGGCGCGAGCCTCGACGAGGCGGTGGTCCCGACCAAGGTGCCGCGGCTCGACCTGGTCCCGGCGACGGTCGACCTGTCGGGCGCCGAGATCGAGCTGGTCGCGCTCGAGGAGCGGACCCACCGGCTCGACTCCGCGCTCGACGCCGCCTCGGCGCGCTGGGACGTCTGCCTGATCGACTGCCCGCCGAGCCTCGGGCTCCTGACCATCAACGCGCTCGTCGCGGCCCAATCGATCCTCGTTCCGCTCCAGACGGAATTCTTTGCTTTGGAAGGACTTAGCCAGCTTCTGCAGACGATCGAACGGATCCGCGCCCGGTTCAATCCGGAGCTCTCGATCCTCGGCGTCGCGCTGACCATGTTCGACCGCCGCAACAACCTCTCCTCGCAGGTCGCCGACGATGTCCGGGCCTGCCTCGGCAAGGTGGTGTTCGAAACCGTGATCCCGCGCAACGTCCGGCTCTCGGAAGCGCCCAGCCACGGCATCCCGGCCCTGATCTACGACCATCGCTGCCCGGGCAGCGAGGCCTATATGGCGCTCGCCCGAGAGACGATCGGCCGGCTGCCCAAGCGGGCGGCCGCGGCGTGAGCGACGACCCGCCCCGCAAGCGCCCTTCCGGGCTGGGCCGCGGCCTCTCCTCGCTGCTCGGCGAGGTCGCTCAGGAGGCGCCGGTGACGGGCGGCGTCGCGCCGGCCCGGGGCGGCATCCAGATGATGCCGGTGTCGTCGATCGAGCCGCATCTCGACCAGCCGCGCCGCCATTTCGACGAGTCGGCGCTCGAGGAACTGGCCGCGTCGATCAAGGCCCGCGGCCTGATCCAGCCGATCGTCGTGCGCCCGCACGGCCATCGCTACCAGATCGTCGCCGGCGAGCGGCGCTGGCGCGCGGCGCAGCGGGCGCGGCTGCACGAGATTCCCGTCATCGTCCGCGATTTCGACGATGCCGAGACGCTCGAAGTGGCCCTGCTCGAGAACATCCAGCGCCGCGACCTCAACGCGATCGAGGAGGCGGAGGGCTACCGGCGCCTGATCGGCGAATATGGCCATACCCAGGAAGCGCTCGGCAAGCTCGTCCACAAGAGCCGGAGCCATATCGCCAATCTGCTGAGGTTGCTCGATCTGCCCGAGGCTGTCCGCCAGCTGGTCGAGACCGGCGAGCTCAGCATGGGCCATGCGCGCGCGCTGATCGGCTCGGCCGACGCCGAGGCGCTCGCCCGCGAGGTCGTCGAGCGCGGCCTCTCGGTGCGCGAGACCGAGAAGCTCGCCCGCTTCGGCAAGCCCGGCCGCGAGCGCCAGGGACGGCTCGAGATCAAGGGCGCCGGCGCCGACATCGAGGCGCTCGAAAGGCAATTGGGGGACATGCTCGGCCTCAAGGTGAAGATCGCCTACCGCCCCGACGGCGGCACGGTCGCGCTCAATTACTCGACGCTCGACCAGCTCGACATGATCTGCCAGCGACTCAGCGGCGAGAAGATCTAGCGCAGCCGGGCCGCCTGGCGGCAGATGGCGAACAGTTCCTCGTCGACCGCCCGCGGACCCAGGCCGCCCGGCGACTTGACCTGCCGTTCGGCCTCGAGAAGCCGGCTGACGCTGCGCGCCAGAGCGTCCGACCGCCAGCGCGAAAGCTGCCTGCCGACGGAGTCTTTTTCCTTCCAGAACAATGACTTGCCTTGTGACGCCATGACGGCGTCGGGGCCGCTGCCGCGCTCGACCTGGGCGCGCAGCCGGGCGAGAAGGCTCATCCGCCGGAGCACGGCCCGAATGAGGACGATGCCCTCCACGCCTTCCCCCGACAGGCGCAGCAGCTCGGCCTGGAGCATCGCGGCGTTGCCGCTTCCGACGCTGTCGACGAGCCGGCTCAGATCCCCTTCCTCGGCGGCGGCGCCGACCGCGTCGAGCGCCTCGTGGTCGAGCGGCCGGGGCCGGTCCGGCGCGGCGTCGAGATAGAGGGCGAGCTTCTGAAGCTCGAGCGCGAGGATGGCGCGGTTGCCGGCGCAGGCGTCGGCGAGGCGCCGGGCGACGTCCGAGCGCGCAATCAGGCCTTCGGCGCGCGCCATTTCGAGCACGAGCCGCTCCGCTTCCTGCCCTTCGGGCGCATAGCTGGCGAAGGCCAGCGCGGCCGGCGCGGCGACGGCGAGCTTGAGAAGCTTCGAGGCCGGCTTGAGCGCGCCGGCGACGAGGAGGACCGGATTGCCGGCCGCCGGCGCCTCAAGCAGGGCCTCGACCGCGGCGACGCACTCGTCACCGGCGGGCTGGACGACGATGTAGCGGGCGCCGCCGAACAGCGAGATCGACGCCGCCTCGTCGGCGAGGCGGGCCGGGTCGGCCCTGAGCTCGGCGCCGGTCAGCTCGACCCGCTCCGCCCCCTCGCCGGCCCCCGCCCCGGCGAGCCTGACGAGGGCGTTCGATCCCGATTCATCGGGGCCGTAGAGCAGGAAGACGCGATAGCCAGAGGGGCTGCGCAGCGCCCGCTCCATCTCGGCCCTTTTCGCCTTCACGGCGCCTCGCCGCTGCGCCTCGCATAGAGGGCGATTCGAGTGACGATCTGGTCGGCGATCTCCTTCGACAGCCGCTCGAGCGCGGTCTGCTCGGCGGCGACCGTGGCATATTCGGAGCCGACCACGTCGATTCCGGCGTCCGAGCCTGCCGTCGCATCGAGCAGCACGGTCCCCTTGGCGGCGTCGACCAGCCGGTAGCGGGCTCGAAGGGTCCGCCGCTCGCGGGTGACCGCGTCGTCGGAGCGGATTCCGAAGCCGGTGATGTCGTCGTCGAGCAGGACTTCCAGGCGGTAGCGGACGGCTCCGGCCTCGGGGGCGCCGAGCCGGTCCTCGAGGGCGGTGCGGACCAGCCAGCCGGCCCGTCCGTCGATCGGGCCGACGGCGATCGAGCGCAGCGACCGGGCGACCGGCCCGCCGCCGCCGCCGGTGTAGAGCGGCTGCAGACCGCAGCCGGCGAGAAGCAGGGTCAGGACCAGCAGGCGCTTCATGCGACCAGATTGACCAGTCGGTCCGGGACGACGATCACCTTGCGCGGCGGCTTGCCGTCGAGCAGGCGCGTCACCTTCTCCGAAGCGAGCGCCATCTCTTCCAAAGTCTCTCTGGCAGCGCCCCTCGGCGCGGTCAGAGTGTCGCGCAGCTTGCCGTTGACCTGGACGGCGATCGTCACCTCGTCCTCGACGAGCAATGCGGGGTCGGCGGCCGGCCAGTCCGCTTCCGCGATCAGGCCCTCGCGGCCGAGGGCGGCCCAGGCCTCCTCGGCGAGGTGCGGGACCATCGGCGCGGCGAGGCGGATGAGGGTTTCCACGCCCCGGCTTCGGGACGGCGAAGGCGCCGCCTTTTCGAGCGCGCTGGTCAGTTCGTAGAGGTTCGCGACCGCCTTGTTGAAGGCGAGCGTCTCGATATTGGCGCCGACCGCCGCGATGGTGCGATGAACCCTGCGGTCGAGCGCCGAGTCCTCGCCGTCGCCCAGCCAGGTCGAGCCGCCTCGCTCGGCCTCTTCGGCCGCGAGCCGCCAGATCCGCTGGACGAAGCGCCAGCTGCCCTGGATCCCCGCCTCGCTCCACTCGAGGTCGCGCTCGGGAGGGCTGTCGGAGAGCATGAACCAGCGCACCGCGTCGGCGCCGTACTGGTCGACGATCGGCTCGGGATCGACCGTGTTTCGCTTCGACTTGGACATCTTCTCGATGCGTCCGCGCGTCACCGGTCCGGGATGGGTCTCGGCCTCGTCGGGGGTGAGCCAGCGTCCCTCCGGATCCTGGAAGGTGACGTGGGTCACCATGCCCTGGGTGAACAGTCCCTTGAACGGCTCCTCGACGTCGAGCCGCCCGATCCGCTTCAGCGCCCGGGTCCAGAAACGGGCGTAGAGCAGGTGCAGGATCGCATGCTCGACCCCGCCGATATACTGGTCGACCGGAAGCCAGCGCTCGGCCTCGGCGCGGTCGAACGGCTCGTCGTCCGGCTGGCTGGCGAAGCGGATGAAATACCAGGACGAATCGACGAAGGTGTCGAGCGTGTCGGTTTCCCGCCGGGCCGGGCCCCCGCACCCCGGACAATCGACCTTCGCCCATGTCGGATGGCGGTCGAGCGGATTGCCCGGGGTCTCGAAATCGATGTCCTCGGGCAGCACCACCGGCAATTGCTCGCGCGGCACCGGCACCGGCCCGCACTTTTCGCAATGGACGATGGGGATCGGCGTCCCCCAGTAGCGCTGGCGCGACACGCCCCAGTCGCGAAGCCGCCAGACGGTCGTCCCCTCGCCCCAGCCCTCCGCTTCGGCCCGGGCGATGACTTCGCGAATCCCGTCCTCGGCCGCAAGGCCATCCAGGAAGCGGCTGTTCACCAGCCGACCGGGCCCCGAATAGGCCTCGTCGCCGATCGGCTCCTCGGCCTCTTCCGGCGACGGCGCGACGACCCGGGTGACCTCGAGGCCGTATTTCCGGGCGAAATCGAGATCGCGCTGGTCGTGGGCGGGGCAGCCGAAAATGGCGCCCGTGCCGTAGTCCATCAGAACGAAATTGGCGATGTAGACGGGCAGCGTCCAGCCGCTGTCGAGGGGGTGCAGCACCTCGTCTATCTCGAGGCCGAGCTTCTCGGCGGTCTCCAGCTCCGCCGCGGTGGTGCCGCCCTGCTTGCAGCGCGCGATGAACTCCGCCACCGCGGGGCTCTCGGCTGCGGCTCGCGCAGCGAGAGGGTGGTCGGGCGAGACAGCGACGAAGCTCGCGCCGAAGATCGTGTCCGGCCGCGTCGTGAAGACTTCGATCGTCTCGTAGCCGGGAATCGTCTTGAAGCGGAACTTCAGTCCCTGGCTCCTGCCGATCCAGTTCTCCTGCATCAGCCGGACCTTGTCGGGCCACTGGTCGAGCTCGCCCAACCCGTCGAGCAGCTCCTCGGCGAAATCGGTGATCCTGAGGAACCACTGGTTGAGCTTGCGGCGCTCGACCGGCGCTCCCGAGCGCCAGCCGCGGCCGTCGATCACCTGCTCGTTGGCGAGCACGGTCATGTCGACCGGGTCCCAATTGACCTCGCTCTGCTTCCTGTAGACCAGGCCGGCCTCGTAGAGATCGAGGAACAGCGCCTGCTCATGGCCGTAATATTCCGGTTCGCAGGTCGCGAGCTCGCGGCTCCAGTCGATCGCGAAGCCGAGCAGCTTGAGCTGCGCCCGCATCGTGTCGATGTTCGAACGGGTCCAGGCGCCGGGATGGACCTTCTTCTCCATCGCCGCATTCTCGGCCGGCATCCCGAACGCGTCCCAGCCCATCGGATGGAGCACGTCGAACCCGTTCATCCGCTTGTAGCGGGCAAGGACGTCGCCCATCGTGTAGTTGCGGACGTGGCCGATGTGGATGCGCCCGGAGGGGTAGGGAAACATCTCGAGGATGTAGGCGCGAGGACGCTCGCCGGCGCCGGAAGCGTGGAAGGTGCCTTGCTCCTCCCACACTCGCTGCCAGCGCGCGTCGGCCTCGAGCGGGTTGAAACGCGCCGCCATGGCGAAATCGCTCCCTAGCTGGCGATGGCGTTCCGGCGCAGGTCGCGGGCGCGGGTGAGGATGATCTCCTCGAGCTTCTGGACCGTCGCGGCGGCCACCGGGGCGTCGATCCACTGGCCGCCCTGCATCACCTGCCGTGCCGCGGCGACTCGAAGCGCGTCGGCGCGCAGGTCGCGGTCGAGGATGGTGGCGGTGATCTTGACCCGCTCGTTCGGCGAGCTCGGGTTGGTGTACCAGTCGGTCACCAGCACTCCGCCGTTCGAATCGACCTGGGCCATCGGGGCGAACGAGAGGGTGTCGAGCGCCGCCCGCCACAGATAGGAATTGACGCCGATCGTCGTCACCTGCGACGCCGCCAGGTCCGCCTCGCGAGCTCGGTCGGGCGAGCCGCCTCCAAGCGTTTTGTTGATGTCCTCCTGGACGTAGGAACAGGCCGAAAGCCCGAAGGCGCCGGCTGCTGCCAGGGCCAGAATTGAGGCGCGTCGCATGAAAGCTTGTGTCCTTGAAACTACAGGGGTCGAGCGCCGTTATAGAACGCGCCACGCGGGCGGCAAGCCGTCTCTCTCGGTAGGGAGCATCGCCGACCGGGGGCGCTGGACCGAGAGCCGAGTTCGGGGCTGTGGAAAAGATGCAACATGCCGGAACGATTCGTGTCCCCCCGGGCCGCTTCGCTGGTTTGACGCGTTTGGACGTACTACATCCCGAACGGTACGGGAGTCGCCAGTCGTGGTATTGAAGCTCGCAGGACCGGTTGCAGTGGGAGGCGCGGCGCTCGTCGCGCTGTCGCTTCTGCTGAGTCCGGCGATCGCGGCGAATACCCAGCCCGCCAGGAAGGCCCGGCCGACCGCCTCGCTCCGCGCCGGCACGTTCACGCCTGCCGTCGCCGATCCCCGCCTTGCCGCCGAGCTCGCCCGACGCGGTTCGCAGGCCAGCAGCTTCCGCTTTACCCCGGCGCCGACGGCGGTGAGCCGCAGCAAGTCGATCCGGGTCGCCATCCGGGCCCGCGCCGCCACTCCGGCCGGAGCGTTGCGCTCGGTCGCCGACGCTTCGGCGACGCCGGTCACCGCGATCACCCCGGTCGTCTACAATCTCGGCGCGTCGATCGGCTGGAAGCGCTTCGCCGTCTCCGGCGACGTCGATAGCGTCAAGGGCGGCACTTTGCCCGGCGGCCGCCAGGCGGCGGAGGTCGGCGTCAGCTATTCCGGTGACCGCTTCACGGCCCGCGCCGAGGCCGGAGTCGCCCGCGCCGATCCGGCGACGCCGCGGATCATCGCCGACGACGAGAGCTACACGGTCGGCGTCGGCGGTTCTTACCGCATCGCCCGGAACCTCGATGTCACCGGCGGAGTCCGCTACAAGGTGCAGCGCGACCGCCTCGAGGCTCTCGCCGACCAGCGCCGCGACAGCCAGGCGGTCTACGTCGGGACGGCGTTCCGCTTCTAACGCCCGGCCTCCGTCCTCTCGCCGTCACCATCATCCTGAACTTGTTTCCGGATCCAGTTTCCGCCTCCCCGGCGAATGACGAGCTGGACCCTGAAACAAGTTCAGGGTGACGGGTTGAGGGCGCGAGCGTTCAGGGGGACGTGAGCGCGTCGATCCCGGCCCAACCGTAGATGTGCGGCAGCCGACGCGCCTTCTTCGAATCCACTCCCCCCAGTGCGATGACCGGCACCCGCGCCTGTCGGGCGATCAGGCCGAAGCGCACCGGCCCGAGCGCCCGGGCGTCCGGATGCGATCGGGTGGGGAAGGCGGGAGAGAGAAAGATCAGCTTCGCGCCGGAGCGCTCGGCCATCTTCAGCTCGATCAGGCTGTGCGCAGAGGCGCTGAACGAGCGGTGACGACCGCCATGCCGCCCGTCTCCGCGCAGTCCGTCGCCGCCGGCGAGGATGAGCAGCCGGCGCCGACGAGCCACCTTGCGCACCCGCTCGAACAGCTTCCGCCTTTCGCGGGGCTCAAGGCGATAATGGCGGAAGACGACCCCCGCCCCTCTCGGCAACGCGTCCAGCGCCGCCCACAAGGCCTCCCCCTGGCGTTCGTCGGTCATCAGCCAGAGGCGCGGCAGAGGCTGGCGGCGGGACATGGGCCTTCCTATAGCCGCCTTATGACCGGCGCATCACCCGCCCAGCGGCTCGACGAAATTAGGGAAAGGATCGCCAGGGCGGCGCGCCTTGCGGGCCGCGATCCCGACGAGGTCGCCCTGATCGCCGTCTCCAAGACCCATGCGGCCGAGGCGATCCGGCCGCTGATCGAAGCCGGCCAGCGCGAGTTCGGCGAGAATCGGGTCCAGGAAGCGCAGTCGAAATGGCCGGCCCTGAAGGCCGAGGCCCGGGACGTCCGGCTCCACCTTATCGGCACGCTCCAGTCCAACAAGGCCGAGGAGGCGGTCGCCCTGTTCGACGTGCTCCATTCGGTCGACCGGCCATCGCTGGTCGAGGCGCTGGCCAAGGCGATGGCGAAGACCGGACGCCGCCCGGACTGCTTCCTCCAGGTCAACATCGGCGACGAGCCGCAGAAAGGCGGCTGCGCGGTCGCGGACCTGCCTGCTCTTCTCGAAAGCAGCGTGGAGGTCGGACTGCCCGTGGTCGGGCTGATGGCCATCCCCCCGGCCGAGGTCGAGCCCGCGCCCTATTTCGCCCTGCTCGCCAAGCTGGCGCGCCGGCACGGCCTTGCCGGCCTCAGCATGGGCATGTCGGCCGATTTCGAGACGGCGGCGGCGATCGGCGCGACCCATGTTCGGGTGGGAACCGCCCTGTTCGGGGAGCGGAATTGAAGTTCGAAGATGGCCTCGATCCTTTCTGCATCATCGGTCCGGGGGACCGATGATCTTCCAGGCCATCATCTTCGACTTCGACGGAGTCATCGTCGACAGCGAGGTGGTCGCCAACGCCGCCCTCGCCGAAGCCCTGACCGCCCTCGGCCACCCCGTCACGGCGGAGCAGGCGATCGAGCGTTATTCGGGCCTGCGCTGGAGCGACTGCCATCGGGCGATCGAAGCCGACAGCGGCCTGGCCATCGATCTTCCGACGCTGAGGGAGAGCGTCGATCGCCTGCTTGCCTCGAGGGTGGCCGACGTTCTTGCGATCGAGGGGCTAGCGGAATTCCTCGAGGGCCAGTCCGGCCGCCGGCTCGCGATCGCCTCGTCGAGCGACCGCGAATGGCTCGACTCGTCGCTCGACCGGCTCGGCCTCGCACGCCATTTCGGCGACCGGGTGTTCAGCGCCGCGGGCATCCAGCGCGGCAAGCCGCATCCGGACGTCTATCTGATGGTGGCGCAGGCGCTCGACCTCGCCCCCTCGCAATGCCTGGTGATCGAGGATCATCCGATCGGGGTGGCGGCCGGCGCGGCGGCCGGGATGACGGTCATCGGCCTGCTGGCGGCCGGACATATCCGCCCCGGCCACGACGCCCGCGTCCGCGCCGCCGGCGCCCGACATGTCGCCTACAACTACGGTCAAGTGGCTGAAATCATGGAAGAACTCGAACGCGCCTGACGCCTTGACGTCAGAGCTGGTGGCCGCTTCGGCTGCGCTTGGTGTCCAGGTATCCGCGATTGTGGCGGTTGCCGCCGGCCTTGAGCTCCACCCGCTCGGTCACCCCGATGCCCGCCGCCTCGAGGCCCTCGACCTTGCGCGGGTTGTTGGTGAGCAGCCTGACCTCCTTCTGAGCCAGCTTGGCAAGCATATCGGCCGCGACGGTGAAGTCGCGCTCGTCGTCGGCGAAGCCGAGCCGGAGGTTGGCGTCGACCGTGTCGAAGCCCTGGTCCTGGAGCGCGTAGGCGCGAAGCTTGTTGACCAGGCCGATGCCGCGGCCCTCCTGGCGAAGGTAAAGGAGGATGCCCCAGCCCGCCGCGGCGATCGCCGCCAGCGCGGCGTCCAGCTGCGGACCGCAGTCGCATTTGAGCGAGCCCAGCACGTCGCCGGTGAGGCATTCGCTGTGCAGCCGGACCAGCGGCGGCTCGCCCGTGGGCGATCCGACGATCAGCGCGACATGCTCGGCGCCGTCGTCCTCCGCTCGGAAGGCGACGATTTCCGCCTGCTCGGCGGACCGCGTCGGGAGCTTCGCGCGGGAGACGATGCGGAGCGAGGGCGCGGTCTCGGACGCCTCGATGTCGGCGGCGGCGACGGAGACGGCGTCATCACCGGCGACTCCGTCGATGAACAGCGCCGGCAGCAGGCCGGCTCGCCGTGCCAGCGCGATCGCCGCGCGCGCCGCGCGGTCGCACGCGACCTGCCGGGTCCGGAAAGGGCCCTTTAGCGGGTAGGCGAGGTCGAGCGCGGGGTCGGCGACCGCGGTCGCCTCGGCGAGGGCCATGGCGACCCGTTCGATCCGGACCGGGCCGGTCGGCACGGCGTCGCGCTGGTTGGCGAGCTTGAGGGTCACCGCCCGGTTCCCCGAGATCAGCAGATCCGCCGGGCCCGCCCCGTCGAATCCGGCCAGGGCGGCTTCGTCGGCGGTCTCGACGGCGAGGAAGCCGATGCCGTCGATACGCACCGGCCAGCCGCGTCGGAGCGCGTCGATCGCCCGGGCGACGTCGCGCCCGCCGCTCAAATCGTGAATTCCGTGACGAGGGGAACGTGGTCCGACGGACGGGTCCAGTTGCGGCATGGTTCGTGGACGGCGTGGCGCACGGCCATCCGCGCCACGTCCGCGGTCGCCCACATATGGTCGAGACGGCGGCCGCGGTCGTTCTTCGTCCAGTCCGGCGAGCGATAGCTCCACCAGGTGTGGAGGCGCTTCGGTGCGGGATGGAAGTGCCGGCCGAGGTCGATCCAGTCGTTGCTGCGCTGCAGCCGGGTCAGCGCCTCGACCTCGATCGGCGTATGGCTGACGACGGTGAGGAGCTGCCTGTGGTTCCAGACGTCGCATTCCAGCGGGGCGACGTTGAAGTCGCCGACCATGATCGTCGGGCACCGGCACGCTTCCGACCAGCGCGTCATCCGTTCGATGAAGTCGAGCTTCTGGCCGAACTTGGGGTTCAGCTCGCGGTCCGGAGTGTCGCCGCCGGCGGGGACGTAGACATTCTCGAGCCGGATGCCGCATTCCAGCCGCACGCCGATGTGGCGGGCCTCGCCATTGGCCTGCCAGTCGTGGCGCTGCTCCTCCCGCGCCGGAAGGCGGCTGAGGATCGCGACGCCATGGTGCATGCGCTGGCCGCAGACGATCTGGTGGACGTAGCCGAGGCGGTGAAACATGGCCGCGGGGAAGTCGGCGTCGCAGACCTTCGTCTCCTGAAGGCACAATATGTCGGGCGCTTCCTCGCGCAGGAACTTCTCGACGATCTCGAGCCGGGCGCGCACGGAATTGATGTTCCAGGAGGCGATCTTGAGCGTAGAGGGCATGCTTCAGGCTCTAGCGGCAGCGGCCCCCAACGCAAAGGCCCCCGCTCCGGGGGCGTGGAGCGGGGGCCAACCAAGCGTGGTCTACGCGAGGCGCGATCGCGGCGGTGAGCCGGGCAACAGGGGGAAAACCCGACAGCGACCACCCGCAATCGCAATTGATGTTTTAGTATCTCATTCCTGTCGCCGGGATGAATGGCGTCAGCCTTTGCGGCCCTTGACCGGGCGCTGGAAGGTGAAGGCGCTGTCCGCGACCCCGCCGTTGAAGCGCTGGCCGGAGAGCTTGACCGTGGTGCGGTTGTTCTGGCCGTCGATCACCGTCCACCCCTGAAGGAGCAGCCCGGCGGGAGCGCTCGACACCTTGGCGAAGCCCAGTGTGATCGTCCCGAATTCGGGCTTGTCGCGCACCTGGACGAGCAGGGTCTGGGCATCGTTGCGGACCACCCGGGCGACCTTGCTCAGGTCCGGGTTGGGGTTGAGGATGACCCCCAGCGGCGACCGGCCGATCGGCCAGCTGTCGACCCGGGCCGTCTCGTAGTCGATCATGTTGAGCTTGCGGCCGTCGGCGACGATCAGCATCGGCACGCCCTTCTGATATTCGAAGCGCAGCTTGCCGGGGCGCTTGAGGGTCATGGTGCCACTGAGCGTCCGGCCTTTGCGGTCGGTCTGGCGGAAGCTCGCGACCATCGTGTTCACGGCCTTGAGGTGGGACGTCACCTGCGCCAGCGGCGAGGCGGTCTGGGCGACGAGCGCTGCGTGCGGCGCCAGCAGGGCGACGGCCGCGACCGGCGCGGCGGCGAGCGCGAGCGTCTTGAAACGCATCATCATAATGTCTCCGTCAGGTGGAATTTGTCGCGGCGGCTAGCCTTTCGCGCTTGAATGCCCTCTGAACCCGCCGGTTCCTTCCATCCCTCTCCCTGCAGGGGAGAGGGACAGGCGAGCAAAGCTCGCCAGGGTGAGGGCGCGGCTTGGCTCTATAGGCCCTCAGCCTCCCACCTGCCTGCGGCAGGCGGGCCCCTCCCTCTCCCCTGCAGGGAGAGGGCTTTACACCTACAGCGGCCGCCCTTCCGAATCGACCAGCACCTCGCGGCGGCCGACATGGTCGGGGGCGCTGACGATGCCGTCCTTCTCCATCCGCTCGATGAGGCGGGCGGCATTGTTGTAGCCGACCCGCAGCTGGCGCTGGAGGTAGGAGGTCGAGGCCTTCTGGCTCTCGGCGACGGTCTGGATCGCCTTGCGGTAGAGCTGCGCTTCGGGATCGTCCTCGCCGGTCGGCTGGCCCTCGAACATGTAGCCGCCGTCCTCAGGCTCCTCGGTGACCGCCTGGATATAGTCGGGCCGGCCCTGCGCCTTCCAATGGTCGGCGACCCGGCGGACCTCGTCGTCGGAGACGAACGGGCCGTGGACCCGGGCGATCTGCTTGCCGCCCGGCATGTAGAGCATGTCGCCCTTGCCGAGCAGCTGCTCGGCGCCCTGCTCGCCGAGGATGGTCCGCGAATCGATCTTCGAGGTGACGGCGAAGCTGATCCGGGTCGGCAGGTTCGCCTTGATCACCCCGGTGATGACGTCGACCGAGGGACGCTGGGTCGCCATGATCAGGTGGATTCCGGCCGCGCGCGCCTTCTGGGCGAGGCGCTGGATGAGGAACTCGACCTCCTTGCCGGCGGTCATCATCAGATCGGCGAGCTCGTCGACGACGACGACGATCTGGGGGAGGACCTCATATTCGAGCTCCTCCATCTCATATTTGGGCTGGCCGGTTTCCGGATCGTAGCCGGTCTGCACCCGGCGGCCGAGGGTCTGGCCCTTCGCCCTGGCCTCGCGCACCTTGGCGTTGAAGCTGGAGAGCTGGCGCACTCCGATCGACGCCATCATCCGGTAGCGTTCCTCCATCTGCTCGACCGTCCACTTGAGCGCCCGGATCGCCTTGGCCGGCTCGGTGACGACGGGGGCGAGGAGGTGGGGAATCTCGTCATAGGTGCTCAGCTCGAGCATCTTGGGATCGATCAGGATCATTTTGCACTGCTCCGGGGTCAGCCGGTAGAGCAGCGAAAGGATCATGCAGTTGAGGCCGACCGACTTGCCCGAGCCGGTGGTGCCGGCGACGAGCAGGTGCGGCATCGGCGCGAGATCGGCGACGACCGGATCGCCGGCGATGTTCTTTCCGAGCACGATCGGGAGCTGGGCGACCTGGTCCTCGAAGGCGTGGCTGGCGATGAGCTCCGAGAGAACCACCATCTCGCGCTTCGGGTTGGGCAGCTC
The DNA here is from genome assembly GCA_036386295.1 of Allosphingosinicella sp. Taxonomy (GTDB): domain Bacteria; phylum Pseudomonadota; class Alphaproteobacteria; order Sphingomonadales; family Sphingomonadaceae; genus Allosphingosinicella. The sequence continues at coordinate 70,609 of DASVVX010000006.1, forward strand.
GATGCCGATGACGCTCCGGCCGGGGACGGTGGCGACTCGGGCGGAGAGCGCGGACATGTTGCGGGCGATGTCGTCGGCGAGCTGGATGACCCGGCTCGCCTTGATGCCGCTGGCCGGCTCGAGCTCGTACATTGTGACGACCGGGCCGGGGCGGACCTCGACGATCTCGCCCTTGACCGAGAAATCGTCGAGCACCGATTCGAGCAGCCTGGCATTGCGCTCGAGGCTGGCCTTGTCGAGCGCGCCTCCGATCGGCGGCGGCGCCGGGGCGAGAAGGTCGAGGCCGGGGAGCTGGTAGGAATCGCCGAGCGCCAGCGACGCCTGGCGCTCGCGCAGCGGCCGCTTGGCCTGGGGCGGCGTGCGCACCCTATCGTTGATCACGGTGCGCGGAGGATCGGCCGGAACGATCACCGGAGTGCGCGCGGGCCGGTCCTCCGGCTCCGGCAGATCGTCCTCCTCCTCGGCCAGCGCGCGCTCGCGGCGCGGCAGGCGGCGGGCGGCGAGCCAGGCCCGCTCGTCGGCGCGGAGGCCGAGCCCGAACCAGCACAAGGCGAGGCCGACCGCGCCGCACAGGCCGACGGCGGCGATCCGGAACGGCTCGACGATCCCCGGCTCGCCGATCGCGCCGAGCCCGGCGTCGATCGCCTTGGCGAGCGACAGCCCGGCGCCGCCGCCCCAGCTCGCCGGCAGACCGTTGACGGCGTCGCCGACGAGCAGCGATGCGGCGCCGCCGACGAAGACCAGGCCCAGCGTCGTCAGCGCCAGCGAGCGAAGCCAGCGGCTGGGCGGGGCGCCGGCCGCGATCCGGATCCCGACCAGGACGATGAGCGGCAGGAGGAGGACGACCGGCGGACCGAACAGGCTGAGCAGCAGGTCGGCGCTCCACGCGCCCGGGGCGCCGACCCAGTTTCTGACCGGACCGGCGGCGGCGGTGTTGAGCGACGGATCGGTCGGACGGTAGCTGATCAGGGCGAGCAGAAGCAGCAGGGCAGCGGCGCCGAGGCCGCCGCCGATCAGCAGCGCCCAGCTGCGGCGCATGCCGCGCTTCATCCCGGATCGCCACTGCGCCAGCCTGACCTGGCGGGCGCTCTGCGCTGCTGCTGAAGCCGCCATCCCGTGCCCCAAATGTTCCTTGCAAGACAATGCGCCCGCCGGGACTCCCCGGTCAAGCGCTTGGCGTTGCAGCTTTGCATCGGTACGGCGGGAAAATCGTTGGAAGGGACGCCATGGAACGCGCTGACGTCATCATCCTCGGCGGCGGGCTGATCGGCCTGACGCTCGCCGTCGCGCTCGACCGCCACGGCCTGTCCTCGATCGTGGTCGATCCGGCCGATCCGGAGCGCAACACCGCGCCGGCCTTCGACGGCCGGGCCACCGCCATCGCCAGCGCCTCGTGGCGGATGCTGGAGGCGATCGGGATCGCCGAGCGGCTTGAGGGCGAAGGCTGCCCGATCCTGTCGATCCGGGTCAGCGACGGGCTACGGCCGGGCGGGATCGTCTTCGACGCGCCGGAAGCCGAGGATCCGCTCGGGATCATGGTCGAGAACCGGCGGCTCCGCCAGGTGCTCCGCGAGGCCGCGCTCGAGGCCGACCGGGTACGGCTGCTGATGCCTGCGCAGGCCGGGGCCGTCGTCCGCGATTCGAGCGGGGTGAGGGTCGCTCTCGAGGACGGCCGGGCCGCGTCGGCATCGCTGATCGTCGGCGCGGAGGGGCGAAACTCGCCGACCCGCGAGGCCGCCGGCATCCCGCTGGCGCGATGGAGCTACGATCATGCCGCGGTGGTGCTCACCATCGAGCATGAGCGGCACCACGAGAATGCGGCCTATGAGATCTTCTATCCCTCCGGCCCTTTCGCCGTCCTGCCGCTGCTCCCGGGGACTCGCTCGGCGATCGTCTGGTCGGTGCCGGCGAGCGACGCCGCGGCGGTGATCGACCTGCCCGATCGGGCGATGGCGCACGAGATCGCCAGGCGGATGGGCGGATTCCTCGGCGAGGTGAGGCTGGCCGGCCCGCGCTGGAACTATCCGCTCGGTTTCCACCACGCCGCGACGATGACGGCGGAGCGGCTCGCCCTCGCCGGGGATGCCGCGCACGGCATCCATCCGATCGCCGGCCAGGGCCTGAACCTCGGCTTCCGCGACGTCGCCGCGCTGACCCAGGTGCTGACCGAAGGCGCCCGGCTGGGCCTCGACCTCGGCGATGCCCAGCTGCTCTCGCGCTACGAGCGCTGGCGAAGCCTCGACACGCTGACCGTCGCCGCCGCCACCGACGGGCTGACCCGGATCTACGGTGTGCCGGGCCGGACGGCCTCGGCGATCCGCCGCTTCGGAATGGGCGTGATCCAGCGGGTCGGTCCCCTCAAGAGCCAGTTCATGGCCGAGGCGCGCGGCGAGAGCGGGGAATTGCCGCTTCTGCTCCGCGGCCTGACGATCTAGGCCGAAGGTCGATACGGGCTAATCGTTGGCGAGGGTTTCCCCGACTTCGGCGTCGAGCTCCTGCTCGGCGCCGGGGTTCCGGACCATCAGGAAGGTGCCCGACCACATGTCGATCCGCTCCCAGCGGCCGTGGATTTCATTGCCTTCGGGATCGATGGTTCCTGAGTAAAGGATGACGACCGCATCGGGCTCCATCTCATCGTAGATCTTGGTGAAGCTGACCGAGCTTCCCTCCCGGCGGCCCTCCACGATCGCATGCAGGAAGCCGCCATTCCCATAGGGGTCGTCGTCGCGCTCCACCGTCACCCCGCTGATGACCCCGCCCGAATCGCGCAACGTGGCTTCGAAGCTGTTGGGAGGCAGCTGCTCGGGATAGTTGAAGATGCCGGACCAGCGTCCCGTCAGATCGTGGTCGCGCTTCGCTGTCATGCGCCGATCGGCCGGGCTTCTTCGACCAGAAGCACCGGGACGCCGTCGCGAATTGGATAGGCGAGTCCCGCCGCTTCCGACACCAGCTCCTGGCGCTCCCGATCCCATTGCAGCGGGGTCCTCGTCACCGGGCAGACCAGCAGCGCCAGCAGTTCCTCCGTCACTGGAGCGTCTCCGGCCCTTCCGCGCCGCCCGGCACCATGCGCTGGAACTGCATGAACTGGACGAGCAGGTCGCAGCGCTCGGCGATGTCGGGCGCCTCCAGCAAAGCCTGTTTCGAGCCGACGTCGAGCGGAGCGACCTGGGCGATGGCGTTGACCAGCATCTCGTCGTCGAGGCGGGTGACGGCGTCCCAGTCGACCGAATAGCCGAGCGAGTCGGCATAGCGGCGGGCCTCGCGCTCCAGCTCGGCCCGCTGGGCGAGGCCGAGCGGCTCGGGCTCGGCCGAATCGTCGAAGTCGCCGCGGTCCGCGTCGACCTGGCGGTAGAGCGTGTCGACCTCCGCCTCGCGGGCGATCCGGAACCGCCCGAGACCCTCCAGAACGATGTTGAAGCGGCCGTCGTCGAGCTCCTCGGCGCCGGCGATCCGCCCGAGGCAGCCGACGTCGAACAAGGGCGGCGGCTCGCCGGCGCCGCGAGGCTGGATCATCCCGATCAGCTGGTTGGTGGCGAGCGCGTCGCGGACCATCGCCCGATAGCGCGGCTCGAAGATGTGGAGCGGCAATTGCGCGCGCGGAAAGAGCAGCGCCCCGGCGAGCGGGAAGACGGGGATGCGCAGCGGCGGATCCCCTCGCATCAGGTGAAGAGGATCGCCGACAAGCGCCGCCGCTGAGCGCCCGCCCACGGATCCTCCAGCCCGACCACCTCCATCAATTGCAGCAGGCGCTTCCTCGCCGCGCCCTCGTTCCAGTCGCGGTCCCGGCGGATGCTTTCGAGCAGCTGGTCGGCGGCGCCGTCGCGGTCGCCCGCCGCCATCAGCGCGCCGGCCAGCTCGAGCCGCGCCTCGTGGTCGTCGGGGTGGGCGGCGATCCGCCGCTCATATTCGCCGGTATCGGCCTCCGGGGGAGCGACTTCGGCCAGAGCCAGAGCCGAGCGCGCCCGGGCGATGGCCGGATCCTGAGCCGCGCTTTCCGGCGCGCCGTCGAGCAGGCCGCGAGCCTCGTCCTTCCGCCCGGAGGCGATCAGCGACCGGGCGAGCCCGCCGATCACCTCGGCATGGTCGGGCGCCATATCGAGGATCTGGCCGAAGATGTTCGCCGCGCGCTCCGCGTCGCCGGCCGCGAGCACCTCTTCACCCATCGCGATCAGCGGCTCGATCTCGGCCTCGAGCTGCTGCGCCTGGCCCTGGAGGGGAAGCTGCTCGATGATCTGGTCGAGGATCCGGGTCAGCTGGCCTTCCGTCCGGGCCGGGGTCAGGTCGGCGACCAGCTGGCCCTGGAAGATGGCGTAGACGGTGGGGATGGTCTGCACCCGGAACTGGGCGGCAATGACCTTGTTCTCGTCGACGTTGATCTTGGCGAGGCGGACTCCCTTCGCCGCATAATCGGCGGCGACCTTCTCCAGGATCGGGGTCAGCTGCTTGCACGGACCGCACCAGGGCGCCCAGAAGTCGACGATGACCAGAGTCTCCATCGACGGCTCGACGACGTCCCGCCGAAAGGCTTCCAGCGCCTCCTTCTCCGCCGCGCTCATCCCCAAAGTAGCCACGTCATGCCTTTCCGTCTGGATCCTGGTGCCGCCTATGTGGGATCGCGCACGCTTCTGCCAAGCGTTTCCCGGCGAAAGCCGGGGTCCACTCCTTCCGCCGGCGGCCTTGGACCCCGGCCTTCGCCGGGGCGCTCATAGCCCCTTGCCGGGTGGCGGACCCCATGCTAGCAGCCGCCGCCTTACCTCCGCCGGGGACGCACGACGCCTCCGGCACGGCTCAGAGCGGGCGTAGCTCAGGGGTAGAGCACAACCTTGCCAAGGTTGGGGTCGAGGGTTCGAATCCCTTCGCCCGCTCCAGTTTTCGTTTCCCGCCGCCGGCGATCCGGGAGATTCCATGCTCATTTCCCTGCTGCTCGCCCTGGCCGCGCCCGCGCAGACGCCGCCCGCCGCGCCGGCGCCGCCGGTCGCCACCGCCTCGGGCCTTCGCTTCCAGACCCTGAAGCCGGGCAGTGGACCCCGGCCCGCGGCCGACAACGCGGTGCTGATCACCTATGAGGGCCGGCTCGCCGACGGCACCGTGTTCGACAAGAGCGAGCAGCCGGTGGGCATGATGGTGTCCGGAGTCATTCCCGGCTTCCAGGAGGCGCTGCTGCTGATGAATCAGGGCGGGACCTACCGCTTCTGGATCCCGGGCGCGCTCGCCTACGGGCCCGAGGGCACTCCGGACGGGACGATCCCGCCCAATGCCGAGCTCGACTTCACCGTTACGCTCGTCGACATCGGCCGCCCGGCGCCCGCCCCGGGGCCGGCGCCTTCGGAACCCCCCGCAGCCGACTGAGCGGAACGCATTGCTCCGGCTCCCGTTCTCGAAGAAGTGAGCCATCAACTCGAAAGCGTCGACTCGTCCGTGTTCGAGCCTCCCGAGGAGGCGGTCGGATTCTATGTCGAGAGCCTGAAGCTGCTTCAGGAATCGGGCATCCCCTTCCTCCTGTCCGGGACCTACGCCCTCTCTTGCTTCACCGGGATCACCCGGCCGACCAAGGATCTCGACGTCTTCTGCAAGCCGAGCGACGCGCCCAAGATCCTGGCCTTCTTCCAGGAGCGCGGCTTCGGGATCGAGATGGAGGACGAGCGCTGGATCGGGAAGGTCTGGAAGGGCGACCATTTCTTCGACGTCATCTTCTCCATCTCGTCGGCCAGCATCGCGATCACCGACGAATGGTTCCAGGAAGTGTACGAGGCCGAGGTCTACGGAACGCGGGTGCGGGTCACTCCCCCGACCCAGTTCATCCTCTCCAAGCTCTTCCTCCAGACCCGCTACCGCTACGACGGCGCCGACATCGTCCACACCATCCTCGTCAAGCATGACGAGATCGACTGGCAGTGGCTGCTTTCGTCGATGGAGCTCTATTGGGAGGTGCTGCTGATCAACATCCTCAACTTCCGCTTCGTCTATCCGACCGAACGGGACCTCATCCCGCGCTGGCTGTACGAGGAGCTGCTCGAGCGCCTCAAGGCGCAGGACCAGATGCCTCGGGCCAGCGTCAAGATCTGCCGGGGCCGGCTGATCAGCCCGACCGACTATGTCGTCGACGTCAGCGAATGGGGTTTCGCGGACGTCGTCGGCAAGGGCGTGGACGAGAAGCATGAGCGACCCCAGCACCACTGACGCGCTCAGGCTCGCCGCGATCGGCGACCTCCACGTCAGCGAGACCTGCCACGACAGGTACCGGGCGCTGTTCGAGGAGATTTCCGAAGCCGCCGACGTCCTCGCCTTGGCCGGGGACCTCACCAATTTCGGCAAGATTAGCGAAGCCGAGATCCTCGCGGAGGACCTGCGCGCCTGCACGATCCCGGTCGTCGCGGTGCTCGGCAACCACGATTACGAATGCGGAGTCCCGCAGGAGGTGGCGGCGATCCTCCAGCAGGCAGGAGTCATCATGCTCGGCGAGCAGGCGACGGTGATCGACGGGGTCGGCTTCGCCGGCGCCAAGGGGTTCATCGGCGGCTTCGGCCGCGGCGAGCTCGGCGCGTTCGGCGAGCAGGCGATCAAGGCCTTCGTCGACGAATCGCGAAACGAGGCGAGGCTGCTCGAGAATGCGCTGCGCTCGCTGAGGACCGAGCGGGTGGTCGCCGTCCTTCATTACGCGCCGATCCCGGAGACGGTCGAAGGCGAGCCCCTCGAAATCTACCCGTTCCTCGGCTCCTCGCGCCTCGCCCATGCGATCGACCGCTTCGACAACGTCAAGGCGGTGGTCCACGGCCACGCCCATCGCGGCGCCTATTCGGGGCATACGCCGGGCGGCGTGCCGGTGTTCAACGTCGCCCAGTTCGTGGTCGAGCCGGCCTTCGGGCGGCCCTACGCCCTGCTCGACATCTAGCGGACCTTCGGGACCTGGATCGGCGCCCGCGGCTCGAGCAGGGCCGCGCTCTCCAGCCGGTCGAGGGCCCGGCGCGCGGCGACGTAGCGGCGGGCATCGGCGATCCATTTGTCGGCGCGCTCGTGGCCGGGAAGCCGAAGCACCTCGAGCAGTGCGACCTCGACGTCGCCCGACTGGAGGCTCTGGCCGGCGCGGCGAAGCCGCTCGGCGGGCTGGGTCGACGGCGTGTTCTCGCGGCGGATCGTCACCAACCCGGCCATCTCGGTCCTGAACGCCTGCCACCAGCCCTGGCCCTGGCCGCCGCCGGAAAGATGGGGAGCGACCTCCTGAAACGACTTCTGGAGGCTCTGCACCGTCACCGGCTGGCGCGCGACGGTGAGCACGGTGGCGACCGCCTGGGGCTCGGTGGCGGCGAAGCGCTGCCTCAGCAGGGTCTCGATATAGCCCAGGGCGACTCCGCGATCGAGCGCCCGCCGGGCGGCGAAGGCGACGAGCAGGCCCTCGGCGCGGTCGGCGTTGCCGACCGCCGCGCGCGACTGCAGGTCGAGCAGGGCGAGCCGCTCCTCGAGCCGGTTGACCCGGCGGGTCGTCTCCGGATCGATCACCAGCCGCTCCCCGGGCGGACCGTCAGGCTGGGGCTCGGCGACCGGCTCGCGCTCGACCGCCATCGCCGGCCCGGGCGCCTCGGCGGCGGGAGGCGACGCCGGCGCGACCCCGAGGAAGGCGGCGGCGGTGCCGGAGCGGGCAAGCAGCCAGCCCATCGCCGCCACCCCGGCGACGAAGGCGATGAGCGGCAGGGCCAGCAGCGACCAGAGCGGCCGCTTCGGCCGGGCCGTCACTCGTGCCGGCTCATAATCCATTGCCGCTCCTCACCACGTCCGGGCCATGATTGCACAGCTTGGCGGCAAGCTCCAGCAAGGCTTGGTCGCGCGGCTCGCCCGCGACCGCCTTGCCCGCCCATCCCCCGCCCGCCGCTTGCGAGGCCGCAGCGCTGATCGCCGCGATGAATACCGACGATTTGTCCCCTACTAGCTGCCCGAAGCGGGCGCCCGCCCGCGCCGAATGGATCATTGCCACCGCCGGTCCTTCGAAGCCCTCCGCGGACGTCGGCTCCGCCGCATAGACGACCCGGCCCTCGATCGAAACGCCCGCCAGCGTCATCGGCACGTGGTCGCGGCCGCAGAGATGGAGGACACGCCCGAATCCTGCCGCCGCGATCATCGCCGCCGCCGCGGCGCCGTCGCCGTCGCCGATCCGTATGTCCGAAAACCCCGCCCGACGGGCTTCCGCCGCCGTTCGCTCGCCGACCGCGAAGCAGGGCAGGCCGGTCAGCGTGCCGGGCGCATGGCGCGCTCCGTTGGCGCTGGTCAGGAGCAGGGCGTCGTAATCGCCGGCCTCGACGGGCCCGGGATCCACGCTCCGGATCTCGAACAGGGGCGCGACGAGCGGCTCCAGGCCCAGCGCGCGCGCCCTTGCGGCGGTTTCTGAGGCGCCCGGCTCCGGCCGCAGGACCAGCAGCTTCACGGCTCGAACAGCATCCTAAGCCGCGGCGTCGCGCGGTCGAGCAGCGCCCGGGCGAGGGTCAGCGGCGCGTCCGAATCGCCGCTCGCGAAGCGAAGCTCGCCGCGCTCGCAATCGCGGCCGTCCTCGGTCAGGATCTCGGCGCGCAGCCAGATATCGTCGCCAACCAGAGTCGCCAGCGCCGCGACCGGCGACCGGCAGCTGCCGCCCAGGCCTTCGAGCAGCCGCCGCTCCGCCGCGACGCACGCATGGGTCGCGCGGTCGTCTATCGCTCCGATCAGGGTCCTGACCCGGCGGTCGCCGCTGCGCACTTCCACCCCGATCGCGCCCTGGGCCGGGGCGGGAAGGAAATCGTCCAGGACCGAGCCCACCTCCGGATGGCCGAGCCGCTCGAGGCCGGCGGCGGCGAGCAGGGTCGCGTCGACCTCGCCGAGGCCGATCTTGCGCATCCTCGTCTCGACATTGCCGCGGAAGGGGGTGATGGCGAGGTCCGGCCGCCGCGCCAGCAATTGCGCGGCGCGCCGTGGCGACGACGTGCCGACGCGGGCTCCGTCGGGCAAAGCGGCGAGGCTCTGGGCGCCGACCAGCCGGTCGCGGACGTCGGCCCGCTCCAGGACGGCGGCAAGGGCGATTTCGGGCGGGCGGATCGTCTCGACGTCCTTCATCGAATGGACGGCGAGGTCGATCCGGCCCTCGATCAGCGCCAGGTCGAGCTCCTTCGTCCAGAGCGCCTTGCCGCCCATGTCGGCGAGCGGCCGGTCGCGCAGCTGGTCGCCGCTGGTGGCGATCGGCTCGATCTCGATCAGCTCGGGCCCCCAGCCGTGGGCGTCGCGGAGCGCGGTCGCGACCAGACGCGCCTGGACCAGAGCCAGCGGGGAGCCCCGCGTTCCAAGGCGTAGGATCGGCTGCATGCGCCGCTTGTGCTAGCGGGTGCCGGGGTGGCAGGGAAGCGCGCATGAGCCTCGTGCTGGGCATCGAATCGAGTTGCGACGAGACGGCGGCCGCCCTGGTCGGCTCTGATCGGCGGGTGCTCGCCCATTGCCTGGCCGGGCAGGAGGCGGCCCACACCCCCTTCGGCGGAGTCGTGCCGGAGATCGCGGCGAGGGCGCATGTCGAAATCCTTCCCGACCTGATCGAGCAGGCCCTGGCCGAGGCCGGAGTGGAACTGGACGAAGTGGACGCAATCGCGGCGACGGCGGGCCCGGGCCTCGTCGGCGGGGTCATGGTCGGCCTCGTCGCCGCCAAGGGGCTGGCGCTCTCGGCCGGCAAGCCGCTGATCGCGGTCAACCATCTCGAGGGCCATGCCCTGTCGCCGATGCTGAGCGAGCCCGGCCTCCGTTTCCCCTACCTGCTGCTTCTCGTCTCGGGCGGCCATTGCCAGCTGCTCTCCGTCGAGGGGCTGGGCCGCTACCGGCGGCTCGCCACCACCATCGACGACGCGGCCGGCGAGGCGTTCGACAAGACGGCCAAATTGCTCGGCCTCGGCTTTCCCGGCGGACCGGCGGTCGAGCGGGCGGCGCGCGGCGGCGACGCTTCCGCCGTGCCGCTGCCACGGCCTCTGCTCGGTTCCGCGGAGCCCCATTTCTCGTTCGCGGGCCTGAAGAGCGCCGTCCTCCGGGCGCGCGAAACCGGCCTTCACCGCACCGAGGACATAGCCGCCTCCTTCCAGCAGGCGGTGATCGACAGCCTCGTCGACCGGACCCGTCGGGCGCTCGACCGGGTGCCGGACGCGACGGCCTTGGTCGTCGCCGGCGGAGTTGCCGCGAACATGAGCATAAGGGCGGCGTTGACGGCGCTGGCCAAAGAGCGCGGCCTTCCCTTCGTCGCCCCGCCGCTGTGGCTGTGCACCGACAATGCGGCGATGATCGCCTGGGCGGGCGCCCTGCGCTTCGACTCCGGCCTCACCGACCCGCTCGACGCCCCCGCCCGGGCCCGGTGGCCGCTCGACCCCGACGCGGAGAAGGTGCGCGGCGCCGGGGTGAAGGCGTGAAGGTCGGGGTCGTCGGTGGCGGCGCCTGGGGGACGGCGCTGGCGCAGGTCGCGGCGGGCGGCGGCGACACCTTGCTTTGGGCGCGCGAGCCGGAGGTGGTCGAGAGCGTCAACCGGGACCGCGAGAACAGGCTGTTCCTCGCCGGAGTCGCGCTCGACCCGGCGATCCGGGCGACGGCCGACCTCGCCGACCTCGCCGGCTGCGACGCGCTGCTTATCGTCACGCCGGCCCAGCACATGCGCTCGGTGCTGGCGTCGCTGCCCCGGCTCTCCGTCCCGCTCATCCTCTGCGCCAAGGGCATGGAGGAGACGACGATGGAGCTGATGCACGACGTCGCCCGCGAAGCGCAGCCGAAGGCGTCGATCGCCGTGCTCTCCGGCCCCACCTTCGCCCACGAGGTCGCCGCCCGCCTGCCCGCCGCCGTCACCCTCGCCGTCGAGGACCGGGCGCTTGGCGAGCGCCTCCGCGAGCGGATCGCCCGGCCCTGGTTCAGGCCCTACCTCTCCGACGACGTCGTCGGCGCCGAGATCGGCGGAGCGGTCAAGAACGTCCTCGCCATCGCCTGCGGCGTGGTCGAAGGGCGCCGGCTCGGCCTCAACGCGCGCGCCGCGCTGATCGCCCGCGGCTTCGCCGAGATGACGCGCTTCGGTCTCGCCCGGGGCGCCCGCGCGGAGACTCTCGCCGGCCTGTCCGGCCTCGGCGACCTCGTCCTCACCTGCTCCTCGGTGAGCTCGCGCAACTTCAGCCTCGGCAAAGGGCTGGGGGAGGGACGGAGCGCGGCCGAGCTGCTCGCCGACCGCCGGACTGTGGCGGAAGGGGCTCACACCGCTCCGGTTCTGGCCCGGGCGGCGAAGGCGGCGGGAGTGGATATGCCCATCGTCGCCGCGGTCTGCGCGTTGCTGGCGGGCGAGGCGAGCGTCGACGAGGTGGTGGAGCGGCTGCTGTCGCGGCCGCTCAGGTCCGAGGGGATTTGAAGCGCGCCAGTGATCGTCACCCTGAACTTGTTTCAGGGTCCAACTGGCCGTGCGCCCTGCCGCATCCGAGCTGGATCCTGAAACAAGTTCAGGATGACGATTTTCGAGCTCCTTAGTCTCCTCAGAAATCCCAGCAGATGCCCTTATTCTCCCAGTCGCCGTAGCGGGTCGGCTCCCGCCCCTTGGGGCCGCCCTGTTCCTCGGCCTCGACAGGAGCCTCCGGCCGGGGGACCGGCGGGCTGTCGGACAGATGGCCCGGCGCCTTGACGTGCCCCGGCCTTCGTCCGGGCGGTTCGATTGAAGAAGGCGTTGCCATTCCCCACATCTTGG
>DASVVX010000007.1:0-20908 GCA_036386295.1 Allosphingosinicella sp.
TCTTCCTCGATCGTCACCTGGCGCAGGAAATCCTCAAGCGCCGAATCGAAGCTCCGCAGCATCTGGCCGCGCTTGCTGGTCAGCGCGGTGCTGAGCGCCTCCGGTCCGTCCTCGGCCACCACCAGCTCGGAGTCGTAGCCGCCGCGCTCCGCCACCCGGCGGGCGAATTCGTACCAGCTCAGCTCGCCGTCATTGGCCAAATGCCATAGCCCGGTCTCGCCGTCGATCAGCAGGTCGAGAGCGGCGTGGCACAGGTCGGGCACGAAGGTCGGCGAAACCCGGGTGCGCGAGCAGGCCCTCACCGTCTCGCCGCGGGCAAGGCTGGAAAGGACGTGCCAGGCGAAATTGTAGCGGTCCCACGGGCCGAAGAAGGCGCTGGTGCGGACGATCAGCGGCTTGCCGCCGGCGGCGAGGACGCGCCGCTCGGCCTCGGCCTTGCTCACCCCGTAGACGCAGCCCGGGGCCGTCGAATCCGCCTCGTGGTAGCGGCGGCCGAGCCGGCCGTCGAAGACGAGGTCCGAGGAAAAGGTGACCAGCGGGACTCCCGCGGCGGCGCAGGCCGTGGCGAGAGCGTCGGCGCCGTCGGCATTGGCGGCCATGCAGGCCTCCCGCTCCCGCTCGGCGTCGGCGACTCGGACGAAGCCGGCCGTGTTGATCACCGCCCAGGGCCGGTGGCGCTTCAGGGCTCGGGCGATCGACCGTGGATTGCACAGGTCCATGTCCTCGCGGTTGGTGAGGCAGAAGGGCAGGGCACGCTCCTCGCAGACCCGCGCGAAGGCGTTGCCGAGAGTTCCGGTGGCCCCGGTGATCAGGATCTTGCGGCCGCCGCAGGCGGTCTTCCTGCAGCTTCCGCTCCAGGAATAGAGCCGCGGCGGACGCCGCCACCAACCGGAAGAATCGAGGGCCGGATGGTCGAACGACTCGCCTTTGGCATAGGCTTTCGCCGCCCGAGCGATGACGGTCGGGCGCGGCGTGCCGCTTCGCACGTCGAACGCGCCGGTATCGTACAGCCCGTTTCGCTCGGTCAGGAGAAAGCGCCAGTCGACATTGCCGAACATCGACCAGATCGTCACCGCTCGAAGATCGATGCCCTCGCCCCGCAGCTGCCGGGCGGTCTCCCACACCTCCGCGAACCAGCGCAGCTGCTCGTCGCGGTGGCAGCCGTGATGGACCTCTGTGATCGCGATCGGGATACGGTAACGTTCCCAGGCTTCGCGCAGGCGCGGCGCGAAGCCGGTGTCGTCCTCGAGCCTCTTCACCCTCACCGCCTCCGCGTCGGCATAGGTGTCGCGGCCGTTGCCGCCGTGGAAATGGTCCGGATAGAGGTGCATCCGGTGGTCCAGGAAACGCTCCGACGTCAGATAATGGTTGATTCCGAGGATGTCCGGCGTCGCCTCGCCGCTCGCCAGCCGGTCGAGCGCGCTGTAGCCGACCCCGGCGCCACGCAGCCAGGCGAAGAAGGGATGGCGCTCGTCGACCCGGCCGCAGAGAAGGTCCAGGCTCAGCCAGCGGCGCTCGTTCTCATGGTTCGCCTGGTAGCGCAGCGGCGCCGTCGAGAAGGTCTTGCCCAGATCCTCGGTCTGGACGAGCCGCGCTTGGGGGATGTGCTTGCGGATGGCACGGATCGCTTCGAAGGTCCCCTTGCACTCGTTGACGAGGGCCCGGAGGAACGTCCCGTAGTTGCGCGTATGGGGATACCAGTGGCCGTAGAGGGCCGAGAACCGGGCCGTGGTCAGCGGCTCGTTGACTGGAGTCCACATGTCGATCCAGGGATAGCGGTCCGCCACGCGGGCGGCATAATCGGCGAGCTTCATCGGGAAATCGGGATCGAGCAGCTCGGTATATTTCGGGCCGGAGCCGTGATGGAGAAGGCCGCCGATCACCCTGATCCCGCGCTCGCGAAGCATGGCGAGTCGGTCGTCGGTCCAGGCGAAATCGAGCTTGTCCGGCCGCTCGGGCGCGATCGCCTCCCAAAGGATCGGGAAGCGAACCGTCGTCAGGCCGAGGTCGGCCATCAGGTCGATGTCGCCGCGCCGGTCCTTATGGCCGGTCTCCTCTGCCTGGTCCCGATACGCGTCTTGGAGGCGGACGATGGTGCATTCGGCCCCTCCCCATAACTCAGGGAAGGGTGAGCCGCGTTGATCTGCCGTCATTCCTTGGGCGTTCCGATTGTGGCGGGTGAGTAACGAACCCCGTCGGCGAAGCGGAGGTTCCCTCTCAAAGCGTGATGCCTAAAACAGGTTAGGCAGAATCCGGCCCATTCTAAAACAGATTAGAAGGATTCGCGTCGGCTTAGGGATTCGACAACCTTCGGCGTGTCATGCTCCCGATCCGAGGGAGAGTGCGATGCGTGTCCAGCACCAGGAGCTCAGCTTCGAAGACCGCCGCTGCGAGCCTCGCCACGAAGGACTGATCGACAGCGCCGTCATCCTCTACCGCGGCGAGCGGCATTCGGTGCCGGTGCTCAACATCTCGACCCGCGGAACGATGATCGAAAGCGGCATCACCCCCCGGCTCGGCGAGACGATCCTCGTCGAATTCCCCGAATGCAGCCGAATCCACGCCTTCGTCCGCTGGGCTCGGGACGGCCGAATCGGCCTCAACTTCGGCCACGAGATGGTGCTGGGGTGACGGCGAAGCCGTCATTGCGAGGAGCGCAGCGACGAAGCAAATCCAGTCGCTGCCTGCGCGATTGACGCCGCGCTCGATTGCTTCGCTCCGCTCGCAATGACGCTTTCCGTCACCGCCCCAGCGCCTTCAGCACCGTCGGCGTGATGCCCGCGACCATGATCTTGATCCCCCGGAAGTTGGGATGCATCCCGTCCGGCAGGGCCAGTGAGGCATTGCCGGCCACCCCGGCGAGGAAGAAGGGGTAGAGCGCCGCCCCGTGCCTGCGCGAGAGTTCCGGGAAGATCGCCTCATAGTCCCGACGGTAGTCCGCCCCGAGGTTGGGCGCGGCGCGCATGCCGGCGACCAGCACCGGAATGCCGCGGCGCCCGAGCTCGGCGAGGATCGCGTCGAGATCGGCCCGGGTCTGCGCCGGCGGCAGGCCGCGAAGCATGTCGTTGGCGCCCAGGGCGACGATGGCGAGGTCGGGCTTCGAACGCAGGCCGGCCAGGGTCCATGCCAGCCGCGCCCGCCCCTGGGCCGCCGTGTTGCCCGAGACCCCGGCGTCGGCGACGAAGGCCCGCAGCCCGTTGCGGCGCAGCGCCGCCTGGAGCTGCGGCGCGAAGCCGAGGCCGGGCGGCAGGCCGTAGCCGGCGGTGAGGCTGTCGCCGAGCGCGAGGACATGCACGTCGCGTTCGGCCGCCGAGGCCGGGGCGGCGATCAGAAGCAGCGCGTAGACAAGCCGCCGAAGCGCCCCATATGGGATCCGTAACGACATCGGATTTCACTTCCCCTTCATGGCCGGCTCCTACGTCATCGACGCTTCGAATGTCACGCTCGCGCTCGGCTCCGGCGCGGGGCGGGTCGAGATATTGCGCGGCATCGACCTTCGGGTGGCGGCCGGAGAAAGCGTCGCCCTGCTCGGGCCCTCGGGCAGCGGCAAGTCCTCGCTGATGGCGGTGCTGTCGGGGCTCGAGCGGGCCAGCGGAGGCACGATCCGGATCGCCGGCGCCGACTTCACCGCGCTCGGCGAGGACGATCTCGCTCGGGCCCGGCAGGGGCGGATCGGGATCGTGCTCCAGGCCTTCCATCTGCTTCCGACGATGACCGCGCTCGAGAATGTCGCGGTTCCGCTCGAGCTCGCCGGGCGCGAGGGCGCGTTCGACGTCGCCCGCGCCGAGCTCGAGGCGGTCGGCCTCGGCCACCGCCTCGCTCATTATCCGGCGCAATTGTCCGGCGGCGAGCAGCAGCGCGTCGCCATCGCCCGCGCGACCGCGCCGCGCCCGGCCCTGCTCTTCGCCGACGAGCCCACCGGCAATCTCGACGCCGCGACCGGATCGGCGATCCTCGACCTGCTGTTCGAGCGCCGGCTCGGCACCGGCGCGACGCTTCTGGTCATCACCCACGATCCCGCCCTGGCCGCGCGTTGCGGGCGGGTGCTGGAGATGCAGGACGGCCGGATCGTGAAGGATATGGGGACGTGAGGGGCCGAGCAAATTCCTCCCCGCGATTTCGCGGGGAGGGGGACCGCGCGAAGCGCGGTGGAGGGGTTCTTCGGACCCTGACAAGAACCCCTCCACCAGGCTTCGCCTGGTCCTCCTCCCCCCGAAATCCGGGGGAGGAATTCAGATGATCCCCGTCCGCCTCGCCCTCCGCGACCTTCGCGGCGGCCTCGCCGGGCTTCGGCTGCTCGCCGTCTGCCTGTTCCTCGGAGTGCTTGCGCTGGCCGGAGTCGGCTCGCTCTCGGCGGCCATCGTCGCCAGCCTCGCCGAGCGCGGGCAGGAGATATTGGGCGGCGACGTCCAGCTGGTCGTCGCCCAGCGCGAGGCGACGCCGGACGAGCGGGCCGCCTTCGCCCGCGAGGGGCGGGTCAGCGCGATCACCCGGATGCGGGCGATGGCGTCGCGGCTCGATGGCGAGGAGAGCGTGCTGGTCGAGCTCAAGGGCGTCGACAAAGCCTGGCCGCTGTTCGGGACGTTTCGGGCGGAGCCGGGAATCCGGCCGAAGGGCGGACAGGCGGCGGTCGGCGCGGAGCTTGCGGAGCGGCTCGGAGTCCGACTCGGCGACCGCATCCGCGTCGGCGAGGCCGAGCTGGAGATCAAGGGCCTGATCGCGCGGGAGCCGGACCGGGTCGGCCAGGGCTTCACGCTCGGGTCGACCGTCCTCGTCGATCGCGCCGGGCTCGCCGCCACCGGCCTCGTCCAGCCCGGCAGCCTCTACACCAGCGCCTATCGGCTGGAGCTGCCGCCCGGCCGCGACCCGAAGGCGGTGGCCGAGGCGCTGAAGAAGAAGTTCGGTGCCGCCGGCTTCCAGGTCCAGGACCGGACCAACGGGGCGCCGGGCACGCGCCGCTTCATCGAGCGGCTCGGCCAGTTCCTCACCCTGGTCGGGCTCGCGGCCCTGATCGTCGCCGGGATCGGCGTCGGCAACGGGGT
Source organism: Allosphingosinicella sp. (assembly GCA_036386295.1). GTDB lineage: Bacteria > Pseudomonadota > Alphaproteobacteria > Sphingomonadales > Sphingomonadaceae > Allosphingosinicella. The sequence goes on from DASVVX010000007.1 coordinate 5,043, forward strand.
CGCCTCCTATCTCGACTCGAAGCGGGGGACGATCGCCACGCTGAAGCTGCTCGGGGCGACCAGCCGCACCCTCTTCCTCTCCTATCTGTTCCAGATCGGCCTCGTCGCGCTCGGCGCCACGGCGGCCGGGCTGGCGGCCGGGGCGCTCGTGCCCGCCGCGGTCGTCGCCGTCGCCGGCGACGCCTTGCCGGTGCCGCCGCGCCTCTCGGTCTACTGGCCGCCGCTGCTCGCCAGCGCCGCCTACGGCCTGCTCATCGCCGCGGTCTTCGCGCTGGTGCCGATCGCCCGCGCCCGAACCGTGCCGGCGGCGACCCTGTTCCGGGGCGATCTCGAGCCGCTCCGCCCGGGTTGGGCCGTCATCGCCATCGTCCTCGCCTCGGCGGCGGCGATCGCCGGGCTCGCGATCGGAACCGCGCGCGAGCCCGCCTTCGCCGCCGGCTTCATCGGCTCGGCGCTCGGCCTCGTCCTTCTGCTCACCCTGCTCGGCGCCCTGATCCGCTGGACCGCCTCCCGCCTGCCGAGGCCGCGGCACCCGGTGTTCCGGATCGCCCTCGCCAACCTCCACCGGCCGGGCGCCCAGACCGGCCGTCTCGTGGTGGCGCTCGGCCTCGGCCTCACCCTGTTCACCGCGCTGGCGGTGATCGAGAGCAACCTCGCCGGCCAGATCCGCACCACCATCCCGGCGCGGGCGCCGAGCTTCGTCATGCTCGACATACCGGTCGAGCGGATCGCCGAGTTCCGGGCGCTGGCGCGCCGCGCCGCGCCGGGCGCGGACCTCGTCCCCATCCCGTCGCTGCGCGGCTCGGTGGTCGCGATCGGCGGCCGGCGGGTCGCCGACATGACCGAGATTCCGGAGGGCGCCTGGTTCCTGCGCGGCGATCGCGGACTGACCTATTCGGCGGCCCTGCCCGAAGGCAGCCGGATCGTCGCCGGCCGATGGTGGCCGCCCGATTATTCCGGACCGCCGCTGGTCTCGCTCGACGTCGCGGCGGCTCGGGCGGTGGGGCTGAAGGTCGGCGATCCGATCATCGTCTCGGTGCTCGGCCGCGAGATCGAGGCGAGGATCGCCTCGCTGCGCGAGATCGACTGGGACACGATGGGCTTCAACTTCGTCATCGTCTTCGCGCCCGGCGCCCTGGAGAGCGCCCCGCACAGCTTCATGGCGACGATCGCCATGCCCGAAGCGCAGGAGCGGCCCTTCGCCCGAGCCGTCGCCCGGGCCTTTCCGAGCGTCTCGGCGATCCGGGTCAAGGAGGTGGTCGAGACGGTCGCTTCGATGCTCTCCCAGCTCGCGGTGGCGGTCCGCTCCGCCGCCTCGGTGGCGATCCTGGCCGGGATCGCGGTGCTGGTCGGAGCGCTCGCCGCCAGCCGGCGGGCCCGCACCTACGACAGCGTCGTCCTCAAGATGCTCGGAGCGACCCGGGGCCGGATCCTCGCCGCCCAGGCGGCAGAGTTCGGCGCGCTGGCGCTGGTCGTCGCGCTCGTCGCGCTCGGCCTTGGAAGCGCGGCGGGCTGGTGGGTGGTGGTCAGGATCTTCGAGCTCGACTGGGCGCCGGACTGGGCGACGGTGGCGGCGACCCTGGCACTGGGGGCGTTCGTCACCCTTGCGCTCGGCCTGCTGGGCTCCCTACCTGCGCTGGCGGCGCGGCCGGCGCGCGCGCTTCGGGCCCTCTGACCGGGAGAAGGACATGATCGACCTCTACACCGCCGCCACGCCCAACGGCTGGAAGGTCTCGATCGCGCTCGAGGAGCTGGCCCTGCCTTACGAGGTACACGTCATCGACCTCGGCTCCGGCGCCCAGAAGGAGACCTGGTTCACCGCGATCAACCCGAACGGGCGGATCCCCGCCATCGTCGACCGCGGAGCCGGGGAGGATGGGGGCGATTTCGCCGTGTTCGAATCGGGCGCGATCCTGGTCTGGCTCGCCGAGAAGACCGGCAGGCTGATGCCGTCCGATCCGAAGGGGCGAAGCCTCGTCATGCAGTGGCTGATGTTCCAGATGGGCGGGGTCGGGCCGATGATGGGCCAGGCCAACGTCTTCACCCGCTATTTCCCGGAGCAATTGCCGAGCGTCATCGACCGCTACCGGCGCGAGAGCCGGCGGCTGTTCGAGGTGCTCGACCGCCACCTCGCCGATCGCGAGTGGCTGGCCGGCGATTATTCGATCGCCGACATCGCCAATTGGGCCTGGGTGCAGACCCACCCCTGGCCCGGCGTCCCGGTCGACGGGCTCGACCACCTCCAGCGCTGGCTCGAGGCGGTTCGGGCTCGGCCGGCGGTGCAGAAGGGCGTGACGATCCCGCCCCGCGCCGATCCGGAGAAGTCGGTGGCGACGGCGAAGTCGATCTTGGCGTGACTCAACCCTCTCCCTGCAGGGGAGAGGGACAGGTTCGCAAAGCGAACCAGGGTGAGGGCACGGACAGCGAGGAACAGGCCCTCACCCTCCCACTCGGCTCCGCCGAGCGTGCCCCTCCCTCTCCCCTGCAGGGAGAGGGGTATCACTCCTTCGGGTCGCACTTCCCGTAATCGGGCTCGCGGTCCTGCTTGCGGGCCTGGCGCTCCTCCTTGCCGATACATTCCTCCTGGCGGCGGATCTCGCGGCCCCGCTTCTGGTCCGCCTCGGCCTGCGTGGTGATCGCGGCGTCCACTCCGGCCGAGGCGACCTTGACCGGGATGCTGGCGACGTCGAGCGCGGTCTTGGCGATGCAGCCGGGGAGCGCGAGGGCGGCCGCGCCGGCGGTGAGAAGACGGATCATTCCTCCTTCCTAGCAGGATCCGATGATCGCCGCCTTAACGGTCGGCCGGACTTGCGGCTCATGAGACATGTCCCAAGCCGAGACTCCCGCAAACGAGTCAGGGCTGCCGGGTGTCGATTCCGGCCGCTTCGCCGAACGGAAGGCTGAGGACCGCCTCTCCGCGCTCGTTTTCCACCTCGATCCGGTGGTGAAGGCGGAGGCGGCCCTCCCTGACCTGGTCGCACATCAGCCCCCGCGCAGCGGCCAGCGCCGTTGTGCGCGCCGCGTGGGCGTCGGCGAGTTCGAGTCCCTCGTCGTCGATGAGCACGGCGTCGTCGAAGACGTGGAAGAAGTAACGCGGCACTTCATCCTCCTGCGGACGACAGCCTCCCCGCTCCGTTACCGGGGTGGCAACAGGGCGCTCCAACCGAAAATCAGTTTTCGGCGCGTTGGGCGATGTGGAGATAATTGGCGTTGAACCCGGAGGTCGCTTCCAACCGCCGGTAGTCGTGGATGGTGAGCTGCCCTGACTTGAGGCTGATCAGATCGTCGGCACGCATCCGCTGAAGCACGCGATTGACGTGCACCGGAGTGAGGCCGAGGGCATCGCCCAGCTCCTCCTGGGTCAGCGGCAGCTCGTAGCAATGGTCGTCGGCGAGGCCGACATTCCGCATCCGCACGTACAGCTCGCACATCAGGTGGGCGATCGCCTCGAAGGCGTCGCGGCGGCCGATGTTGACGATCCATGCGCGCAATACCGCCTCGTCGACCAATGTCGCCCACCAGAAGGCCTTTGCGATGCGTGGACGCTCGGTCAGGGCGTCTATCTTCGAGCGGGGGATATAAGCGACCCTGGCCCGGGTAAGAGTGGTGATGCTGTGGTCCATCTCGCCCAGGATGGTGACGTGAAGGTCGCAGAAATCGCCGGGGATGAGGAAAGCGGTGATCTGCCGCGCTCCGTCCGGCAGCAGCTTGTAGCGCGCGGCCCAGCCCTCGACCATGAGGTGGATATGGTCGGGCCGCTCCCCCTCGCGGATGACGCTGCGCCGCGGTCCCATTTCGCGAGGATCGTCGCACAGCGCCGACAGCGCCGAACGGTCGTCGTCAGTCAGCTTGGCGACAGTCTCCAGCTTCGTGACGAGCGGGCTGCCGCTGCCGCAATGCGGTCGTTCGATGCTGGCAGGGGACAGGGACATAACCCATGTTAGACCTTCCGCTCACGTCGATCCAATGAAAGCTGGTCATTGAACCTAACATATGTTAGGCACATGCTAGCTATCCTCAGTGAAATACATGCGGGCTATACTTGTTTAGGACAGGGGCATCACCGGCTCGATTCGGGGCGCCGGTGGCTGAGAGTATCTGCAAGCTCCCGCCCTCACGCCTGCGGAGAGCAATTTTCATGGCAACCCTTCCGGTCCTCGAGCGCGTGGTGCGCCGCCTCGAGACTCGCGGCACGCTGGACTCCGAGGACCGCGCCGCGATCCACGCCCTTCCGCTCGTCCTCCGGACCCTCGACCCCTCCGCCTACATGGTGCGGGAGGGCGACAGCGTCGACTCCTGCATCATCCTCCTCACCGGCTTCGCCTATCGCCACAAGGTGACTGGCGAGGGCCAGCGCCAGATCATGTCGGTGCACATGCCCGGCGAGTTCCTCGACCTCCAGAACAGCCTGCTCGGGCTCGCCGACCACAACGTCCAGGCGCTGACCCGATGCGAGGTCGCGATGGTGCCGGTCGCGGCCCTGCGCCAGCTCGGCGAGGCTCGGCCCCAGGTCGGACGGGCGATGTGGATCGATACGCTGATCGACGCCGCCATCTTCCGCGAGTGGATCGTCAACGTCGGCCGCCGCGATTCGATGAGCCGGCTCGCCCATCTGCTGTGCGAGTTCGCGCTCCGGCTCGAGGCCGCCGGCCTCGCCCGGGACCGCCGTTACGAGCTGCCGATGACCCAGGAGCAGCTCGCCGACTGCACCGGCCTCACCCCGGTCCATGTCAACCGGGTGCTCAAGGAGATGGGCCGGCTGGAGCTGATCCAGCGGGACAAGCGCTCGGTCAACATCATCGACTGGGACAGGCTTCGGCAGATCGGGGACTTCAACACCCGTTATCTTCACATGGAAGCGGGCGGTCCAACCAATCTCCAATCCGCCCGCTGAGGCCGCCCGCCGGCCACCGAGCCCTTCGCTGCCGGCGCAACCGCCGGGAAAAGCAGTTAAAATTCCGAACCTGATCTAGTTAAACGCGGGCGCCTGCGCATCGCCTTATTCAGTCTGGGCTGAGGGGCGCATCGACCGCTGGTGTCGAGGTGGGGCAGTCATGGAACAGGGAGCAGCCGTGCCGGACGTGCATCCGACATTCGAGAAAACGATCCGCCGCCTCGAGCGACGCGCGCCGCTGGGGGAGGAAGGGCGCCAGGCCCTGCTTTCCCTGCCGTACACGTCGCGCAAGCTGCCGCCCGCCGGCCATATCGTTCGCGACGGCGACCGCCCCGAGCATGTCTGCCTGCTGCTCAGCGGCTTCGCCCATCGCTACAAGCTGACCGGCGAGGGCGGGCGGCAGATCATCTCGATCCACATGGCGAGCGAGTTCGTCGATCTCCAGAACGGCCTCCTCTCCATCGCCGATCACAGCGTCCAGACGCTCACCGAAACAGAGGCCGCCTTCATTCCTCGGCGAGCGGTCGAGGACCTCATGCTCGGCCATCCCTCCGTCGCCCGGGCGCTGTGGATCGACACGCTGATCGACGCCTCCATCTTCCGCGAGTGGGTGGTCAACGTCGGCCGCCGCGACAGCCGGGCGCGGGTCGCGCATCTCCTGTGCGAATTCTCGCTTCGGCTGGAGGCGGCCGGCCTCGCCAGCAACCACCATTACGAGCTGCCGATGACCCAGGAGCAGCTCGCCGACGCGGTCGGCCTGACCTCGGTCCACGTCAACCGGGTGCTCAAGCAGCTCGGCGAGGAGGGGCTGATCAGCCGCGACCGGCGCTCGATCGTCATCGAGGACTGGCAGCGCCTGAGGCAGGCCGGCGACTTCAACGAGCGCTATCTTCATCACGACGGAGCCGCCGTCCGCGAGAACGCCTGATGTATGTGGTTGCGGACCCGGCCCGAATCGGAAAGACTTGCGCCGTTGTAGAGTACCACCCCAAGTCGGGGGCCCCATGACATGTCCCGCCAGGATAGGATCAACCACCATGTCGACCGCGCGTTCGAGGAGCTCGACGCCGCCCGGGCGGCGTCCTCGCCCGAAGCGGCCATCGCCCATCTCGCGCTGTCGGAGCTGCACCTCGGCCGGATGAAGGCGCTGAGCGAGCCGGAAGAGAGGCCGGCGCTGAAGCTGGTGGAGTAGGACTCGTCAAATCCTCCCCCGGTTTTCCGGGGGAGGGGACCATGCGAAGCATGGTGGAGGGGTTCTTCCCCCCCGTTCCAGGAACCCCTCCACCGCGCTTCGCGCGGTCCCCCTCCCCTGCAAAAGCAGGGGAGGAATTGAGTGGGTCTAAACCGCTCCCAGCGCCTGGTCGAAATCGGCGATGAGGTCGTCGGGATCCTCGACGCCGATCGAGATCCGGACCAGGTTGTCGGTGATCCCGAGCGCCTGCTTGCGCTCGTCGGGCACCGACAGATGGGTCATCGCGGCGGGAGCGCTGGCCAGGGTCTCGGTGCCGCCGAGGCTGACCGCGAGGTGGGCGATCTTGAGCGAGTCGAGGAAGGCGAAGGCCTCCTTCTCGCCGCCCTTCAGATAGAGCGAGAAGGTCGAGCCGGCGCCGGTGCAGTGGCGGCGGTAGATGTCGGCCTGGCGGGCGTCGCCGCCGTCCTCGAGGAAGCCCAGATAGCCGACGCTCTCGACCTTGGGATGATCCCGCAGGAATCGGCAGACCTTGTCGGCATTCTCGCCGGCCCGGATCATGCGCAGCTCGAGCGTCTCGAGGCTTCGAAGCAGCATCCAGGCGGTGTTGGGATCGGTGATCGTCCCGATCGTGTTGCGGAGCATCCGGATGGTGTTGATCAGCTCCTTCGAGCCGGTGATCCCGCCGGCGACGAGGTCCGAATGGCCGCCGGCATATTTGGTCAGCGAATAGACCGAGAGGTCGGCGCCCTGGCGAAGCGGCTGGGCCCAGAGCGGGCCGAGGAAGGTGTTGTCGATCGCGATCGGCGGCCGTTCGTCGCCGAGCACGGCCGAGCGCGCCGCGGCGACCGCCTCGACGTCGACCAGGGCGTTGGTCGGGTTGGCCGGGCTTTCCAGGTAGATGAGCGAGACCCGGCCCATGGCCTTGGCGCGCTCCATGACGCCTTCGATCTCCTCGCGGGTCGCTCCAGCCGGGAAATCGAGCCACCTCACCCCGAAGCGGCCGAGGATCCGGGCGATCAGGGTCTCGGTAGCGGCATAGAGCGGTCCGCTATGGACGACGACGTCGCCGGGCTGGACGAAGGCGAGCAGAAGGGTCGAGATGGCCGACATGCCCGAGGAGAAGGTGAGGGCGTCCTCGGCATCCTCCCACAGGCTGAGGCGGTCCTCGAGTATCTCCTGGTTGGGACCGTTGAAGCGCGAGTAGACGAGGCCCTCGGCGCCGCCCGGGCGCTTGCCGGTGACTCCCTCGAAGAAGCGCTTGCCCGCCGCCGCGGTCTCGAAGACGAAGGTCGAGGTGAGGAAGATGGGCGGCTTGAGCGAGCCCTCCGAAAGGGTCGGGTCGTAGCCATAGCCCATCATCAGGGTGGACGGCTTCAGCCGGCGTCCGCCGATCTCGAGCGGGCTCGCCCTGGGGCGCCGCGGCGGAGTGGCGCCGCTGATGTCGTTTTCGTCCTGCATGATCATGCCTCCTATCAGCCTGTCGCATTCGCTGCGTGGAGACCGAGCCTGGCCTTGGTCAGGCTCACCGGCCGCGCGATGGAAGCACGGCCCCGGGGGGTGAGGTCGGTTGCCCGAGCGCTCCCTAACCCAACAGGCCGCCGCGCCGCTAGCCTCCTTCGAAGGGCTAGCTCCTGGTCCTGGCCGGCGAAGGGGAGAGCGGCTCGAGCCCGCCCGAGCCTGCGAGGACGAGCAGGCGCCGGAAGCTCGGACATTCGAAATGGCTCGGCGCCGGGCAGGTCGCGGCGTGGCGCAGGCTCTCGCCGATCGCGGCGAGGCGTCGGACCTTGCGCTCGAGCTCGTCCGCCTTGGCGGCGAGCCGCTCGCGGTCGATCCGGCCGCGGCCCCCGGCGAGGAAGGTCTCCGAAATCTCGGCGAGCGAGAAGCCGGCCGCCTGGCCCAGCACGATCAAGGCCAGCCGCTCGACCACCGCGGGCTCGAACAGCCGCCGCTGGCCGCGTCGACCGACCGACTCGATCAGGCCCTTCTCCTCGTAGAAGCGAAGGGTCGAGGCGGGCAAAGCGGAGCGCCGCGCGACTTCGGCGATGTCGATCAAATGCACGCTTGACCTCAAGTTCACTTGAACTGGTAGCTTGCCCCGAATCGCGAGGAGAAAGCAAATGGAGACGACCCCCGCCAACGCCGAGCAGGCGGCGCTTTGGAACGACCGGGCCGGCCGCGGCTGGGCGGAGCTCAGCGACATGCTCGACCGTCTGCTCGAGCCGTTCGTGCCGATGCTCCTTGACGCGATCGGGCCGGTCGCGGGACGGCGCATCCTCGACGTCGGCTGCGGCGCCGGCGCGCTCACCCTCGCCGCGGCGGAGCGGGGCGGCCGGGGCCTGGGGGTCGACATCTCGGCGCCGCTGGTCGAGGCCGCCCGCGCCCGGGCCGGCCGCCGGGGCCTGGCGGGAGCGGATTTCGTCGAGGCGGACGCCCAGACCCATGCCTTCGCTCCGTCGAGCTTCGACGCGATCGTCTCGCGCTTCGGGGTGATGTTCTTCGCCGATCCCGTCGCCGCCTTCCGCAACCTGCGCGCGGCCGCCGCGCCCGCGGCGGCCTTGGCCTGCGTCGCCTGGCGCGGCCCGGCCGAGAACGGCTTCATGGTCGCCGCCGAGCGCGCCGTCGCGGACCTCCTGCCGCAGCTCCCGGCGCGGGCCGAAAACGCTCCCGGCCAGTTCGGCTTCGCGGATCCCGCCCGGATCCGGTCGATCCTGGCCGAGGACGGCTGGCGCGATGTGGCGATCCGACCTCTCGACATGCCCTGCATCCTGCCGGAGGCCGATCTCGCCCTCTACGCGAGGCGGATGGGACCGGTCGCCCAGTGGCTCCCGACTCTCGACGAAGGCCTGAGGGCGCAGGTCGAACGACGGATCGACGAGGCCTTCCGGCCCTTCGTCCGCGACGGCGCCGCCCGCTTCACCGCGGCGTGCTGGACGGTGACGGCGCGGGCCTAGCCGAGCAGCGCCCCGATCCCCCAGACGATCCCGACCATCAACGGCACTCCGGCGAGGTCGAGCAGCAGGCCGGCCCTCAGCATCCTCGGCAAGGCGATATGGCCGGTGGCCCAGGCGATGGCGTTGGGGCCCGTGCCGGACGGGAGCATGAATCCCCAGCTCGAGGCGAAGGCGGCGGGGAGGGCGAGCAGGATCGGATCGATGCCGGTGGCGGCGATGATCCCCGCGACGACGGGAATCGCGCCGCTCGCGGTGGCGACGTTCGAGGCGAATTCGGTGACGACGATGACGATCCCGACGAGAGCGGCGGCGACGATCAGCGGATGGACCGAGCGCAGCGGCTGGAGAGCGACCCCCATCCATTCCGCCAGTCCCGAGGCGCCGATCCCGGCGGCGAGCGCGAGGCCGCCGCCGAACATCATGATCACGCCCCAGGGCGCCCGGTTGGCTTCCTCCCAGTTGAGGATCGCCCGGCCGGTGCCGTCGGGGATGACGAACAGGAGGAGGGCGGCGACGACGGCGACGGTCCCGTCGGTGAGGGAATCCTTGGGCAGGTACGGCGTGACGAACGGAAGCGCGATCCAGGCCGCGATGGTCGTGGCGACGAGCGGCACCAGTCGCTTCTCGGCGGTCGACCAGGGGCGGGCCTCGCCGATCCCCGCGCGGGCGGCCTCCGGGTCGAAATCGGTGGCCGAGACTTTCTGCACCTTCATCAGGATCGCCCAGCAGAGCGGCACCGAGACGAGGACCAGGGGCATTCCGTAGAGCGCCCAGGTCAGGAAATCGATTCTAAAGCCGGTCGCCTTCTCGATGATCCCGGCGGCGATGGCGTTGGTCGGCGATCCGACCAGGGTGCCGAAGCCGCCGATCGTCGCGGCGAAGGCGATGCCCATGGCGAGCGCTCCGGCGAAGCCGTTCGTCTCGCCCGGCTCGATCCGGGCGGCGCGCAATATGGCGAGGCCGATCGGCATCATGATGAGGGTGGTTGCGGTGTTCGAGACGATGGTGCTGAGCAGGGCCGTCGCCGCCATGAAGGCGAACAGCAGCTGGGCCGGCCCGCCGCTTCCCCGGCTGACGATGGCGAGGGCGAGCCGGCGGTGGAGCCCGGTGCGCTCGATCGCCAGGGCGACGATCGCGCCGCCGAGCACCAGGAACAGGATGGGCGAATAATAAGCGGCGGCTGAATCGGTCGCGGTCATGATGCCGAGCAGGGGGAAGGCGAGGAACGGCACCAGAGCGGTTGCGGTGAGCGGCAGGGCCTCGGTCATCCACCAGCAGGCCATCAGCACGATGATCGCGGTGGTTCGCCAGGCGGCGGGCGACATGCCGCCAGGGGCGGGGAGAAGGAGCATGACGACGAAGGCGAGCAGACCGCCCCACAGGCCCCAGCGTGCGGCCATTCAACTTCCCCCTTATGGACGGAGGGTTGATGGCATGGCGGTGGCGGCAACGAAACCCCTCTCCCTGAAGGGGAGAGGGACAGGCGAGCCAAGCTCGCCAGGGTGAGGGGCTGGAGGCCGTTCGCCGGTAAGCCCTCACCCTCCCGCCGCTTCGCGGCGGGCTCGTCCATGTCGAGGTCGCCCTATCCCCCGGACAGGGCTGAGCCGCGCGGGGCGCGGCTCACCTCGGCATCCCCTGAAGGGAGAGGGTTTTACAGCGCGATCAGCGAGATCTGCCTTCCGTAATCCGGCTCGCCGCGGTGAGTCGACCGCCGGTAGCTGAAGAAGCGCTCGGGCTGCGAATAGGTGTCCTCGCCGAGCGCCTCGATCCGGGTCAGGCCGGCTTCGGCGAGCCTCGACAGGACGAAGCCCTCGAGGTCGAACTGACGATGTCCCTCGCGGCCCGGCGAGAAGAAGCGTTCGTTCTCCGGATCGGCCTCCGCGAAGCGTCGAAGGAAGGCTTCGTCGACCTCGTAGGACCTTCGGGCGATGCAGGGGCCGACGGCGGCGGCGATCCGGTCCCGCTCGGCCCCGCGCCGCTCCATCTCCCCCACCGTCGCCTCGACCACGCCGCCCAGCGCCCCCTTCCAGCCGGCATGGGCGGCGGCGACGACCCCCGCCTCGCCGTCGGCGAGGAGGATCGGGGCGCAGTCGGCGGTGAGGATTCCGAGGACCAGCCCGGGACGGTCGGCGACCATCGCATCCGCCTTCGGCCGGGAGTCGTCGGGAAAGGGGACGGCGACGTGGAGCGCGTCGGCGGAATGGACCTGGTGAAGAGTCGCCAGGGCCGCGCCCGGCGCGACGGCCTCGACCGCCCGGCGGCGATTCTCGCGGATGGAGTCGCGATCGTCGCCGGAACCCAGGCCGACGTTGAGCCCGGAGCATAGCCCCCGCGAAACCCCGCCGCTCCGCCCGAGGAAGCCGTGGCGGACGCCGTCCAGCGCCGCCGCCTTCAGCACCTCTACAGCTCCAGCTTCCATATCTCGTCCTCGTCCGCCTGCTCGCCGACCATGAACTTGTACGGGCCGACATAGGTGAAGCCGTAGCGGCGGTAGAAAGCCTTGGCTCGGTGATTTTCGACGAAGACCGAAAGATAGAGCTCCTCGGCGCCGCGCCTCCGCGCCTGGCCGATCGCCCATTCGGAAAGCGTCTGGGCGACACCGGCGCCCTGCCATTCCCGAAGCACATAGAGCTGGCGGAACTCGAGCGCCCGACGCGAGGGCTGGACCGGCAAAGTGATCGGGCCCAGCTTGACGAAGGCGACGGGCCGTCCGTCGGCCTCGGCGAAGCGGACCTGGTGCTCGCCATCGAGAAGCTCGCCCCGGAATCCCTCCTCGCTCAGCTGGCGAAGAAAGGCTTCGAGGTCTTCGGGCCGGTAGAGATGCGCGAACGTCTCGACGAAGCTTCGGCGATGGAGCTCGGCGAGGGCGGCGGCATCCTCGGGCCCGGCGTCGCGATAGGTGATCATTCGAAACCCTCGGGTTGCGGCCATTCGGGAGCGGAAAGGCCCATGACCCGGAACAGCCGGCCCATCTGCCCGGGGGAGACGAGCCGGTCCCTCGCCGCGCGCAGCTCCGCGCGCCGGTCCGGAGCACTTCGGCCGAGCGCTTCCGTGCGGGCGTCGATGCCGAGCCTCGCCAGCCACTCGCCCTGCCCGACCGGCCCGTGGACCGCCGCGTCCGCGCCGGCCGCCGCGGCGGCGAGCGATTCGAAGTCGACATGGGCGGTGAGGTCGGATTCCCCGGGCTCGCGCCAGGGATCCGAATATGTGTGCCGGCGCACGGCCTGCAGGGTCTCGCCGGCGCAGAGACGGTCGTGTCCGTAGTCGACGATCAGCGCCGCGCCGCCGTGCCGGCCCAGCCGATCGACGAGCTGACGGACGTAAGCGGCCGCCACCGGCGAGGTTTCGAGCACCGTTCCCGAAGGCGCCGATCGGACATGCGACGGGATCGCCGGCGACGGCACCGGCGGGCCGGCGAGGGGAAGGAAGCGCTCACCGTCGACTCCGACCCGGCGCTCGCGCCAGCCCGCCTCGGTGGCGACGATCTGGCGGATCGGCAGGGCGTCGAAAAACTCGTTGGCGACCGCGAGGATCGGACCGTCGCCGGGCAGGGTCGATAGATCGTCATGCCACGTCGCCCCGGGGAGGCGCTGCGCCTGCGCGGCGCGAAGGACGGGGCTGGTCTCGACCAGGTGGACCTCCGGGGCGAGGCCGGCGGCGCGCATCGCCCGAAGCGCGTCGGCGGCGAGGGTTCCTCGACCGGGGCCGAGCTCGACATAGCGCACGCCGGCCGGGCGGCCGGCGCGGACCCAGAGATCGGCGAGGGCGAGGCCGATCAGCTCGCCGAACATCTGGCTGATCTCGGGGGCGGTGACGAAGTCCCCGGCGGCGCCGAGCGGATCGCGGGTGGCGTAATAATGGGCGTTGGCCAGGGCCATGTAATCCGAGACCGGGATCGGCCCCTGGGCGGCGATCATCCGCCGCAGGCGTTCGGCGAGGGGAGGGGAGTCGGGCACGGCATCTCCGTTCGCCCCGAGCGAAGTCGAGGGGTCCTTTCGAGCGAAGCCGAGAATTGCGCGCCTCGGCTCCGCTCGGCGGGGTGTCTCGACTTCGCTCGACACGAACGGAATCCTACCGATCGGCCCACTCGGTCAAGCGACGCTCTCCGTCCCCGCGAACGGCTCCACCCGCTGTCGACGCCCCTTCGCCGTGGCGATCAGCCAGGCCCCGCCGAGCAGCATCGGGACGGTCAGGGTCTGGCCCATGGTGAGGCCCCAGGAGAGGTGCTCGAGCCCCTGGTCGGGCTGGCGGACCATCTCGACCAGGAACCGGCTGAGGCCGTAGCCGAGCAGGAAGGTGCCGACCAGCTTGCCGGGCTGGTAGCGGGCCTCGGTCTTCCAGAACAGGAACCAGAGGATGGCGAAGAGCAGCAGGCCCTCGAGCCCGGCCTCGTAGAGCTGGCTCGGGTGGCGCGGCACGTCGCCGCCGTTGGGGAAGACGATCGCCCAGGCGACGTTCGTCGGGCGCCCCCACAATTCGGAGTTCACGAAATTGGCGAGACGGCCGAAGAACAGGCCGAAGGGGACGGTGCAGGCGACGTAGTCGTGGACCCGAAGCCAGTCGAGCTTGTGCTTGCGCGCCAGCCAGAGGATCCCGAGCGTGGTGCCGATGACTCCGCCGTGGAACGACATCCCGCCGTCCCAGATGCGCAGGATCTGCATCGGATCGGAGAAATAGAATTCCGGTCGGTAGAAGAGAACGTAGCCGAGCCGGCCGCCGAGGATCACTCCGAGCGTCGCGTAGAAGACGAGGTCGTCGGCATGCCGCCGGGCCATCGGCGCCCCCGGCCGGTCGATCAGCTTGAGGAGGTACCACCAGCCGATCAGGATTCCGGCGAGATAGGCGAGCGAATACCAGCGTATCTTCAGCCAGCCCCATTCGAACAGCACCGGATCGAGGCCGAGGTCCTTCCAGTGGAGATGCTGGCCGGCCGCGGCCGACAGGCTCGTGAGTATCGGATCGATCAAAGGCTTCCCCCTTCGGCGCCTTCCCTATTAGGAGGGGGAAGAGAAAACGGAAAGGGAGAGTCGGATGCCGAGCGAGCTGGACCGCAAGTTCGACGCGGTCCTGGCCCAGGTGACGGGCCCCGGCGGCCGCATCCAGCTCGCCGAGGACGAGGCGGGCCGCAAGATCGTCGCCAATCTCCCGCCGACCCTTCCGGGCCTGTTCGACGCCTTTTGCGCGCTCCACGCCGGAACGGTCGGAGTCATCGCCGACGGCGAGCGGCTGACCTTCGGCGAGCTGAACGACGCAGCGACCCGGCTGGCGCGGGCGCTGGCCGGCGGCTGGGGGGTCGGCAAGGGCGACCGGGTGGCGATCGCGATGCGCAACTGCCCGGCCTGGATCGTCGCCTATATGGCGGTCCTCAAGGCGGGCGGCATCGCGACCCTGGTCAACGGCTGGTGGCAGGCGGAGGAATTGCGCCACGGCCTGGCGCTGACCGAACCCTGCCTGGTGCTGTGCGACGCGCCGCGGGCGAAGCGCCTCGAGGCGACCGGCCTCGCCATCGCCAGCGTCGTGCTCCCGATCGACAGGCCGATCGAGGAGGCGCTGGCGCCGCTGCTCGGACGCCGCGAGGCGGACCCGCCCGTCGTCCTTCCCGAGGACGATGCCACCATCTTGTTCACTTCCGGCTCGACCGGGGTCGCGAAGGGCGCCATCTCCAGCCACCGTGCGGTCACCACCGGCATCTACACCTATTCGATGAGCCTTCTCGCCCTGCTCGGGATCATGGAGAGCGAAGGGCGGGCGCCGGCCAACCCGCCGCGCACCCTGGTCAACGTGCCTCTGTTCCACGTCACCGGCGAGGTCCCGGTGCTTCTCAACAGCTTCGTCATCGGCCGCGGCATGGTGCTGATGGCGAAGTGGGATGCGGGCGAGGCGCTTCGGCTGATCCAGGACGAGAAGGTGACCTATTTCGTCGGCGTCCCGACGATGAGCCTCGAGCTGATGCAGCATCCCGACCGGGAGAAATACGACCTGTCGTCGCTGACCGACATCGCCGCCGGCGGCGCCGCCCGCCCGGTCGCGCACGTCAAGCGGCTGCAGCAGAGCTTCACGGGGGCCCAGCCGGCGCTCGGCTACGGCCTCACCGAGACCAACGCGGTCGGCTGCGGCAATTTCTGGCAGAATTATGCCGACAAGCCCGCCTCGACCGGCCGGCCGCACAAGCCGACCGTCGAGCTCGCCATCCTGGGCGAAGGCGACCGCCGTCTGCCCACGGGCGAATCGGGCGAGATCGCGATCCGCTCGGCCGCCAATTTCCGCGGCTACTGGAACGACCCGGCCTCGACCGCGGCGGCTTTCACCGCCGACGGCTACCTCAAGACCGGGGACATCGGCTATCTCGACGAGGACGAATATCTGTTCATCGTCGACCGCAAGAAGGACATCATCATCCGCGGCGGCGAGAACATCAGCTGCCAGGAGGTGGAAGCCGCCATCTATTCGCACCCCGCGGTCTCGGAGGCGTCGGTGTTCGGGGTGCCCGACGAGCGGCTCGGCGAGGTTCCGGCCGCCGTCCTCTATTGCGAGGAGGAGCGGAGCTTCGACGCCGAGGCGCTGCGCGACTTCCTCGACGGCAGGATCGCGATGTACAAGATCCCCGAGCATATCTGGGTCCATGACGAGCCGCTGCCCAAGCTCGGCACCGGCAAGATCGACAAGAAGACGCTGAGGGAGCGCTATTCGGCCGAGGTGGGATAACCCCTCTCCCTGCAGGGGAGAGGGACAGGGGAGCGAAGCGACGCAGGGTGAGGGCGCGCGCGGGGCCTTGCCCTCACCCTCGGCCGCTGGCGCGGCCTTTCCCTCTCCCCTGCAGGGAGAGGGG
>DASVVX010000008.1:0-9828 GCA_036386295.1 Allosphingosinicella sp.
GGGAGAGGAGTATAATGATCACCATCGACGGCTCCGAGGGCGAAGGCGGCGGCCAGGTGCTTCGCACCTCGCTCGCCTTGTCGGTCATCACCGGCAAGCCCTTCCGGATCGAGAAGATCCGCGCCAACCGCTCGCGCCCGGGGGTGATGCGCCAGCACGTCACCGCGGTCGAGGCGGCCTGCGCGATCGGCGGCGCCGAATGCGAGGAGCTCGCCGTCGGCGCGTCGGAGCTTACCTTCGTCCCCGGCAAGGTGAAGCCCGGCGAGCACCGCTTCGCCGTCGGCACCGCGGGAAGCACCAGCCTCGTCCTCCAGACGATCCTTCCGCCGCTGATGCTGGCCGACCGCCCCTCCTCGCTCGTCCTCGAAGGCGGCACCCACAACATCCACGCCCCGCCCTTCGACTTCCTCGACCGGGTCTTCCTCCCGGTGTTGAACCGGATGGGCCCGCGAGTGGCGGTCAAGCTCGCCCGCCCCGGCTTCTACCCGGCGGGCGGCGGCCGGATCGAGGTCGAGATCGAGCCCTGCGCGAAGCTCGCCCGACTCGACCTCCTCGAGCGCGGCGAACTCCGCTCGGTCATGGCCCGCGCCATCGTCGCCGCCTTGCCGGCCGAGATCGCGGTGCGCGAGCTGGAGGCGGTCGCGAAAATCCTCGCCTGGCCCGAGGAATCGCGCCGAATCGAGCAGCTCCCCGAACGCCAGGGCCCCGGCAACATCCTCATGCTCGAAGCGGCCTTCGACGGCGCCACCGAGCTGGTGAGCGGCTTCGGCCAGCTCGGTGTGCCGGCCCAGACGGTGGGCGAGAAGGCCGCCAAGCGAATGGCGGGCTACCTCGCCTCGAGCGCGGTGGCAGGCCCCTACCTCGCCGACCAGCTCCTCCTTCCCATGGCGTTGGCGGGGGGCGGCAGCTTCACCACGGTCAAGCCCTCCCAGCATAGCCGCACGGGCGCGGAGGTGATCGCGAGGTTCCTCGATGTGAGGATCGCCTTCGAGGAGAGGGCGGGTGGGTGCCACTTGGTGACGGTGGCGGGTTGAGGCGGTCTCAAGCTATGCCGGTCGCCGTCACCCTGAACTTGTTTCAGGGTCCAGTTCTCGGCCTGCGACGCGGCTCGAGCCTGGATGCTGAAACAAGTTCAGCATGACGTGCAGTCGAGCAATTTTCGCCTGAAATGGTGGAGCCGAGGGGGATCGAACCCCTGACCTCTGCAATGCCATTGCAGCGCTCTCCCAGCTGAGCTACGGCCCCGAACCTCTTTTCGCCGGCCCCTGGGAGGGCGGCTGCGGCGCCGGATTTAGGCAAGGCGCCGCGTTACTGCAAGCCGTCATTGCGAGCGGAGCGAAGCAATCCAGTCTGCGGCCGTCGCGGGCGCTGGGGTGGATTGCCGCGTCGCTGCGCTCCTCGCAATGACGGGGCCCGGTGAAAGTACCACTTTCACGGGATTCCTAGACCTCCTCGTCGTCGTCCCCGGCTCCGGGCACTCCGATATCGTCGTCGCCGCCCAGATCGACCTCGTCGTCCGGATTCTCCTCGGCGTCCTCGTCGATGACGAGATCCTCGGCCGCGAGGTCCGCATCCTCCTTCTCGTCGACGACCACCTCCTTCTTGGGCGCGTCGAAGGGCAGTGGCTGCTTGGACTTGAGGACGGGCTCGGGATCCCAGGCGACTCCGCAGGCGATGCAGGTCACCGGATCCTCCTTGCCGAGGTCGTAGAAACGGACTCCGCACTTGGGACAAGTGCGCTTCGTGCCCCATTCAGGCTTCACCATCGGTGAAAAACTCCACTGCGTAACTGGAAAAGACGGCCGCTTGCGACCGGACAGCGGCGCGCTTGCCACATGGGAGGAGCGCTGTCAAAAGCCAAGCCCGATGGAGGAGAAGGCTATCCGGCCGGCCGAGTTTCGCCCTTCCGGCCCGCTCCGCGGCGCGGCCCGCCTCCCCGGCGACAAGTCGATCTCCCACCGCGCCCTGATCTGCGCCGCGATGGCGCTGGGGCGAAGCCGGATCGAGAATCTGTCGGAAGGAAGCGACGTCGCCGCCACCGCCTCCGCGCTCCGGGCGATGGGCGCGGGGATCGAGCGCGACGGCGGCGGCTGGGCGGTCGACGGGGTCGGCGCCGGCGGCCTGCTCCAGCCCGCGGGCGCGCTCGACATGGGCAACAGCGGCACCTCGGCGCGGCTGCTCGCCGGCCTCGTCGCCTCGCATCCGATCGCCGCGACCTTCACCGGCGATCCGTCGCTGTCGCGGCGGCCGATGGAGCGGGTCGCGGCGCCGCTGCGGCGGATCGGCGCCGAGGTGACGACTTCCCCGGGCGGGCGCCTGCCGATGCGGGTGCGCGGCCTCTGCCCGGCCGTCGCGCGCACCCACCGGCTCGACACGCCGTCCGCCCAGGTCAAGACGGCGCTGCTGCTCGCCGCCCTCAACGTCCCCGGAGTCACCCGCATCGTCGAGCCGGTGGCGACCCGCGACCATAGCGAGCGGATGCTGAAGCTGTTCGGCGCGGATATAGCCGTGGAAGGTGACGAGATCAGGCTTCGAGGCGAAGCTCCGCTCAGGCCGCAGGTGCTGTCCGTTCCGGGCGACCCCTCCGCCGCCGCCTTCCTCGTCGTGGCGGCCCTGCTCGTCCCAGGGTCGGAGCTTCGGATCGAGAGCGTCGGGATGAATCCGACGCGCATCGGGCTGTTCGGGCTGCTCCGGGAAATGGGGGCAGACATCGCCGTCTCCAACCCGCGCGAGACGGGCGGCGAGCCGGTCGCGGACCTCGTCGTCCGCCACTCCCAGCTGAGCGCGATCGACGTTCCGCCGGACGTCGCCCCCGGGATGATCGACGAGTTTCCGATCTTCTTCGTCGCCGCCGCCTTCGCCCGGGGAACGACGCGCGCCGGCGGCCTTGGGGAGCTCCGGCTGAAGGAATCCGACCGCCTCGCCGTCATGGCCGAGGGACTTCGCTCGATCGGAGCGCGAGTCGAGCAGAGGGGCGACGGGCTGGCGATCGCCGGCACCGGCGGCGGTCTCCTCGCCGGCGCCGCAACGATCGACCCGCGCCTCGACCACCGGGTGGCGATGAGCTTCGCGGTTGCTGGCCTCCGCTCGGTCGAACCGGTAACGGTGGCGAACATGTCGGTCGCGGACACCAGTTTTCCCGGCTTCGCCGCGGCTCTCGCGGCGGCGGCGGAAGCCGGAGGAGGAGAAGTGCCATGGGCATGAACGCCACGACCGGACTCATCTTGATGGCCGCCGCGCAGGCCGCCGGCGCTGCGCCGGTTCCGAAGGTCGCGGCGCCGGACGTGACGGTCCAGTTCAGCGCGACGCGCGGCGCGATCAAGTTCGACAAGGTCTGCCGCGAGGTGACCGTCGCGAAGCTGCCGGCCAGCTCAGCCTGCGCCGAGCGTGCCGGCCGGGGAGAGACGGCCGCGAGCATCGAGCTGGCCCTTGCGACCGTGGCGGGCGCGGCGTCCGCGGAGGAAGCCGGTGCCGGCCTGGCCGTCCTCGAACGGTCGATCGCCGCCGAGAACCATCCCGCCGCTCACTATCTGATGGGCATGCTGCTGGGAACGGGAGAGCGGCTCCAACCCGATTATCCGAAGGCCGTTCGCCACCTCGAACAGGCGGTCGCCGGCGGCAACGTCGCGGCCATGGACCTGCTCGCGACGATGGTGCTGGAAGGACGCGGCACCGCGCAGGACGTGGCGCGCGCGGTCTCGCTCTACGAACGGGCCATGGCGGCCGGCATGGCGGGCGCCGCTCCGCGTCTCGCGCTCCTCTACATCCAGGGCAATTACCAGCCGCGGGACGAGGCCAAGGCGCGTGCGATCCTCGATGCCGCCGCCGCGGCCGGCGATCCGGGCGCCGCTCCGCTGCTGACGATGATGGCCGCGAAGGTGACCGCCTACCAGATCCATCCGCGGCCCGACGGCGCCGAGCTGCGCATCTACGGCTCGCTCGACTCGCCGCTCATTCCGCCGGCCTTCGGCTTCACCGACGATTTCCGCAAGCTCCACTATTCCGCCTATAGCGATCCCGCGATCGTCGGCCGGCTCGAGCGGGAGCAGTCGAGCCTGCCCACGCCCTATCTCTACGAGCTGGCGCGGCGCATCGCGCCGGCCTCGGCCGACAAGGCGCGAGGCTATTGGATGCTGGCCCGGCTGCGGATGATCTACGACTCCACCCGCTGCTCGGATCCCGCGTCGGTCGAAGCGGTGAGGGCCTGGGACATGGTCGTGCTTCGGGACCTGCGCCACGCCGTGGCCGGGATCACTCCGGAGCAGAACAGGGCCGCGGTGGAGTTCGCGCTGGAGCGCGATGCGGCGATGCCCGGCGACACCCGGCCGTGGTGGGTCTGCTATTCGGGGATGGCGACCTATTCGGCGGCGCTCGACAGGAAGCCGCCGCCGCTGGCGCTCAAGCCGGCGACCGAATGGCCGAAGATCCGCGAGGAGGCGCGGCAGCGCTTCAAGGCCCTTCTCACCGCTTCGCCGGCGAAGTAGAGCGCGGGGCATGATCATCGCCGTCGACGGTCCCGCGGCGAGCGGCAAGGGCACAATCGCCAAAGCGCTGGCCCGCCATTATTCCTTGCCGCACATGGACACCGGCCTGCTCTACCGCGCCGTCGCCCTCAACCTGCTGCGCTGGGACGGCGATCCGGAGAGCGAATTCTCGGCGCTCCGAGCCTGCGACTTCGCCCAGATGGACTTCGCCGACCCCGAGCTGAAGAGCGAGGCGGTCGGCGGCATCGCCTCGCGCATCTCGGCCTACCCCCTCGTCCGCCAGGCCCTGGTCGAGCGCCAGCGCGCCTTCGCGAACCAGCAGGGCGGCGCCGTCCTCGACGGCCGCGACATCGGCACCGTCATCGCTCCGGAGGCCGACGCCAAGCTGTTCGTCACCGCCAGCCCGGAGGTCCGCGCCCGCCGCCGCTTCGACGAGCTCCTCCGGATGGGCCTCCACGCCGAATATGACGAGGTCCTCCTCGACATCCGCGCCCGCGACGAACGCGACCGCGGCCGAGCCGCCGCCCCCCTCGTCCGGGCCGACGACGCCGTCCTTCTCGACACCAGCGGCATGGCCGCGGATGAGGCGGTGGCCGCGGCGATCGCGGCGGTGGATCGGCGGCTGGGCGCCTGACGCCGAGCGGCCCTCAGCTACCGCCTATCCGGATTCTTCGAGCATGCCGGCCCAATCCGTCGACCATGGAGGATTCGGGCGATCTCAACGCCATCGGGTGAAACCCGATAGAGCAGCACGTAACCGCGCCAGCCGAGCTTGTAGATGGGTTCGCCGCTTATCGCGCCGACATGTGGGAACCGGCGCGGGTGCTGACCGAGCGACAAGCTTCGTTTCAGCAACGCCCTGACGAAGCTGTCCGCCTTGGCGGGATTGTCGAGGGCGATCCAGTCGGCGATCTCCTCGAGGTCCGCCGACGCCCGACGGGATATCCGGACCTTCACGCTGCCGACTTCGTCGGCATCGCTCTATATTTCCGGCCGAGCCGCTCCACCACGACCTCAAGGTCCTCCGAGAGTCCGGCGTCGAGATCATTCAAACCCTTCTGGATCTCCGCTTCGAGCCGAGCCCACTTGGCCTCCCGCTCCTGAACGAGCCGTACCCCCTCGCGCAGAACCTCGCTTCGCGAGCCGTACCGACCGTTCTTCACCGCCTCGGTAATGAAGGCCTCGAGCTGCTCGCCGAGATTGACGCTGCTGGCCATCTCCGACCCTTTATAATATTTTCCAATAACAGTTATCATAGCCGGTCAGGCGGGAGTTCGCAATCGAAGCGCAGCTGGCGGAAAGGCGCGCTAGGCTCGACTCATCCGCGCGACGGCCCGGGGCTGCCGCGCTTGCCCGTTTTGGCCGAGGCTTCGCCTTTATCGGCGCCACGGTCGGCCGCGCCCCGGGAATCCGCGGAGGCCGTGACCAACGTGCCGTTGTCGTCGAGTATTTTCGTCCCCGCCTTCTTCGCCATCGCCTGTCCTTCCTGATGTGTCGGCCGAGGAACGTCCCCCGCCTCAATCCAGCTCCGCCAGCAGCGCGTTCACCCGCCGCTCGGCGTCCGCCAGCGCCTGCTTCGTGGGCTTCTGCCCGTTGAACGCGGCCGCGACCTCCTCGCCGACCAGGCCCTCGATGGCGTTCTGGCGCTGCACCCCGCCCGGCAGCGGCCGGCCGGTGGCGGCGACCGGGGCGATGTTGGTCCGGTGCGGCAGGGCCTTGAACGCCGCGCTTTCGACCACGGCCTTGAAGGCGGGAAGGTGGCCGGTCCGCGCCCAGTCGTAATTATGCTCGGCGATGAAGCGGAAGAAGCGGCCGATGGCGCGCCGCTGCCCGGGCGTCCGCTCGCGTTTCGGAACGACCCAGGCATGGCCGCTCACATAGCTCAGCTGCGCGCCCCACAGCCTCGGATAGGGATAGACGGTGTAGCTCTTGTAGAGCGGCCGTCCGGGCGTGTTCGCCTCCGCCTCGAACTGGCCGATCATCCAGGTCCCGGTCGGGTAGATGCCGCCCTCCCCCGACATGAAGCTGGCGATGGCGGCGGGCGTGTCCTGGTTGCGCGTGCTGACGCCGGACTCGGTGATCGCCCGGAAGAAGTCGACGATCCGCTCCGCCTCGGGAGTTTGCAGCCGGATCCGCCTCGGAGTCGGGAACAACACCGAGTCCTGGGCGAGCAGATAGGTGTAGAGGTTGCGCGCGGCATAGGCGTTGTCGCCGACCAGGCTCTGGATCAGATAGGGCTTGCCGGTCCTCTTCGTGAACTGGCGGGCCTGGGCCATCATCTCCTCGGGCGAAGTGGGCAGGATCGGCTCGCCGTCCTTCATCAGCCCCGCCTTCGCGAACAGCTTGGTATTGACGTGGAACAGCCCGCCGTGGGTGTCGAACGGCAGGCCGTAGAGGCGCGACCCGATCGTCACCGCTCCCCGGCTCGCCTCGGTCAGCGCCGACGGCGCGATTCCCGCCTCGGCCAGATAGGGCTCGATCGGCTCGAGCAGCCCTTCGGCGGCATAGTCGGGGATCATGCCGGTATGCATGGTGACGAGGTCGGGCGGGTCCCTCGCCGCCATCTGCGCGGAAAGCTGCGGATAGCCGGGCCAGGCGACGACGTTGCTGCTGACGTGGACGTCGGGATTGTCGGCGTTGAACTTGTTGATCATCGTCGTGACGATCCCGCACTCGCCCTCGACCTTCGAAAGGTCGGTCGAACCGCCATATTGGGCGCCGCACTCGCCGAAGAACCGCTGCAGGTAGATTTCGGCGCGGTCGCCCTTGCCGCCGCCCTCGCCGCAGCCCGCCAGCGCCAGCCCGGCGAGAAAGAGGAGCCGTCTCACCTCACCGCCGTCCCGGCCATCGCCCGAACGATCTGCTTCTGGAAGGCGATGTAGACGATGAAGATCGGGATCGAGGCGAACACCGCCTGCGCCATCAGGAAGCCGAGCCCCGACGTCTGAGCATAGTTCATCTGCGCCGAGGCGAGCCCGACGGTGAGCGTGTACATGTCGCTCCGGGTCGCGGAGATGAGCGGCCACCAATAGGCGTTCCACGAGGCGAGGAAGGTGAAGACGCCGAGCGTCGCCTGGGCGGGCAGGGTGAGCGGCAGAAGCACCTTCCAGAACAGCTTCAGCCGCGACGCCCCGTCGAGCATCGCCGCCTCGTCGAGGTCCCTCGGGATCGCGCGCATATATTGGGTCATGAAGAAGACCCCGAAGGGCCCCGCCAGGCCCGGCAGGATCAGGCCCGGATAGCTGTTGTGAAGCCTCAGTTCGGCGAAGAGCTGATGCTGGGGCAGGATCACCGCCTGCTCGGGGATGGCGAGGCCGAGCAGGACGAAGATGAAAAGCGTCCGGCGGAACGGAAAATCGAGCCGCGCGAAGCCGTAGCCGGCGAGGCTGCACAGGACGAGCACCCCGATCGTCGTCCCGCCCGAGACGATGAGGCTGTTGACCAGCCAGCGGAACACCTGGTTGCCCTGCAGGATCGATCGGTAATTCTCGAGCGTGTAGGGCGGCGACAGCGCGGCGCCGCTGTCGCCGACCAGCGCCGAATTCGCCTTCAAGGAGAGCAAGAGGGTCCAGATCAGCGGCGCGAGCATGATGAACGCTGCCAGAAGGATGGCGATCAGCGTCGCCGGCGACCAGCGGGCGCGGCTAGGCGGGGTCGACATCGAGCTTCGCCCTCTTCAAATCCTCCCCTGCATTTGCAGGGGAGGGGGACCACCCGAAGGGTGGTGGAGGGGCCCTGCGGACCCGGGACAACCCCTCCACCATGCTTCGCATGGTCCCCCTCCCCCGGAAATCCGGGGGAGGAATTAGGTGATTGGCCCTACCGCCCACGCTCGTCCTCCGATCCCCTCATCGTGGTGAGATATTGGGTGAGCGTGATCAGGACGATGAGGAGGAACAGGATCTCCGCCGCCGCGGTCGCATAGCCGAGCTCCCAGCGGCCGAAGGCGGATTCGAACATGAACAGCACCATCGTCCGGGTCGCTCCGCCCGGGCCGCCGCCGGTCAGAAGCTGGGCCTGGCCGAAGATCTGAAGCTGGGCCGCCGTCTGGAGCATGACGACGAGGACGACGGTGCGCTTGAGCGCCGGCAGGGTCACCCGCCGCAGAGTCGTCCAGCGGCTCGCCCGGTCCAGCGCGGCCGCTTCGTAGACGTCGCCCGGGATCTGCTGGAGCCCGGCCAGGAACAGCATCATCGGAAGGCCGATCGACCACCAGATGGTGGTGATCGCCAGCGCCCACAGCGACCAGGTCGGGTGGCTGAGGAAGGGGATCGGCTCGGCGCCGAGCGCCTGCGCGGCCTCGCCCAGAAGCCCGGCGTCCGGGGCGAGGACGAAGCGCCAGATCAGGGTGACGATGGTCACCGACAGGACCGAGGAGGAGAAGAACACGCCCCGGAACACCGCCGCCCCCCGGGTCGCCCGGTTGAGCGCGAGGGCGAGGGCGAGCGCCAGCACGGTCAGCAGCGGGACGATCATCAGAGCGAGCGCGAAGGTGTTGAAGATGGAGCGAACGAAGGTGTCGTCGGCGAACAGCCGCGCATAATTGTCGAGGCCGACGAAGGTCCCGCCGCCGAACAGGTCGACTCGCCGGACGCTGAGCGCCATGCCCCTCAGCAGCGGATAGATGAGGATGACGACATAGGCGGTGAGGAACGGCAGGACGAAGAGCATCCCGCTCCAGTCCCTGCGCCCGGCCGCCGCCCTCATGCCGCTCCCCCGTCATTCCGGCGAAAGCCGGAACCCATGAACACCGCTGGTGGAAAGCCGATACGGCGGTGTTCATGGGTCCCGGGCCGAGCCCGGGATGACGGGGCTCGCCGCAAGGGCATCAACGCCTCCCTCATTCCGCCGCCGCCTCGGCATGATGCCCCGTGCCGTCCGGCCCGAAGAGGTGGGCCGAGCCGCCTTCGATCCTCAGCCCGATCGTGTCGCCCAACCTCACCCGGCTCATCCCCTCGTCCTCGGCGGTGATCGCCTGCCCGTCGGCGAGCCGGGCGTAGATCAGGGTGCGCTCGCCGAGCCGCTCGACCAGCTCGACCTTGGCCGCCGTTCCGCTGGCGCCGCCGCCCGCCACCCGCACGCTCTCCGGCCTGAGGCCGATCTGCAGAGGCCCGTCGGCCGGAAGCCCGGCCCGCTTCACCCTCGTCTCCACCTCCGACCCGTCGCCCAGCCTGACCCGGGCGAAATCGCCGCCGCCGTCGACCAGCGTCGCCGGCGCCAGCGCCATCGCCGGCGAGCCGACGAAGCGCGCGACGAAGGTGTTGGCCGGCCGGGCGTATATCTCCATCG
This sequence comes from Allosphingosinicella sp., assembly GCA_036386295.1. GTDB lineage: Bacteria > Pseudomonadota > Alphaproteobacteria > Sphingomonadales > Sphingomonadaceae > Allosphingosinicella. Next base: position 9,774 of record DASVVX010000008.1, read on the forward strand.
GCGCCCCGACCTGCTGGATCCGCCGGTCGTTCATCACCACGATCCGGTCGGCGAG
>DASVVX010000009.1:0-10742 GCA_036386295.1 Allosphingosinicella sp.
GGAGAAGCAGGCTCCCGAAACCAGGCCGACATAACCCGTGCCGATCATCGCGATGCGCATCGAAAATCCCTGGTTGCGCGGGCAAGGGGCCCGCTTAGCCCGCCCGCGTTCGGGGCGACAAGGCCTTCGCCGGCGCGCCGCCGGGTCCGGCCCCGGGACGCCGTGCGCAAAAAGAAAGGAGCCGGCCCGAAAGCCGGCTCCTCCCTTTTCTTGACGCTCCGCCGCAAGCGGCGGAACCCTGGCTTACCAGCCGGAGCCGGGGCCGTAGGTGATCTCCACGCGCCGGTTCTGCGGCTCGCGGACTCCGTCGGCGGTCTCGACCAGCGGCCGGCTCTCGCCGAACGCTTCCGTGGTCATGACGCCGTCGGGGATCCCGCGTCCGGCCAGGTACGAACGGACGTTCGCGGCGCGACGCTGCGAGAGACCGACGTTGTACTGGTCCGAACCCGAACGGTCGGCGTGGCCCGCGATCATCACCTGGGCCTGGCCGCAGGTCTGGTACGCGGAGGCCGCGTTGTCGAGGATCGCGGCGGCCTGCGGGGTGATGTCGTCCTTGTCCCAGTCGAAGAAGACCATGAACGGACCCGCGACGCACGCCGGCGGCGGCGGCGGCGGAGGCGGCGGCGGAACCGGCGCCTCGTAGGCCGGCGGCGGCGGCGGCGGAATCACCTCCACCGGCTCCACGTCGCCACCGAAGTTGAACGTCAGGCCGCCGAGAAGGCTGTGCGACCGGAAGCGCTGCTCGGACTCGTTGCCGTTGAAGGCGACCATGCGGACGTCGTCGACGTTGAAGAAACGATACTTCACCGTCACGTCGATATTGTCGCTGATCGCCTGACGGACGCCCGCGAAGACCTGCCAGGCAAGCTTCGAATCGCTGTCGTCGAGGAAGGGAGCGGTGTTGGCGAAGACGCGCTGGTTGTTCGCCTTCACCCGCGCCATGCCGATACCGCCGCCGACGAAGCCGGAAACGCCGTCGTCGTCACCGAAGTCGAGCATGCCGTTGACCATGAAGCTCAGGGCGCTGGCGCTGCCGCCCGCGAACCCGCGTCCCGACGGGAAGACAGCGCCTTCGCCGGGCAGCCGGAGCAGCGTGTTGAACCCTTCGAGGTCCGCCTTCTTGTAGGCGGCTTCGGCCTCGATGCGGAACGCGCCCAGGTCGTAACCGACGAACACGCCACCATCGTAGCCGTAATCGTAATTGAGCCTGAGGGCGTTATCGACCGCGCCGATGTCGACGTCGGTATCTTCGACGATCATCGCACCGAATTCGCCGCCAACGTACCAGGCGCCATCGCGCGCAAAGGCTGGAGTTGCGAGCAAGGTGGATGAAAGCGCCAATGCGATGGCGAGCTTCCGCATAAATCTTCCCCTTTCTTATGCGTTCCTACGGGAACGACCATGAACTCAATACGGGATGCGGAGTTTTCGCGCAAGCGCGCTTATCCCCACACATGTTGCCGAAATGCCTCAGTGAATCCGTTCCTGAATCCCCGAAAGCCCCTCGTCAGACGGCCCGCAAACGACCGTCTGCATGCTTGGTTTCACCGGGGCAACAAAAATGGTCACTCGATCAGCCCGTGTGACATTAATGCCGCAGTCAGCGCATTGATCGCGGCCCTCGCCTCCTCGTCGATTATCGTTCCCCCAGAAGGACTTGGGACTCCCGCCTGGCGCGCTCCGACGACCTGGACGCCGTTGACCATCAGCCCGCCGCACAGCAGCGCGCCGTCGCGCCACTGCGACCCGTCCCAGAGCAGGGGCAGGGTCGCCGCCTTGTTCCACGCCATCGTGCCCGGCGCGGGCGCCGCGAACCGCCAGCCGCCCTCGCTCCACATCGCCAGCTGGCCGTCGCGCCCCTCCCATTCGCCGCCGGCCGCGGAGCCGACGATCCAGCACTGGCCGACCGCCGGCCCGGCCGGCGGCGTCGCTTCGGGCGGGCCTTCCACCGCGGGGTTGAGCGCCATGTCGATCCGGGTCAGCGCCTCGTTGTGGAAAAGCTCCTTCTGCGCCTGGCCGGGCAGGATGAAGGGCAGCGCGAAGCGCGGTGTCGTGTCGGCCATGGCTTCTTCTCCTCAGGTTGTGACGATCGACGCCGGCCGCGACGGAGCCGACGTTCCGAGCTGGACCACGGCGACGGCGAGCGGCCCGGCCAGGCCGTCCGCGAGCTGCTCGGCCGCGGTGTAGAGATGGCCGGGCGAGGTCAGGAACAGGCTTCGCTCGAAGCCGTCTCCGGCCAGGGTCAGCCGATAGGCCTCCGTCTCCTCGCCGAGCGGCGTGTCGCCGCCGCTCAGCCAGACCCAGCCGGCGCGGCTCCGCCTGACCCAGCTCAGCGCGAGGTCGCCGTTCGGCCTGCGATCGGCCCGCAGGTGCGCCGGCGAAGGCGGCCGCATAGCCTCGCCGCTGACGAGACGCGATGCCGGCACGCCTTCCGGATCGCCGAGCCCCGTCGCCAGGATCCGCGCCTCCCCGCCCAGCGCCCCGAGCGGCGCTTCGATCGGGGCGAGGCTCTCCGCGTCCAGGAGGGCGAACGGCTCGCCGGCGGAATGGAGGCCGGCGGCCCATTCCGTGCCCTTCCGGCCGCGCAGCAGCCGGGTCAGGCGGAAGCGCCGCCCGCCGAGCGGCGCCGCCGTCCCGAACTGGATCAGCTCCTCGCCGAGCACCGCGAGATTGGCGCCCGAGGCGAGCGCCGCGTCGCTTCGGTTCTCGAGCCACATGGCGTCGTTGAGCAGCTCGACCTCCACCCCGCTGCGCAGGTCGAGCAGAGCGCCTCCGGCGGCCTGCAGCGCGTCCCGCGCCGTGCCGATGACCGCCGGCAGCGCAGTCGCCCCGGCCGCCGCCCAGCTGGCGCCGCCGTCGAAGCTCGCGCTGAGCTCGGCCCGGCGCCATCCCGCTTCCGCGCCGGCCGCGGCGGCCAGCAGCCGAGGCCGGCTCGGCAGCTCCTCGGCGAGGAGGGGAAGGTCGAGCAGGAGCAGCGAGGTGGGGCCGTGGAGAAGGTCCGGCTCGCCGACCGGCCGGCCCGGACTCGCGCCGCCCTCCGCGGCCGCCGCGGCGCCCGGAATGCCGCTCAGCTCGAGCGTGAGCACCATCCGGTCGAGAGTCCAGCGAGCCAGCCTCCACAGGCCCGGCCGGCCGGCGATCCGGACCCTTCGCCCGGCCGCGAGCCCGAGGCGGGACCAGGCGAGATGGACCTTGACGGAGCGGCGCTCGGCCCAGAGCCGGTCGAGCCGCCGCTCGGCCAGCGCCTTGGCCGTGCCCGCGTCGAGCGCGGCGGCGAGCGCGCGCCGGTCGCTGCCCAGCGCCGGCCCCGGCCGGGTCGCCCGCTGAAGCCCGGTCTGATAGTCGCGGGCCGGATCGTAATAAGCGACGGTCGCTTCGGCGGGGACGCCATCGCCCCGGCGCCGGAGCCACTCGCCGCGCCCGCCCGCGCCGCTCGCCGCCGCTCCAAGTTCGGCCTCGGCCAGCGTCACCACCGCTTCGGCCTCTTCGCTCTTCAGCACGAGCGCCTCGCCGTCGTCGGCGAGCGACAGGGGCTCGAGCTCGGCGAGCGCGGCGATCGCGGCGCGGACGCTGGCGCCGCTCGCGGCATAGCCGGCCAGGGCCGGGGTGGTTCCCGCGCTCGCCAGGCCCTCGCCGAGCGCCGCCGCGACCGCGCCCAGGGCCGGGACGCCCTCGTCGGCCTCGACCTCGAAGGTCAGCGACGGGATCCGGTTGCCGTAATCGCCGAGCTGGAAATCCTCGAAGACGGCATAAGCGAGGCCGCGATAGGCCGGCGCCTGCCCGGGGCCCTCCGCCGCCGCGATCAGAGGATCCACCGCCTGGTCCTCGCCGCCCAGGTGGAGGCGGAATCCGGTCGCCGTCTTGAAGTCCCCGGCCGCGCCGCGAAGCAGCTTGCCGTCGGCCCAGATCCGCCGGACGCCGCGGACCGGCCGAGCCGACAGCGCCACCGCGAAATTGGCCGAATAGCTGTAATTGACCGTCTTCGGCTGCCCCTTGCCGCCGCCGCTCTTCGACCTCTCCTCGCGCAGGTCGGTGGCCCAGATCACCGTCCCGGCGACCCGCATCGTCCCGAACAGCCTCGGGATCTGGGTGCCGTAGCTCGAGGTCTGGACCGCCAGCTCGCCCAGCCGGGGTCCCTGCCGGGCCCTGGGCGCGAACAGCCGCCCGTCGATCTGCTGGCCGAGCAGGGCGCCGACGGCGCCGCCGATCGGGCCGCCGATCGCCGTTCCGGCGGCGGTGAGGAGGAGGGTCGCCATGGCCGTCACGATCCTTCGAAAAAGCGCCACGCGCCGGCCACCGGCCAGGGGACCGGCAGCGGCCGCTCCACCACCCGGCGCAGGCCCGCATCGGCATGGATGAAGCTGTCCCAGGCGCGCACGACGACATGGAATTGCGCGGGTCCCGCCTCGCAGACGAGGATGTCGCCCGCCGCCGCCCGCTCCGCCGACACCGGCTGGCAGCCGAGGTCGCACAATTCATGCTCGATCGCCGCCAGATGCTGGCCGCGCAGCGCATAGTCGCTGCGCAGCCGGCCGGCCGGAACCTCCGCCGCCGCGGCCGCCGCCCCGACGCAGTCCAGCCCGAGCATCGGGTCGCGGCCCTGCGGCCTGAAACGCACGCCGACCAGTGCTCGCGCCCGCCGCGCGATGCGATGTCCCCTGAGGCTCATGTCACGCTCCCGGATAGCGGGTGAGCAGGTCCATGCCGGGCAGATGCGGCTCGCCCCGGAAGTTCCCGGCATTGGCGAAACGCGACCGGCAGGTGGCGAAGCTCTTGTCGCAGCCCTCGCGGATCTCGACGAGGTCGCCCGCCGCGATCGCGAACGGCGGCGCCTCCCTGAGAGTCAGCTGGGCGCCGGCCGAAGCCAGGATCGGGCTGTCGAGCCCGCTGTTCGCCCCGCCGATCCAGCGCAGCCGTCCGAAGGCGTAGGCGCCCGCTTCCGCCGACGCCCCGGCGACCGTGACGACATTCTCGGCCGCCACCGCCGTCACCCGGGTCACCGCCACCCGCGCCGCCATGTCGACCCGGCAGCGCCGGTCGCCGAGCTCGGCGCGGCATTCCGGCGACGTCTGCTCGACCACCGGTCCCTCGAGCAAAGCGGCCGGCCCGCGCAGCTCGGCCTCGAAGCCGTTCGCCCTGACCGCGACGTCGCCCAGCTCGCCGCGCGCGAGCGGCAGCCTGGCCCCGCCGGGATCCTCCCAGTCGACCAGGAACAGGGCGACGGCGGCCCGGTCCCACCGGCCCGCCGCCAGATCGGACTCGCGGATCGCATCGCTGGTCAGCGCGCCCGTCACGTCGAGCGTCGAAGCGTCGAAGCCGTCCGACACCGAGACCGCCGAAGGCAGCATGCCCGGCGCCGAGCGGTAGACCAGCCCGTCGATCGTCAGGTCGCGGTCGTGGCTGGTGAAGCCGAGGCATATCCCGTCGCGCCTCTGCACCCGCCAGCAAAAGGCGAGCGTGGTCAGCTCGCGCTCGACGATGGAAGCCATCGCTTGTCTCCTCCAGCGTCATTGCGAGCGAAGCGAAGCGCTTCGCTCCTCGCAATGACGAGCTTAGGTTTCCCGGACCTCGATCAGCGGCACGGACGGGATCTCCCCCGCCTCGAACGTCGCCCGGCTGACCGCGAGCCGGTCCTCGGCGAAGCGAACCGGGACGTCGAACCGGTAGCCGGCTTCGACCTCCGCGCCGGCCGGCGGCGCTTCCTCGAATCGGATCAGCCCGAGCGGCGCCAGGGTCCAGCCGGTCAGCCGCTCGGCTCCGCCCACCGAAACCCGCACCGTCCCCGCCACCGGCCGGGTGATCCGCCGCTCCTGGCCGCCATAATGTTTGACCAGGGCGAATTCGGTGCGCGCCCCGTCCCCCGTGCCCAGAATCTGGTCGGCCGCCCCGGGCGCGCCGGTCATGCCGTTCGAGCTGTGGTCGAACGGGTCCTCGAAGCGGAAGGCCACCGCCGCCCCGCGCCGAGCCCGGAAGAAGGCGATCAGGGCATGGAGATCCTGCTCGCCGCGCACGCCCGGCCCGGCGTCGAAGCGCAGCCGCGCGTCCGACCAGTCGCTGTTGCGCTGCTCCGAGCCGCCGGCGCCGGTGACGACCGCGGTCGAGAAGGCGGGCTCGACGCTCGCCTCGCGCCCCAGCGCCACCGGGAAGCGCTCGTCCTCATAGGCCAGCACGTCCTCTTCTCCTTCGTCGAACCAGGTGAATCCGTCGCGCATCACCTGCGGCAGCGCCCAGACGAACACCTCGCTCGTCCCGCGTCGCCGCGCCGCGTCGATCGCGGCGGCGATGGCATGCCATTGCGCCTTGTCCTCGGCTCGGAGCACGAAGCCGGCGAAATAATGCTGCCGCTCCGGCGGATAATCGAGCCGCGCCTGAGCCGCCGCGACGGCGCGCTCGCTCGCCCCCTGGTTGCCGCTCGTTACCCAGTCGTAATCCTCGAGCTGAAGCAGGTCGAAGGCCGGGCTCTCCCAGTCGTGCGGCAGGTTGGCGAGCTTGAGATGGGGGCCGTCCAGGACCGTCGGCAGATAGGCGAGAAGCAACGTCTCCGCATCGGCCGCGACGCTTCGAACCCCGGCGAGCAGCGCCGCCGTCGAATCCGCGAGCACCGCGCCCGCCGCGTCGAGAGTCGCTTGCTGGGCGAGGCTCAGCGGCCCCCGCGCGTCGGCGATCGGCACCGGCGCGAGCAGCTCGACCGCCTCCGCATCGTAGAGGCAGATTCGCCCGTCCGGCATCACCCACCACCAGGGCTCGCCGACCTGGAAGCGCACCCTCAGCCCCGCCGCGGCGGCGATTGCGGCGAAGGCCTGAGCGACCTGGCGCAGATAGGTCATCGCCCCGGGATGCGCCGGCGACAGCAGGGTCGAGGGCGGCGACCAGCCGGTCAGCGCCGGCGATCCGTCCGCCGCCCGCTGCTTCCAGTCGCCCCAGGCATGCTGGTCGAGCAATTCGTAGGACAGCGACAGGATCGGCTCGAAGCCGAGCGCCCTGGCTCGCTCGCAAAAGTCGCGATGCCAGGCGGCGCAGGGCCCGTTCAGCACTCCTCCCGCGAGGCTGGCGTAGTAACCGCCGCCGTTCGCCTCGAGCCGGAAATAATGGCTCATCCCGACATAATGGTTGATCGGCCCGCGATAGCCGAGCTGAAGGCAGTTCCTAAGCACCCGCGCCGGAGTCAGATGGTAGAGGTCGTCATAGCCGGTGGCGATCCGAAGCCTGTGCTCGAGCACCAGGGTGTCGCCGGTGGCGAGCACCGATCCCGCGCCCTCGCAGGCGATCCCGCTCAGCTCCGCCCAGCCCTCCGCCGGCTCGGCGAGCGGCGCGTCCTCGTCCGAATAGCCGGGCGCCACCATCGACACGAACATCCGCTCGACGTCGCCGGCCCAGACCGGGTCGCCGCCTTCCCACCCCCCGGCCAGGGTTGCGAAATCGAGCGAGATTTCGGAGTCTTCCGGACTCCCCTCGGCGTAATTCCACAGACGCACGTACCAGCTTCGCGCCGCCCCGGCCTCGTCGCGCCCCTCGATCGTCAAGGTCGGCCCGTCCACCGCGTCGAGCGGCCGGATCCCCTCGCTCCGCCAGCGGAACGCCAGCCGGCACGAGCGGAAGTCGCGGCTGGTTTCGTAGGCCAGCAACGGATGGTCGAACCGGTCCTCGGCTTCCCAGATCAGCCCGGCGAGGTCGTTCGCCTTGTAGAAGACGCAGTCCACCCGCAGCGAATCCGGCCCCGTCGTCACCGCCGAGGCCATCATCGGCCGAGGGAAGTTGACGCTCCACAAGCGCGGATCGAAGCGCTTGACGAACCCGGTCTGCCTCGCCGCCCCCGGCGGCGCCAGCCAGTGTCCCATCGGTCACTCTCCTCCCGTCACCCCAACGCAGGCTGGGGCCCCGGCGAGTGAAGAACGCCGCAACCTTCACCCCCCGGGGCCCCGGCCTTCGCCGGGGCGACGCTCAATCCTCCGCCCGTTCCAGCGCCTGCCGCACCGCCCGGGCCACCTGCCGGCTCGACCGCGCCAGAGCCTGCGGCGCCTCGCCCGCCGGCGCGGTGACGCTGATGCTCATCCTGATCTCGCGAACGCCGCCCTGCCCCGCGTCCACCCGGCCGCTCGCGGTCGGGACGAACAGCTCCGGCCCGCGCTCGCCGACCCGATAGGCCCGCCCCGGCGCGACCGGCCCGCCGGTCGCCCGCCCGGGCGCCCCGAGCACCGCCGCCAGCACCTGCGCCGCCGCCGCGGCGAGCCCGCCCTTGCCGCCGCCCGCGGCGGCCTGGACGCCCGAGCGCAGGGCCGAGGCGGCGATCTCGGCCATCGCGGTCAGCGCCACCCGCTTGAGGTCCTCGAAGCCGAGCTTGCCGGTCCTCACCGCCCGGAGCAGGGCGCTCTCCAGCGCCCGCCCCGCCCGCTCCAGCCCGTCGGCCAAAGGCCCCTCGAGCTGCCCCTTCATCTCGGCGACGTCCCTGGCGAAGGCGCCGGTATCGGCTCGGACGCTGACCAGCAGCCGATCGATCTCTTCATCCATGTCACATTTCTCCGCATCGCCAGCGGGACCAGGCGACGCCTGGTGGAGGTACACTCGTTCCAATCTGTCAAATTAGCCCGGAAAACGAGGCGCCATCCATTCCAAGTCTGAAGGCGAGAGGATGGAGCGGCCGCCGCGCGATGCAGCATTTCAAGCTCGCCAGAGACTCCGAAGTGCTTTGACCTTTCGTCCCCACCAGCCGGGACTCGTGTTCCAGTTTACGTCTTCTTGCCAGCGCAATGCGGTCTTTTCGAACTCGCTGAAGGCATGGGGGTTTGCGTGCGTTGTGCGCGCCTCGGCTATGTAGCCCTTAGTGGCTTGATAATCCGAGATATACGTGCCGTTGAACCAGCGGCGATAGACACATTCGTCGATCACGCCTTCACCTATGGCGACGGCAGTTAGCTCATGGATGTTCAGAACCTTGCGAAGGGTCTGGGCCTGCTCCGAGGACTTCTTATCCGGCTTGCCATATGAGGATAGGCGGATGTTACCGGCTTTGATTTTATTGAACTTTTGGCGCTCTTCCACCAGTTCATTGTCGGATTCTTGATGGAGAATAAGGTCCATCGTTCCACGGCGCTTGGCGGTGCGCCTTGCATCCCTGATCACGGCGAATGCGGCTATCGCAGATAAAACTACGGCTCCGTTTTGGATATCGGAGCCGTAGGTATGCCAAAAATTGTAGAGGGCGCTAAGCGTGCCCATGGAGCGAGCTTAGCCGCCCAAGCCTTCACGCTGAGTCATCTCTCTTCTCCTCTGAAGGCCCCACGATTGGGGACTTCGTAGCTGTCCAACCAACGTCCTGCAAGTCCGTTGTTTCCGCCCATTTCCTAATTTTCAGGTTAACGGCGGTTGAACCTACAGAGTGGCCTCGCTCCTGGAAATAGGTACGTTCCAACGAGATTTCTACCACATTTTCGACAAAGGAGCTAATGCGATCGGCGAAGCTAACCGGGAATGCAGCTGATCCCGCCTCCGCTCAATCGGGAAATCGCTGCATAAGCCGTTCAAGATCGGCCCGCCCGGCAGGTTCCTCCCACGACCCGAGCATCGCCTCGAGAACCGCCCCGAGCTCCGCCGGGGTCGCCCTCCAGAATTCGTCCGGCCGCCATCCCAGCAGCGCCCCCGCCAACCCGGCGAGCCGCCGGGCCGAAGCGCTAAACCGCTCCATGGCCCTGCAATATCTGCCCGAGCAGGATCCTGAGCACGGGCGTCGTCCCGGCGAGGCCGAGCTCGACGATCGCCGCTCCGATCCGCTCCCGGGTCAGCCCCTCTCCGCGCGGTTCGGCGCAATGCCAGAACAGCGCCGCCATCTCCGCGACCTTGAGCCCGCCCGCCGCCGCGCGCTCGATGAGGGCGAGGAGCGGCCCCAGCTCCTCCTCGGCCGCGACCAGCGCCGAGAAGCTCGGCCGAAGCCGAAGGGTCTCGCCGCCGATCGCCAGCGCCGCCTCGCCCCGGGCCGGGTTCGCCGGCGCGCTCACGGCGCCGTCACCGGCCCGGAGCTCTCCAGGCTCAGGGCGTAGTTGCGCTCGCCATTATAGTCGCCCGAATAGTCGAGCCGGGTCACCAGGAATCGGCCGCGCAATCTCTCCCCGCTCTCGAAGCTCAGCTCGTAATCGTCAACGAGGCCCGCGAGCGCGTTCGACTTCACCCGGACTTCCGCGGCCGAGCCGGTGAAGATCCCGCTCGCCGCCACCGAGACCGAGCGGACGCCCGCCCCCGAAAGCAATTCGCGCCAGCCGCCCGAATCCTTCGAAGTGACGTTGACCGCCTCGCCGTTGACCGACATCTGGGTCGTTCGCATCCCCGCCACGGTGGCGAAGACCGGCGGCTCGGCGCCGTTCCCGACCTTCAGCAAGAAAGCGCTTCCCTTTTCCGCACCCATCGATATTCTCCCACTGGCTCAACTCGTTGCACTGGAATTCGGGATGATTTCACAAGTGCTTCTCGTGGCCCTGCTGGCGTCCGCCCAGGGCAATCTCGCTTCGGCCCGCACCAGCTATTCCCGCTGCCTCGGCAGCTTCACCCGCGCCCAGGTGAAGGAGGGGATCGAGGAGTCGGCCTTCACCGCCAAGCTCGCCACCGCCTGCAAGACCGAGGAGGCCGCCTTCCGGGCCGCCTCGATCGCCACCGACGTCGCCGCCAAGATCGCCCGGGCGACCGCCGAGCGGAACGCGACCGAGGAGATCGGCTACATCCACGAGAACGCCATCGAGACGTTCAAGGCCAGC
>DASVVX010000010.1:0-21146 GCA_036386295.1 Allosphingosinicella sp.
TAGGCGTCGATCGCCTCCTCGTCCACGTCCGCCGCGTGGCTCTGGATGAAGGCGAAGCGATGCTCCGGGTTGCGGCCCATCAGCCGGTCGACGAGGTCGCGGACCTTGTGCTGCTGCTGGTAGCCGTCGGGGAGCGTGACCCGGATCAGCGACCGGCTCTTGGGGTCCATCGTCGTCTCGCGGAGCTGCGACGGGTTCATCTCGCCCAGGCCCTTGAAGCGGCTGATCTCCACCTTGCGGCCCTTGAACGTCGTCGCCTCGAGCTCGCCGCGATGGGCGTCGTCGCGGGCATAGGCGACCAGCGGCCCGGCGGAAAGGCGGTAAAGCGGCGGCTGGGCGAGGTAGAGGCACCCTTGTTCGACGATCTTGCTCATTTCGGTGAAGAAGAAGGTCATCAGAAGGGTGGCGATATGGGCTCCGTCGACGTCGGCGTCGGTCATGATGATGATCCGGTCGTAGCGAAGCTGGGCGGGGTCGCAGCGCTCGCGGGTGCCGCAGCCCAGAGCCAAGGCGAGGTCGGCTATCTCCTGGTTGCCGCGGATCTTGTCGGCGCTCGCCGAGGCGACGTTCAGGATCTTGCCGCGGATGGGAAGGATCGCCTGAGTCCTTCGGTCGCGCGCCTGCTTGGCCGAGCCGCCGGCGCTGTCGCCCTCGACGATGAACAGCTCCGTGTCCTTGGGGTCGTCGTTCGAGCAGTCGGTGAGCTTGCCCGGAAGCCTGACCTTGCGCCCCGAGGTCGCCGTCTTGCGCTTGATCTCGCGCTCGGCCCGCCGCTTCAGCCGCTCGTCCATCCGGTCGAGCACGAAGCCGAGAAGCGCCCGCCCGCGCTCCATGTTGTCGGCGAGATAATGGTCGAAATGGTCGCGGACCGCGGCCTCGACGAGGCGGGCGGCGTCGGGGCTCGTCAGACGGTCCTTGGTCTGGCTCTGGAACTGGGGGTCGCGGATGAAGACCGAGAGCAGGATCTCAGCGCCTCCGACGACGTCCTCTGCCTGGACGTCCTTCGCCTTCCTGGCCTGGCCGACGAGCTCGGCGAAGGCCCGGACGCCCCGGGTCAGGGCCGCCCTGATGCCCTGCTCGTGGGTCCCGCCGTCGGGGGTCGGGATGGTGTTGCAGTAGAAGGAGGAGCCGCCGTCGGTCCAGAGCGGCCAGGCCACCGCCCATTCGACCAGCCCCAGCCCGCCCGGAAAGTCCTGCCGGCCGGTGAAGAAGTCGGCCGTGGCGCAGCCCCGCTCGCCGATCTGCTCGCGCAGATGGTCGGCGAGCCCGCCGGGGAACTGGAACACCGCCTCGGCGGGCGTGTCGTCGTCGACGAGGGCCGGATCGCAGCGCCAGCGGATCTCGACCCCGGCGAATAGATAGGCCTTGGAGCGGGCCAGCCGGTAGAGCCGGGCCGGCTTGAACCGCGCCTCCGCTCCGAAGATCTCGGAGTCGGGAACGAAGGCGATCCTCGTGCCCCGGCGGTTGGCGGTCTCGCCGACCCGCTCGAGCGGCGAGACCGGCTCGCCGCGCGAATAGGCCTGGCGGAAAAGCTCCCGGTTCCTGGCGACCTCGACGATCGTCTCGCTCGACAGGGCGTTGACGACGCTGACCCCCACCCCGTGGAGGCCGCCCGAGGTCGCATAGGCCTTGCTCGAGAACTTGCCGCCCGAATGGAGCATGGTCAGGATGACCTCGAGCGCCGACTTGCCCGGATAGCGGGGATGCTCGTCGATCGGAATCCCCCGGCCGTTGTCGGTGACCGTGAGCCGCCCCGCCGTCCCCGCCACCGCCTCCAGGGTCACCTCGATCCGGGTCGCGAAGCCGGCCACCGCCTCGTCCATCGCATTGTCGAGCACCTCGGCGGCGAGATGGTGCAGAGCCCGCTCGTCGACCCCGCCGATATACATGCCCGGCCGCCGCCTCACCGGCTCGAGCCCCTCCAGCACCTCGATCGAATGGGCGTCGTAATCGGCGGAAGCGGGGGCGGTGGACGCGAACAGGTCTGACATGGGGGAGGTATAGGGGGAGGGGAGTCTCGGGAGCAAGAGATGCGTCCGCAAGTGGTGCTTGCGGCCGGGGAGGGGAAGGGATCGGGTTCACCGGGAAGCGGCAAAAAGGGGAAAAAGCCTTGCCGGGTTAGCGAGGATACCCTATCTTACTTCTGTCTTACCTGAGGAGAGGCCGGCATGGCGCCGGTGGAGCGGCTGACCACCACGGTTTCGACCAAGGGGCAGGTGATCCTGCCGAAGGCCGTTCGTCAACAGAGACGATGGGAGGCAGGAACCCGGCTGACGGTCGAGAACACGGAGGAGGGGGTGTTGCTACGGGCGGCGCCACTGTTTGCCCCGACCGAAGTAGACGCCGTGTGCGGCTCGCTGCGCTTCGCGGGCGAGGCGAAGACGATCGAGGAGATGGACGCGGCGGTCGCGGCGGAGGCGCGCCGGCGTGCGCGGGGTTGATACCAACGTCATCGTGCGCTTCCTGACCGGCGACGATCCGGCGCAGACTGCGCGGGCCCGAAAGCTGGTGGAGGGCGGCGACATCTTCGTGGCGACCTCCGTGCTGCTGGAGACCGAGTGGGTGCTGCGCAGCGGCTACGACTTCGAGAGCGACAGGATCGCCAGGGCGCTGCGGGACTTTGCCGGCCTGCCGGGCGTGACACTTGAAGATGCGCAGCTCGCCGCACGAGCGTTGGACTGGATGGAGCAGGGCGTGGATTTCGCGGATGCGCTCCATCTCGGCCGGGCGCAGGGCTGCAACGCGTTCATGAGCTTCGACCGCAAGCTTGCCAAATCGGCCGCCCACCTGTCCCAGGTCAGGATTGCCGCTCCCTAAGCCGGGCCCTCGATCGAATCGGCGTCGTCATCGGCGGAAGCGGGGGCGGTGGACTCGAACAGGTCCGACATGGGGGAGGTATAGGGGGAGGCGGGCGCGGGCAAGGTTCCGGTTGTTCTGTCCACAGGATAAGCGACGGGCGGAATCAGGATTGGGTTCACGCTAAGAACGCGAAGGCACGAAGGGGGAGGGGTCGAGAAGGGGGGAGGCGCGGAGATGGTAGACCCCGGATCAGGTCCGGGGTGACGTGGTGGGGCGGCGGCCGGGCTTCGTCATGCCGGACTTGATCCGGTATCCACCTTTCGGGCCGACCGGCGGGAGGGATTTTTCCACGAAAAGCCTGCGGCAGGCTCCGGAAACTTGCGTTATCGAAGGGTCCGAGCCGCGAAGCCGGCGGTGAGATTGCTTCCTTGATCGCGGCGGCGCGAGTTCGCCATGTGCCTATCTGACTCGCGACGAGATCATTCGAGCGATCGCCGCGCAACGGCCCGGCTACCTCCAAGTCACGGTCCGTTAGCCGTCCGGTCTTCGATCGAGGAAGCGAGGGAAGGGTCGGTTTCACCCGAAGCACCGAAGGACCGAAGGCGCTGGGCGCGGGTTGGGATGGCTGGAACTGGCGGACGAGCCGCGGTCTCGCGGCGGCCATCGTCGAAGCGGAGGAGCGGGTGCGGGGCGTCGGCCTCTTCGGTGCTTCGGGTGGGATTTTCCTGATGCGGCCCGGCGGCACGACGGACCGGACATTGTCTCACGCGAAGCCGCGAAGCCACGCAGGTGGGTCGACCGAAAGAGTGACAGTATACATTCAGGTTTGGACGGAGCCGGCCGGATTGGGCTCGGGAAATGTATACTGTCACTGATTTCCCCTGGCGGATCGTGTTTTGGCCTTGCAGCAGCGAATAAGACCGCGAGCGCGCGCAGCCCATGGAAGAATAATCTAGACTTGGTATGCACTTAACCGCCATGTCAGCCCTTCACGTCCATGGGGCACTCACCTTGACGTTGACGTGAACGCATTGGATAGACGCGTTCCGAAGAGAGTGGTTAAGCGGCGTTAATCAATAAGCCATTGTGGTCGTGCATACTTGCGATGCATGATGTGGATGAAGACCCGTGACAGACAAATGCGGTTGCCTGCGGTTGACGCTGCGGGGCTTGAACCACTGCGCCTATAGTCCGATGTGCAGATTGATGTTTGGAGCGCATGACGATGAATGTATTGCTCCCAATGCTGGAAAACCTGGCCGGGCCGCAAGGCTTCATCGGAGTCATGCTCGCGCCGACTGCGTACGCCTTGGTCCGTCACGCCTTGGTGAAATTGATCGAAAAGGGGCCAGAGTATATTCGGTCGCTTACTGCCCACAAAGTGGCAGTGGCGGGATTGAAGCACCCCAGGTCAACATCGCCCCCTGGGCCTTCAGGTCCGGTACTTGTTTTTCCCTCGCGCCGAGGTCGGCCGGAACCAGTGAATGCGGAAGTTGAGAGAGAGGCGGCTTAGTTCAACGTGAGGGAAAGCATACCCATCGAGACGTTCAGCGACGTCGGGTGGTGACAGTGCCAGGCACGTAGCTGGCACTGCCTGCCGGCGCGCTCACCGTGACTTGGGCCACGGCGGATGGTATCGCCGAACGTCACGCGTCGACGGGCAAGGGAGGGGAACAATGGCCGATCCGCGGATACCCGCCGACATGGAAGCCTATATGCGGGCGCGGGGGTGGCCGGACCATCATGCGCAGTGGCATTACGAGCAGCGGCACGATTACTGGCATCACCTCGCCGCCGGCGGCAATGCTGACGCGGCGAAGATCGTCGCCGAGGGGGAGGCGAACGGCTGGGGGCGGAGCACGACCCAGGAAGGGGCGCCGGGCCACGGGATTGAGTTCCTGTCGATGCACCGGGCCATGTTCGAGCTGCTCCGCGACGCCTTCCCGCAGCACGGCGCCTATCTGGCCGGGTGGACCACGCCGCCACAGGATCCGGCCGATGCCGACGATCCGGTGCCCAATGGGGCGCCCTTCGAGGCCGACAAGGCAGAGGGCGTCGTCGTCGTCGAGACCCGCTTCGCGGACTTCCCCTCGGAGGACGATTACGCCCTGTTCCTCGAGACCAGCGTGCGGCCGACTCCGACCGACCCGACCTACCGGATCCCGGACGGTCGAACCAACCTTCACAACTGGCTCCACAATCGCTGGGCCGACAAGCACAGCCCGGTCGATCTCGGCAATCCGGAACGCAACATCTTCAACGCGCGCTTCTGGCGCCTGCACGGCTGGATCGAGCGGCTGTGGACCGGCTATCGCCGCCACTGGAACCTCGCCGACGACGACCCGGAGTACCGCCGCCCGATCGATCGGCACAAGGAGATGATGCGCCATCCGGGCCACCACCACGGCCATCCGATGCCGGCGCGGGAGGAGCGCGGAGTCGTCGAGGGCGCCGGCGGGCCGCCGGCCTTCAGCCGGTTCTTCGCGGGCGAGCGCTGAGCGCGGGGCGGGGCAGGGGCAGCGCTCGATTTTCCCTCGCTCGTTCCTGGGTTCCAGCCTTTGCCGGAATGCCGGCGCGGGCTTTCGGCCGCGGAAAAGGGTGACTGTACTCATTTTTGGAGCGGCGGGTTGCCGCTGCCCCGCTCAGCGCGCCGGGCGGTTCCTCGCGCAGGCGGCGGCCATGCGGGTCGCGTCGGCGACGATGGTTTGGGCGACGTCCTCCCTGATCGGGCCCGCGACTCCGTGGGTGCCGAGCATGTGGCCGAGCCCCTCGTAGACGCGGTTGACGACATGGCCGGGAGCGAAGCGGCGGACGGCGGCTAGGCCGTGCTCGACGTTGACCTGGCGGTCGGCCGTTCCCCAGTAGAGCGAGACGGGGCCCTGGTAGCCGCTCAGGCGGATGGCGCTCGGAATCCACTCGGTCAGGACCTGGCGGCGCCAGTCGGTGCTCGAATAGACGGTTCCGTCGGCAAAGGCGTAGAGGGGCGGCGCGCCGGGACCGGCCTGCGCCTCGACCTTGCGGCGATAGAGGTCGTCGAGCCGATCGCGGAGCGCCCGGACCTCGAGGGCGGTGATTCCGGCCGGGCCTACCGGCGATCGTTTCTCCAGCTCGGCAAGACAGAAAGCGGTGCACTCGCCGTTGGAATCGAAATCCGCCGCCAGCCGGCTGCCGGGCAGCTGGGAAAGGAACTCGGCCCGGCTGGTGATCCCGTCGCGATCCCTGTCCATCGCGAGCAGGCCGTCCGTCAGCCGCTCGACGGCCTGGTCGTGCAGCAGGGAGGCGAAGCTGTCCATCACGGGCCCGAGGCCGATGAAGCCCGCCGGCCGCACCCGCCCCTCGTCGATGAGGCGCGCGATGTGGACCGTGCCCTCGCTATGGCCGAGCAGGATGATGCAATCGCCGCCGGGCTGAGCCTGGGCATGGCGGACGACGGCCTCTATGTCTCCGACGCTGGTCGCCCAGGTGACGGTGGGGGTTTCCCCGGCGTCGTGGCAGCCCCAGCCGTCGGCTCCGCTCTTGCCCTGCCCGACGCAGCTGAACCCTCGCTTGTCGAAGCGCGCGGCGGCAAGGCCGGCCCGGTTCAAGCGCTGCGCCAGATCCCGGAAGACCAGGACCGGGGCCTCTTTGGGACTGCTGTTCAGGCGCAGGTCGCGGCTGTGGTCGCCCGTGCCCGGAACCAGCACGACGATGGCCTTCGGCCGCGAAGCCGGACTGTCGACCTGACCGTGGATCGCCCGGCCGTCCGTCACCGAGGGAATTGCGAACTGAATGGAGGCCGCTGCCGCGGCGAGCATCGTGGCGAGCATTCAGCCCCTCCTTCAAGCCCATGCCTAGAAGCACGGCCGTCGCGGCGAGGCAATGCGGGAGTTCCAGCTTGTCGGAGAGTCGGCGCGGCCCGCCCTTCGCCCGGGGGTGCCCGGAGCGTGACGGGACCTGTTACCGGCGCTGCGATCGGCCCGGTCAGCGGGGCCCGGCGCCGGAGTCCGGCTCGACGGCCCGGTCGGCGGTGACGATGCTGCTGACCTCGTCGTCCTCGCTCACGACGATGATCGTCTCCGCCCCGTCGGCGCCGCGAAGGCGCAGGATCCGGCGGTTCTGGACGCTTCGCCAGCCGATCGCGACGATGATCGCGAAGACTCCGAGGCCGAGGAGGACGGCGAGCAGGCTTGAGGTCGAGTCGGTCATGGGCTTGTCCCGGAAAGTCTTGCAGGCCGTCCATTAGCGCCCGAAGAGGTTAACAAGCTCGAACGCGGGTCGCCTCATCGCCGATGCCCGGCGAGGGCCCGCCGGGCCGGGGACGCCTTGACCGACCTTGCCTCGATCCTTCTCGCCGCCGCCGCGGGGGTCGTCGGCGGGGCGATGAACGCGCTCGCCGGCGGCGGGACGTTCGCGACCCTGCCGGCGCTGATCGCGCTCGGGCTTCCCGCCAATCTCGCCAACGCCACGTCCAACGTCGCCCTTCTGCCCGGCGCCGGGGCGAGCGCCTGGGCCTATCGCGACGAGCTGAGGCCGGTGGCCGGGCTGCCGGTGCGGCTGCTCGCTTCGCTGACCTTCGCCTTCGGCCTCGCCGGCTCGCTTCTGCTCGTGCTCACGCCGACCGAGACGTTCGATGTCGTCATCCCCTGGCTGCTGCTCTTCGCCTTCGCAGCGATGGCCTTCGGAAGGAGCGCGGCGGCCTGGCTTCACGCCCGGGTCACGATCGGCCGGCCGACCCTGCTCGCGGCGCAGGCGCTGCTCGGGCTCTACGGCGGCTATTTCGGCGGCGGAGTCGGGCTCGTCACCACCGCGGTCTACGGCCTGCTCGCCAACATACGCCCGCGCGAGCTGTTCGCGATCCGGACGGCGATGCTGGCCGTGGCCAATTTCGCCGCCGCCTTCGTCTTCGTCGGCTTCGCGATGGTCGAGTGGCGGGCCTGCGTGCCGATGCTGATCGGCTCCGCCGCCGGCGGCTGGCTGGGCGCCCTGGCCGGAAGGCGGCTGAGTCACCGGGCGGTGCGCATCTGGACCCTGCTCGTCACCGGCGCGACGACCGCCGTCTTCTTCGTCCGAGCCTATGGCGGATAGGGCGCTCGGCCTAGAGCGGGGCGATCGCCCGGGTCCGGTCGAAATAGACGATCGCGTCGAACTGGCCGGCGAGGCGGGCGTCGAAATAATGCGCCCTGCGCTCGTCATGGGGCAGATAGACCGCCCCGATCGCGCGCTGCCTCATCGGTCCCGAGAGGAGGCGCGACAGCCGCTCGTCGCCGCGCAGGAGAAGCGAGAAGGCGGGGACGCCGACGGCGTGGAAAAGCCCGGACCAGCTGCCCGCGAGCGCCGGCCACATCGGACCGGAGCGGCCCGGGCCGTCCCATTCGGCCGCCGCGTGGACCTTGCCCGAATGGCTGAAGAAGCCGACCAGGAAGGCGGCCTCGCCGTGCCGCTGGCGCATCAGCTGGCCGAGGTTGATCTCGCCGCGATTGGCGGCGTGGGTCGCCCGGGCGTCCCCCGAATGGCTGTTGTGCGCCCAGACGACGACCGCGGCGGGCGGGCCGCCCGGCGGCTCGGCATGCGCGGCGATCGCGTCGACATTGTCGGCCATGTGCCGGTCGCGCACGTTCCAGGCGAGCGAGCCGGCGGCGGCGGTCCGGAAATATTCCTCCGCGGCCGCGACCGAGGCGGCGCTCCGCTCGGCATCGAAACGGGCTTCGGCTTCGGCCGGGCCGACCGGCCGCGGCAGCCGGCGCACCTGGCCGAGCACCGCCTGGGCCTGCTCGCGGCAGGACCCGCGGGGATTGCGGGTCGCCGTGCCATAGGCCCACCGGTCCCGGCGATAGGGGGCGAAGCAGCGATAGTGAGTCTCGGCTAGGACCGCCGCTTCCGGAGCCTCGCGCCGGAGATAGGCGAGGACCCGCGGCGCGGCCTCGAACAGATCGTAGACGTCCATGCCGTAGAGCCCGACCCGGCGCCCGGCCGGCCGCTCGAGGTTGAGCGCCCTCAGCCGTTCGACGAAGTCGCGGAACTCGGCGTTGCGCCAGGTCCAGGCCGGGAAGCTCGAATAGCCGCGAAGGGCCTGGCTGGCGCTCGAGTCGGTGCCCAGTCCGCGGACGTAGAGGTTGACCCGGTAGGTCGCCGACCAGTCGCCTTCGACGGCGATCGCGCCGACTCGTTGCTCGCGGACCAGCCGCTCGGTCAGCCGGGCGCGCTCGCGATAATATTCATGGCTGCCGTGGGTGGATTCGCCGAGCAGGATGCGGCGGGCGCCCGACGCCGCGGCGAGGATCTCGTCATAGTCGGACGAAGCGCCCGCGACCGGCCTCGCCGACTCGCGGATGGCACAGACGGCGGCGGGCGCCGGAGGGCCGCCCGGCGAGGCGCCGCCGGCGGCGGCCAGAGCGAGCGCGGCGATGAGAGGCTTTGCCGGAAACGCCATCGGGCGGGGGCGGCGGCTAGCCGAACAGGCCGCCTTCCGACCTGGGCTCGTCGCCGTGGATCCGGTCGAGATAGGCGGCGGCCAGCTCGTAATGGGCCTGGACGGCCCGGCGATGCCCGGCCTCCTGCGCCAGCGCGAGCTCCGCCTCGGCCCGGCGCTCGTAATATTCCTGTTCTTCCTGAGACATTTAGCCTGGACTGGTGAATTGGTTACGGACGGGTATCAAAACGGTCGGGGCGGGTCCCCCGTTCCCCGGAATCGTGCTGATCCAGATTGTTGATCGCTGTGAATCCGAAGAGTGCGGACCGGCGTGTCAGGCTCCGCCGCCGTCCTCCGCCGCAGCCCTCGCCCGAAGCCATTTCAGTGCCCCTGCCGCCACCGCCTTAAGCTTGGGCGCGGCCTCGAGCGGGGCGACCAGCAGGGCCGAGCCCGCCGGAAGCGCCCATTTGATGCGGTGGTAGAGCGGCGAGAGGCCGAGCTCGCTGTCGACCAGAATGAGGCCGGGGCGAAGCTCGAAGCTCTCGAGGGCGAGACGAAGCTCGTCGGCGATGGCGCGGTCCTCGTCGTGCCAGACCAGGAACAGCGTCATCGGCCGCGCGCCCTAGCGGATGCGCGGGCCGCCGAACGGTAGCGGCGGCGGCGGGCGGCGGTCGCGGCGGGGGATCTGGGCCTGGTAGGCGACTCCGCAATGCTCGACGCAATAAGGGAAGCCGGGGTTGGCCGGGGCGCCGCAGAAATGGAAATCGGGCTCGCCGGGATGGCCGATCGGCCATTTGCAGATCTTCTCGTTGAGATCGAGGAGCCCGGTCTTGTCGGCGATCTCCGGGCTCGGCTTGGCCGGCACCAGCCGCCTCGGCGGCGCCGGGGGGATGGGCGACTGCTGCTCGCCCGGCGCCTGGCGAACGAACCCGCCCGGGCCGATCGACCGGATCTGAGGCTGCGGCGGGGCCGGGCGGTCGGGAGCGGCGGCGGCGGCCGGCTCGTCGGCCTCGACCTCCTCCCGAGGCTCGGGCTCGGCCTCCGCCGCCGGCGGCGCGGCGGCCGGGCTCGCGGCGACGGGCTCCCAAGGCGCGGCGGGGGCGGCGCCGGCGGGCTCCTCGTTCGGCTTCACCGGCGAGGGGCGCGACTGGAGGCCGAGGCGGTGCGCCTTGCCGATCACCGCGTTGCGCGAGACTCCGCCGAGCTCGTCGGCGATCTGGCTCGCGGTCATGCCCTGGGTCCAGAGCTCCTTCAGCCGGTCGATCCGTTCGTCGGTCCAGGACATTGTCTTGCGGTGCCTTCCTCGTGGCGCTTGCGGCCCACGGCGTCTGTCTCTAGCGACGACGCTGTGAACGACCAGCCTTCTCAATGGATGCGGGCCGCTCCGGGCGTGCCGGTGATCCGGAACGTGAACTGGGGCGGCCTCAGGACCCTCTATGTGAAGGAGGTGAGGCGTTTCTTCAAGGTCCAGCTGCAGACGGTGTGGGCGCCGGCCGTCACCACCCTCCTGTTCCTGGTCATCTTCACGGTCGCCCTTGGCAGCGGCGGCCGGGTCGTCGGGCTCGGCGGGACCCGCTTCCACTTCGCCGATTTCCTCGCCCCGGGGCTGATCGTGATGGGGATGCTCCAGAACGCCTTCGCCAATTCCTCCTTCTCGCTGCTGGTCGGCAAGATCCAGGGCAATATCGTCGACTATCTGATGCCGCCGCTGTCGACCGCCGAGCTGATCGCCGCCCTCGCCGGAGCCGCCGTCACCCGAGCCTTCCTGGTCGGCTTCGCGGTCTTCCTCGCCATGCAGCTGTGGCCCGGAGTGCATGTCGTCCCGGTCCATCTCTGGGCGGTGCTCTGGTTCGGGCTGATGGGGAGCCTGATGCTCGCCTTCTTCGGCCTCATCACCTCGATCTGGGCCGAGAAGTTCGACCATGCCGCGGCGGTGACCAATTTCGTCGTCGCTCCGCTCTCGCTGCTGTCGGGCACCTTCTATTCGGTCGACAGCCTGGCGCCCGCCTTCCGGGCGGTCAGCCACTTCAACCCCTTCTTCTACGTCATCTCGGGCTTCCGCTACGGCTTCCTCGGCGCCGCGGATTCGCCGATCCTGCTCGGCGGCCTGCTCCTGCCGCTGATCAATCTCGTCCTCGGCGGCCTGTGCTACGCGATGCTGCGCACCGGCTGGAAGCTCAAGAACTAGGCCCAGGCAAGGAGACGATTCGATGTCCATGGCCCTGATCGTGGCGGCCTTGCTGGTCCAGAGGCCCGAAATGGTCGCTCCGCAGGCCCTGACCTCGCCGCCGCCCCCCGCCGGCCGGGAAGAGGGCCTGGGCGACACCGAGCGGCTCTACCGGCTGCAGCGCGACGTCGCCGCCGCCCAGGCCCAGGGCAGAATCGACGAGGCGGAGGCCAAGGACTTCAATCTCGCCATCGCCCGGATCCGGCGGCAGATCATCCGGATGGGCATCCAGGTCGGCGTTCGCCAGCGCCAGCGGGTCCGGGCGAGGATCGACGGGGTCCGGGCGCGGCTTGACGCGCGCCTGGCGGCCGGGAGCGTTCGTTCAGGAAACTAGCCGTTTAGATGAACGATTCCTGTCGGCTCCGTTCAGCGCCGGAACATTCGCCGAGTCGTAAATCCTCCGTACCAAGTGAGGAGTGACCACCATGCGTAAGTTCCTGATTCCCGCCCTGATGCTCTCCACCGTCGTCGCCGTCGCTCCGGCCTCCGCCCAATATGGCGGCGGCCATCGCGGCGGCCATGTCGAGTGGAATCGCGGCGGCCCGTCGCGCCAGGCGATCTACGAGCTGCTTCGCGACCTGCAGCGGGCCGAGAACGGCATCCAGCGTTCGCTCAACCGCCGGGTCATCTCGCCGCGCGAGGCGTTCGGCCTTCGCCGCGACGCCAACCGGATCGAGCGCCAGCTGCAGATGGCCAGCCGCAACGGCATCAGCGGCCGCGAGTTCGGCGCCCTCCGGGTGCAGGTCAACCGGCTCGAGCAGCGCCTGCGCATCGAGCGCCGCGACCGCGACGGCCGCCGCTACTAAGGCCCAACATCGGCACGATCGGGAAGGCGGCTCCTCGCGGGGCCGCCTTTCTCGATTCCGCTGTCCCGATTCGGGATCGCCGGCGCCGCCGCCGCATTGATCTCATGTCGACGCGAGCCCAACATATCCAGTCATCTGGACAGGGGCTGGAATGCTCAATCGCAGGAATCCGTTGCTGCTCGCGCTCGCCGTCGCGCTCGCGGGCTGCTCGCACGCCGGCTCGGTGAGCCGCGCCGCCACCGATTACAACCGCGCCATGGCGGACGCCCGCAACGAGCAGCTGCTGATCAACATCCTGCGGGCGGGAGCTCGGGAGCCGCTTCAATTCTCCGCGCTGGCCGAAATCAACGCGAGCGTAAACCGCACCATCGGCATAGATACGGTCGCGACGAACCTCATCACCGGCGGAAGGGACGCCATCTCCCCGACGCTCAAGCTCGCCGGTTCCACGGTTCCCAGCCTGAAAATCCAGCCGCTCTCGAGCAAGGAGTTCACCGAGGGCATATTGCGGCCGATCACCCCCGAGACCCTCCACCTGTTCATCAATCAGGGCTGGGACACCGAGTTCCTGCTGCCTTTGGTGATCAACGGCTATCGATGCCCGGGCGAAACCGAGATCAAGCTCAACCGGGGGTCAACCGCGGCCGCCACGCGCAACAAGCTGGCTACTTCCGCGTCCAGTTTCGGCCTCCGCAAGGTCAACACGCCGGGGGAGATGGTGACGATGTCGGTGTCCAACAGCCGGGCGCTCGAGATGCTCAGCGCCGGCGTCTCGGGAGGCTATAAGGTCGTCTCGCTCAAGCCCGGCAAGCGGGCGGGTATGACGAACGTGGTCCTGGCCGGACCCGACAAGGCCACCTGGACGGCCGAGCTCGGCTCATTGTGCCGCAGCGACGAGGCGAAGGCGCTATTCGATTCGGGTGGCAGCGAGGACGGTTATGTCCAGCTCCGCTCGGTCGAAGGGATCATCTATTTCCTGGGCGAAGCGGTCAGGCCTTGCATAATTGATCCTTCGCGGCCGGAATGTGCCGTTTACTATGTCAAGAGCGGCGAGGGAGGCGGCGAGGAGTCGCACCAGCTGTTCCGGCTGTTCGCGTCGGGCGCCGGCCCCTCTCCGGCCGCGATCACCACAAGCTTCCATGGGCGAACGTACCGGGTGCCGCGACTCGATCCGGGGGACGTCGATCGGACCTTGAAGACGCTTTCGTTCCTGAGTCAGCTCGTCGCGCTACAGACGGCGGCCGTACCACTGACGCCGACCGTCATCGCCCTGCCGCAATAACGGTCAGGGCCTGCCGGGCCGGCTCCCGAGTTGACGAACGCGAGCGCGATGACCTAGCGCGGGACGACCGCGGTCCCACCGCCATGTCTCGAACCACCAGCTCCGGAGCCCCCAATGGCCATCACGCCGCTCATGCCCGTCTATCCGCGCTCGCCGGTGCGGCCGGTGAGGGGGGAGGGGGTCTATCTCTACGGCGAGGGCGGCGAGAAATATCTCGATTTCGCCAGCGGAATCGCCGTCAACCTGCTCGGCCACGGCCACCCGCACCTCACCCGGGCGATCCAGGAGCAGGCGGCGACCCTGATCCACGTCTCCAACCTCTACGGATCGCCGCAGGGCGAGGCGTTCGCCCAGCGTCTGGTCGACTCCACCTTCGCCGACACGGTGTTCTTCACCAATTCGGGGGCCGAGGCGGTGGAATGTTCGATCAAGACGGCGCGCCGCTACCACCATCATCACGGCAGGCCCGAGAAGCACGAGCTGATCACTTTCAGCAACGCCTTCCACGGCCGGACGATGGCGACGATCAGCGCCACCGACCAGCCCAAGCTTCGCGACGGCTTCGCGCCGATGCTGCCCGGCTTCACCGTCGTCGCCTTCGACGATCTCGAGGCGGCGGAAGCGGCGGTCGGCGAGAATACCGCCGGCTTCCTCGTCGAGCCGATCCAGGGCGAGGGCGGAATCCGCCCCGCCGGCGCCGAGTTCATGCGCGGCCTGAGGCGGATCTGCGACGAGAAGGACCTGATGCTCGTGCTCGACGAGGTCCAGTGCGGGGTCGCCCGGACCGGCAAGCTCTACGCCTACGAGCATTACGGCATCGAGCCCGACATCCTCGCCTCCGCCAAGGGCATAGGCGGCGGCTTCCCGATGGGCGCCTGCCTCGCCACCGAGAAGGCGGCGGCGGGAATGGTTGTCGGGACCCACGGCTCCACCTACGGCGGCAACCCGCTCGCCATGGCCGCCGGCCAGGCCGTGCTCGACGTCGTCGGCGAGCCCGAATTCCTCGAGCGGGTGACCCGGATGGGCGAGCGGCTGCGCGGCGCGCTCGAGCAGATGATCCCCAATCACGACCATCTGTTCGAAAGCGTCCGCGGCCTCGGCCTGATGCTGGGCGTCCGGATGAAGACCGACAGCCGCGCCTTCGTCGGCCATCTGCGCGAGCACGGCCTCCTGACCGTCGCGGCCGGCGACAACGTCATGCGCGTGCTCCCGCCGCTGATCATCGAGGAGGAGCATGTGACGGAGTTCGTCGAGCGGCTGTCCGAGGCGGCCCGGCAATATGAGGTGCCGCAGGCGGCCTGAGCCCTCGGATCCGCCGGAGCGGCCAAGGCGCTCAACCCGCCCCCGTCCGGAAAAGAATTCCGCTCGGCCGGGGCCTGCGGCTCCATTGAAAAGGATGAGCCTTGCCGGCTTTTCCGGCATTTTTGCCATCTTTTCATGCATTGAATAAATCAAGGGCGAAATCGCGCGGCGTATCAGAAGCGCAGATTGACACAGAATTGATTCGGGCTCAGCATAAGGCCAGTATTAGCTTACAATCCTCTATCGAGGAAATCCGATGGCATCGCAGTCACAGCTGACCTGTAACTTCACGATCACCAGCCCTTTAAATGTCGCTATCGTTTTTCAGAGCGATCTCGACGGCAATTTCGGCGGTACGTTCACAGGCGGGACGGGCACCGGCGGACCGGTGTCGACCAGCCTTTGGGACAGCGACGGCAACGTCTTCTTCACCCTCGTCGATTCCGAGTCCCCCGATCTGGCCTGCATCATCAACTCGGGCGCCAATCCCAGCACCTGGGCTCCCTTCGTGGAGGTCGGGACTGAGGCCGGGCTGACCTGCAACCTGTCGGGACCCGTGCAGGCCGGACCGGATACTTACGACTATACGCTCGAGGTCACACGCAGCGCCCAGCCGCGGGCCGCCGAGGCCGAGGCCGCGACTTCCGAGCCCACCACGTCGCCACAATGATCCGTCCTCCCGTCGGCAAGGCGGCGTGGACCGGGATCATCGAGGGCGGCCCGACCATCTCCTTCTCCTCGTCGAGAGTGAACCCCAGGAGCAACCATGACCGGCTATAATTTCGCTATCGACCTGCTGGCCTCCAACGGGTCGGGCGGGCTCATCCAGGCCTATAGCGGCACCCTCACCCTCGACGACGGCGCGGCGCCCGCGGTGAACGGCGTGCTGACCCTTTCCGACCTGCAGGCGCCGATCCCGTTCAGCGGCACCCTCGCCGCGGCGCCGGACATCCAGGGACTCCTCTTCACCGCGACCGGGCAGGGCGGCCGGGCCATGGCGGAGCTGAGCCTCTCCTACGGGTCCGACAATATCGTCTTCGCCGGCAGCTATCTCGGCGGGCTCATCAACCTGCTCGATCCCCGGCAGCAGGAGTGGCTCTACTATATCGTCCAGGGCATGGCGCCCGAGGCGCCGCGGGCCGGGGCCGTCGGTTCCGGGTCCGGCCGAGCGCGGCGCTCGGCTCCGTCGGGGAAGGCGCCGGCATCGCGGCCGGCGAAGCCGGCCGGCCGCAAGGGCTAGTCGGAGGCCGGATCAGGTCCGGGCCGACGATCCGGCCTGAGGCTCCCGCAACTTATTGCGTCGGCCGCCGGCTTCCCCGATGGAGTCGGAATGGCCGACAGCACGCGAATCTCGAAGAGCCTGTCCTACTGGCTCCGGCACAAGCCGCAGGCGGGCGGGCTGACCCTCGACCGGGCGGGCTGGGCACCGGTGGTCGGAGTTCTGGCGGCGCTCCGCAAGGCGGGGCTTCCGGGCGATGCCGAGAGCCTTTTCGAGGTGATCGCGGGGAGCGACAAGAACCGTTTCGAGCTTTCGGAGGACCGGGCTTCGGTCCGGGCGCGGCAGGAGCACAGCGTCGAGGTCGACCTCGACTGGCCCGCCGCGGAGCCCGCCCGAGCATCTGTTCCACGGCACCGTCGAACGCTTCCTCGCGGCCATCTTCGCCGAGGGGCTGAAGCCGATGAGGCGGCACCACGTCCACCTCTCGCCCGATCCGGAGACCGCGACAGTGGCCGGAGCGCGCCGCGCGAGGCGGTGATCCTTCGAGTCGCCTCGGGGCGGATGGCGGCGGACGGCCATGTCTTCCGGCTGTCCGGCAACGGGGTGTGGCTGACCGACGGCGTGCCGCCCGGCTATCTCGAGCGTACCGACGGATATTGAAGGCGGCGGAGGCGTTCGCCACATCGCGGCCATGACTTCCCCCGATTTCCAGACCGAGGCGCGCGCCGCCAATCTCGACGAAGCGCTCGGCTTCACCATTCCGGGCCGCAACGCGCGCGGCCGGCTGGTGCGGCTCGGGCCCCTGCTCGGGCACATCCTGTCGGCTCACGACTATCCCGCGCCGATCGCCCGAATCCTCTCGGAAGCCCTGGTGCTGGCGGCGCTGCTCGGCTCGCTGCTCAAGGAGGACGAGGGCCAGCTCACCATCCAGGCGCAGACCGAGAGCGGAATCGTCGACCTGCTCGTCGTCGACTATCGCGCCGGCGAGCTGAGGGGCTATGTCCGCTTCGACGCGGCCCGGCTCGGCGACCTACCGAGCCACCGCGATCTCGCCGCCCTGTTCGGCAAGGGCTATCTCGCCATCACCTTCGACCACCCGCTGGCCGAGGAGCGCTACCAGGGCATCGTTCCGCTGGAAGGCGGCTCGCTGGGCGAGGCCGCCCAGAATTATTTCAGCCAGTCGGAGCAATTGCCGAGCGTCGTCCGGCTGGCGGTAGACGACAGTGGCCGCGTCGCCGGCGGGATCCTCGTCCAGCATCTGCCCGAGGGCGAGGAGGGGAGGGACCGGCTCCACACCCGCCTCGACGATCCCGAATGGGAGCATGTCCGGATCCTCGCCGAGACGATCAAGGGGCACGAGCTGACCGATCCGGCGCTGCCGCTCGGCGAGGCGCTTTGGAGGCTGTTCCACGAGGAGGAGGTGCGGGTGCTGGCGGCGGTGCCGCTGAAGAAGGGCTGCCGCTGCAACTTCGACTATATCCGCGGAGTCCTCGCCCGATTCGGGCCCGAGGAGCGCGCCGAGATGGTCGACGAGGACGGCTTCATCAGCGTCGACTGCGAATTCTGCTCGCGGGTTTTCCCGATCTCGCTCGACGACTTCGAGGCCTAGCCCCTATCGACATTCCGTTCAGCGGACCGTCGTTGCCAACCCCTTCGTCATTCCCGCGAACGCGGGAATCCCGCTTCTTTCCCGGCCGGTCAGGCCCAATGGGCTGATACGAGAGCAACAAGCGGGATTCCCGCTTTCGCGGGAATGACGGGATAAGCGGCTCGGCAAGGCGGCTAATGTCGATGCGCCCTAGGCCGACAGGGTTGCAAGCAGCCGGTCGATTCCTTCGGATTTTGCTGCTAGGATGACTCGTATATGTCGCATCTGCGGGGTCCTTTGCGCCGGGGGGCGCTCGGGCTGGCCGGGCTCCTCGCCGCGGCCGCGCCCGTCTTCGCGCTCTCCGTGCCCAAGCTGGAGGCCCTCGCCAGGCTCGAGCCGGGCCGGTGGCAGCTCAGCGAGGCCGACGGGGCGGGCCGCTCGATCTGCCTCGCCGATCCCGCCGCCTTCGTCCGGCTCGAGCATGAAGGCGCCAGCTGCGAGGAGGAGGTGCTGGCCAGCGAGGCCGGCGCCGCCACCGTCGAATATACCTGCCCCGGCCGCGGCTTCGGCCGAACCAGCATCCGGGTCGAGACTCCGCGCCTCGCCCGGATCGACACCCAGGGCTTCGCCGACGGCCGACCCTTCGCCTACCGGGTCGAAGCCCGGAAGACAGGCAGCTGCTGAGAGAATTTGCCGTTACTTGTTGGCGGAGCAGCGAATCCACGCCTTGTGGACGAAGGCCGGCAATCCGCCCCGCGATTGGGCCTTGAGCAGACCGTCGAGGTCCGAAGATCTGGCTTCAGGCTTGTCCCCGACGATCGAACGATAGGCGTTGAGCGTTCCCTCGATGCCCGCCAGCTGCAGGGCATCCGGATCGTTCGCCTCCTCCGGATGCTCGATGGCGAAGACGGCCATCCCGAAGCTGTTCTGCAGGACGAGCTCTCCGGTATAGGGATATTCGCCCTTGGCCAGACCTCCCAGCGCGTCCGCGCAAATGCTCACGGTGACGTCGGGGGCCTCGGTGAGCCATGCAAACGCCCAGGCGCGATCGCCCTTCAGTCCTGGGTCCAGCGGAGCCTGTTCGAGGTTCCGGGCGATCGAGACGAAGCGCCGGCGATCCTCGGGCGACGAAGGCTGGTCCGCTGCCGAGGCGGGCATCAGCCCGCAGACGAGAGCCAGTCCCAGCGCGGGCCCGCCGACCAGACGGAAGGCGAACGGGGCTTTGATCCTGCTGCTCGACATCGAAGCCTCCTGACGCGAGCGCATTGTAGCGGGCTTGCGGAGCAATGCCACGAGGGTCCTCCAGCTTCACGGCTCGCAGCCAATCCGGCCGTTAAGCCCCTGTTTACCTTGATCCATGTAAGGAGAGAGGGTGCCGATTGTGGGCACGCTTTCCTCCCTAGCAGGCCTGACGGCCTAAACTGGGCCGCTCCTCACCGGGCGGCCCGTTCTTTTGCGCGGCTTGCCCGCCGGGCCCGCCGCCGCCGGCCGGGGCGGCCGGCCGGGGCGACGGGGTTATTTCGCCGTGCCGCCGCAGGCCCGGCGCAGCTTGCCCTTTTTCGAATAGCATTCCGGCCCCGGAGTCAGCGACATCGGCGGCAGCCGGATCAGATAGGGCTGATAGGCCGGCCTCGGATCGTAGGCCGGGACGAGGGCGTTGCGAAGCTCGCGCATGCGCGCCTGGGCGAGGGGGTAGAGCTGGCCCTTGGGAGTCGCCAGCGCCGACTTGGCGATGTTGGTCGCGGTCTGGCAGAAGATCATCTGCGCCTGCAGGGTCGACCAGTTGTTGTAGGTGATCGTCGAATAATCGTCGAACGCCTTCTGGCCCTTCGCGCCCTGGACGCGTTTGAAATAATTGTTGAGCGCCGTGTAGGCGGCGGCGAGCTCGACCGAATGGTGGGCGAGCAGGCCGTTGTAATTGGGGACCGCGCGCAGATAATCGGAGAACTGGCATTGCAGCGCGGCGACGTTGAGGCCGGCGCGCAGGTTCCACAGCAGGTTGGCGCGATGCTCGGCCGGGGTCGCTCCGGGCAGCGGCAGTCCGACGAGCGGATCGTTCGGCTCGATCGTCGCCGAGCGCAAATTGGGCTGGCTGATGTAGAGCTGGGCGGGCGCAGGGCCGGCCATGGCCAGCGCCGCCGCGGCGACGGCCGCCTGGGCGCCGTGCTTCATCCTGAAGGCCATTCGATCCCCTCGAGCGCTGGACACGCTGGCTCTATGCTTAGCAGGGGACGCCTCGCAATAAAGCTTCACGCGCCGTGCCCGGTCGCGCAAGCGGCACGGCTCGTCACTCCTAAGCGTCTGCGGCTCATAAGAAAAGGGCCGCCCGGTCGCCCGGACGGCCCCTTTTTTCGAAGACGTCGCCGTCGATTACATGCCGGTGGTGTTGCCAGTCCCGGTGTTCGTCGTCGTGTCGGTCGTCGTCGTGTTGGTCGTGGTGGCCGTCGTGTTGACGTCGGTCGTCACACCGAGATTGGCGTCGGTGCCGTTCATCGCGTCGACGGGGGTCACGTCGTTGGCGCCCATCAGGGGATCTTCGACGTAGTTGGTGGCCGTGTTGTTCGCCGCCGCATCCTCGCCACCGCCGCAAGCCGCGACGAGCAGGGCCGCACCGGCAACCATCGAACCGGTCATCACTTTCGAAAGAAGGTCACGCATTTAGAAACTCCCTAGGTTGGACGATTTGGTCGGGTTGGGCCCTTTTTTGCCAAATCAGTTACACACAATAAACGGAACGGGTACGCCCCTCAAGCCTTCTCCGCGCCCCCGACGGGGGACGGGATGAGACCCGGGCTCAAGCCTTCCCGCGTCCTCCCTCGAGAGAGCGCAGGAAATCGCAGAGCCCCTGCTTCAGCGCCAGGTCGAAATGTTCGGGCTTTGCGGGCGCTCCCATCTCGTCGAGGCTGGTCACTGGAAATTCGGCAATACCGCACGGGACTATGCCTGAGAAGTGGGAAAGTTCGGGCGCCAGGTTGACCGCGAAGCCGTGATAGGAGACCCAGCGCCTCACCCTCACCCCGATCGCCCCGACCTTGGCCTCGCCCGCCGGCCCGTCGGCCCAGATTCCGATCCGCCCCGGCGCCCGCCGGGCCTCCACCCCGAGCCTCGCCAGGGTCGCGATCACCCAGCCCTCGAGGCACCAGACGTAATGGCGAAGGTCGCGCCCGCGCTTCTCGAGGTCGAGGAGCACGTAGCCGACCCGCTGCCCCGGCCCGTGATAGGTGTAGCGCCCGCCGCGCCCCGCCTCGAACACGTCGAAGCCCTGCGGATTGAACAGCTCGGCCGGATCGGCGCTGGTCCCGGCGGTGAACAGCGGCGGATGCTCGAGCAGCCAGACCAGCTCCGGGGCCGAGCCGGCGCGGATCGCCGCGGCGCGCGCCTCCATCGCGGCGAGCGTCCCGGCATAGGGGCTGAGCCCCGGCGTCACCCGCCATTCGATCCCGTCGACGTCCGTCACCGCGCCTCCTTCGCCGGGCGCGGCGGCGAGGGCAAGCCGGTTGCGCGCCGGGGGCGCCCGCGGGCCGCGGGGCGCGCG
>DASVVX010000011.1:0-32799 GCA_036386295.1 Allosphingosinicella sp.
AACCTGACTTCCCAGGTGCGCAACATCGCCGCCGTGACGACGGCCGTCGCCAAGGGTGACCTGTCGAAAAAGATCACCGTCGACGTGAAGGGCGAGATCCTCGAGCTCAAGAACACCATCAACACCATGGTCGACCAGCTCAACGGTTTCGCCTCGGAGGTGACTCGCGTCGCCCGCGAGGTCGGAACCGAGGGCAAGCTCGGCGGCCAGGCTCAGGTCCCGGGCGTCGCGGGCACCTGGGCCGACCTGACCGACAACGTGAACCTGATGGCCGCCAACCTGACCGGCCAGGTCCGCAACATCGCCGAGGTGACCACCGCCGTGGCCCGAGGCGACCTCTCCAAGAAGATCACGGTGGACGTGAAGGGCGAAATCCTCGAGCTGAAGAACACGATCAACGTCATGGTCGACCAGCTCAACTCGTTCGCCTCGGAGGTGACGCGCGTCGCCCGCGAGGTCGGCTCCGAAGGAAAGCTCGGCGGCCAGGCGCGGGTGGAAGGCGTCGCCGGCACCTGGGCCGACCTGACCGACAACGTCAACGCCATGGCCGGCAACCTCACGGGCCAGGTCCGCAACATCGCCGAGGTGACGACCGCGGTCGCCAGCGGCGACCTTTCCAAGAAGATCACCGTCGAGGTGAAGGGCGAGATCCTCGAGCTCAAGAACACCATCAACACCATGGTGGACCAGCTCAACTCCTTCGCCTCCGAGGTGAGCCGCGTCGCGCGCGAGGTGGGCTCGGAAGGAAAGCTCGGCGGCCAGGCCAAGGTGGAGGGCGTCGGCGGCACCTGGAAGGATCTCACCAACAACGTGAACGAGCTGGCCGCCAACCTCACCGGCCAGGTCCGCAACATCGCCGAGGTGACGACCGCGGTGGCGCTGGGCGACTTGTCGAAGAAGATCACCGTCGACGTCCGCGGCGAGATCCTCGAGCTGAAGAACACGATCAACGTCATGGTCGACCAGCTCAACGGCTTCGCCTCCGAGGTGACGCGCGTCGCCCGCGAGGTCGGCACCGAGGGCAAGCTCGGCGGCCAGGCGCAGGTGCCGGGCGTCGCCGGGACCTGGAAGGATCTGACCGACAACGTCAACCTGATGGCCGAGAACCTCACCGGCCAGGTCCGCAACATCGCCGACGTGACGACCGCCGTCGCCAGGGGCGACCTTTCCAAGAAGATCACCGTCGACGTGAAGGGCGAGATCCTCGCGCTGAAGGACACGATCAACGTCATGGTCGACCAGCTCAACGGCTTCGCCTCGGAGGTGACGCGCGTGGCCCGCGAGGTCGGAACCGAAGGCAAGCTCGGCGGCCAGGCTCAGGTGCCGGGCGTCGGCGGAACCTGGAAGGACCACACCGACAACGTCAACCTGATGGCGACCAACCTGACGAACCAGGTGCGCGGCATCGCCGACGTCGTCACCGCGGTGGCCCAGGGCAACCTCAAGCGCAAGCTGACGGTGGACGCCAAGGGCGAGATCGCGGCGCTCGCCGAGACGATCAACTTCATGATCGAGACCCTCGCCACCTTCGCCGACCAGGTCACCAACATGGCCCGCGAGGTCGGCATCGAAGGCAAGCTCGGCGGCCAGGCGCGCGTGCCCGGAGCCGCCGGCCTATGGCGCGATCTCACCGATAACGTCAATCAGCTCGCGGCGAACCTAACCAACCAGGTTCGCTCGATCGCCGACGTCGCGACCGCCGTGACCAAGGGCGACCTGACCCGCTCGATCGCGGTGGAAGCGTCGGGCGAGATGGCCGCGCTCAAGGACAACATCAACGAGATGATCCGCAACCTCAAGGAGCAGACCTTGAAGAATGCGGAGCAGGATTGGCTCAAGACCAACCTGGCGCGCTTCTCGAGGATGCTGCAGGGCGAGCGCGATCTCGCCACCGTCTCCAACCTGATCATGTCCGAGCTCGCTCCGCTGGTGAACGCCCAGTACGGGGTCTTCTACGTCACCAAGCGCGAGGAGGAGGACACCAAGCTGGAGCTCGTCGCCAGCTACGGCGCCGAGAGCCACGACGCGCTCAGGCGCGAATTCCGGCTGCGCGAGGGCCTGGTCGGCCAGGCCGCCGCCGACAAGCGGCCGATCCTGCTCCAGAACGTGCCCGGCGACTTCATCCGCATCGGCTCCGGCCTCGGCCACGCCGCCCCGGCCAACATCAACATCCTCCCGGCCCTGTTCGAGGACGACGTCAAGGCGGTGATCGAGCTGGCCTCGTTCGGCGAGTTCAACGAGACCCACCAGAGCTTCCTCGACCAGCTGATGGAATCGGTCGGGATCGTGCTCAACACGATCGCCGCGACGATGCGCACCGAGGGCCTGCTCAAGCAGTCGCAGCTGCTCACCCAGGAGCTCCAGGCCCGCCAGACCGAGCTCACCACCAAGCAGGAGGAATTGCACGCGACCAACGAGGAGCTCCAGGAGAAGGCGCAGCTGCTCGAGAACGAGAAGAAGCAGGTCGAAGCCAAGAATCTCGAGATCGACATGGCCCGCCGGGCGGTCGAGGAGAAGGCCGAGCAGCTCGCCCTCACCTCGAAGTACAAGTCCGAATTCCTCGCCAACATGTCGCACGAGCTGCGCACGCCGCTCAACTCGCTGCTCATCCTCTCCAAGCTTCTCGCCGACAACCCGCAGGGCAACCTCAACGAGAAGCAGACCGAGTTCGCCCGCACCATCCACTCGGCGGGCTCGGACCTGCTCAGCCTGATCAACGACATCCTCGATCTGTCCAAGATCGAATCGGGCACGGTCTCGATCGAGCTCGGCGACATGCGCATGCGGCAGCTGCGCCAGCACATGGAACGGACCTTCCGCCAGCTCGCCGCCGACAAGGGGCTCGAGTTCGACGTCGACTTCGATGAGAACCTCCCCGCCTCGATCCGCACCGACGAGAAGAGGCTCCAGCAGGTCGTGCTCAACCTCCTCTCCAACGCCTTCAAGTTCACCTCGCACGGCGGAGTCACTCTGGCCGTCAAGTGCGCCGACAGCGGGTGGAGCACCAACCACCCCGTGCTCCGCGGCGCCGACCGGGCGATCGAGATCGCCGTCACCGACACCGGCATCGGCATCCCCGAGGACAAGCAGAAGCTGATCTTCGAGGCCTTCCAGCAGGCCGACGGAACCACCAGCCGCAAATATGGCGGCACCGGCCTCGGCCTCTCGATCAGCCGCGAGATCGCGCGTCTCCTCGGCGGCGAGCTCCAGGTCAGGTCGAAGCCGGGCGAAGGCTCGACCTTCACCCTCTTCGTGCCCCTCGAAGCCGCCGCCGTCGCCGCGCCGGAGGGCACCGCCACCACCGCCCGCTACGAGAACAGCGGAGCCTCGGTGCCGACCGCCCTCCCCGCCACGCTCGAAGTGAGCGACGACCGCGACAATCTCTCCGGCGAGCCCTTCGTCCTCATCGTCGAGGACGACGTCACCTTCGCCTCGATCCTGCTCGACCTCGCCCGCGAGGCGGGCCTCAAGGGCGTGATCTCGCCCGCCGGCTCGGGCACGCTGGCGATGGCGCGAAAGCTCAGGCCCGACGCGATCACGCTCGATCTCGGCCTCGACGACATCAACGGCTTCGTGCTGCTCGACCTGCTCAAGCATGACAGCGAGACGGGCGAGATTCCCATCCACGTCATCTCCGGCGCCGACGAGGTCTCGTCGGTGACCCAATTGGGCGCGTTCGGAGTGACTCCCAAGCCGGCCGACCATGACGAGCTGGCCGACGTGTTCGGCCGGATCCACGCCGAGGCCACGACCCGGCGGCGGCGGCGCGCGCGCACCCGCGGCGAGGATGCCCAGGCCAGGCCCCGCCAGCTTCCGGAGCTCGCCGGCACCAGGATCCTCATCGTCGACGACGACATCCGCAACATCTACTCGCTGACCAGCGTCCTCGAGAGCTACGACGTCGAGGTGCTCCATGCCGAGCGCGGCCGCGACGGAATCCTCATCCTCGAGCAGACTCCCGGTGTCGACGTTGCCCTGATCGACATCATGATGCCGGAGATGGACGGCTACGAGACGATGCAGAAGATCCGCGAGAATGCCGCCCTCGCAGGCCTGCCGCTGATCGCCGTCACCGCCAAGGCGATGAAAGGCGACCGCCAGAAATGCCTCGACGCCGGAGCGTCCGACTATATCGCCAAGCCGGTCGACATCGAGCTCCTCCTGGCTCTTCTGAGGGTGTGGATCGGCAAGACCCGCAACCGGGCCGGCGGTCGCCAGGCCAGCCCGCCGCAGCCCGTGCAGACGGCGGCGGAGTGACGGCATGAACGTGCCGATTCAGGTGGATCCGGCGGACCCCGGCGCCGCCCCGATGACCGAGGCGGATCCGACGCCCGCGCCCCGAGCCCGGGTGCTGGTCGTCGACGACGACGACCACAATCTGCTCGCCATCCGGACCGTGCTCGAGGACCTGGCCGAGGTCGAGGTCGCCTCGTCCGGCGACGAGGCGCTTCGCCATCTTCTCAAGGGCGAGTTCGCGGTGATCCTGCTCGACGTCTACATGCCCGGCATGGACGGCTACGAAACCGCCCAGATCATCCGCGGCCGCGAGCAGACCAAGCGCATCCCGATCGTCTTCCTCTCCGCGGTCAACAAGGAGAAAGAGCATCTGATGCGCGGCTATTCGATGGGCGCGGTCGATTACGTGTTCAAGCCGGTCGAGCCCGTCGTTCTCCGCTCCAAGGTCGCGGTGTTCGTCGACCTCTTCCTGATGACCCAGGAGATTCAGCGCAAGGCGGCGCAGGAGCAGAAGCTGCTCGACGCCAACCTTCGCGCCAATGCCGAGCGCCTCCGGGTCGAGCAGGAGCTTCGGCTCGCCGAGCAGCGCCAGGCGGCGATCATCGCCTCGCTTCCGATCGTCCTCTACCTCGAGAGCGACGGCCCCGCGCCGCGCGTGCCGCAGTTCGTCGGCGGCAATTTCACCGCGGTCACCGGCTTCCCGTTCGACGCGGTCGAGGCCCAGCCGTCGCTCTGGGCCGACCGCCTCCACCCGGAGGACCGCGAACGCGCCCTGGGCGCGATCCGCGACCGCCAGCGCACCGGCGCGATGGCGATCGAATATCGCTGGCAATGCGCCGACGGCCATTACAAGCATTTCCTCGACCAGGCGGTGCTGCTCCGCGCCAGCGACGGCGACGCCGCCCAATATGCCGGCACCCTGCTCGACGTCAGCGACCGCAAGGAGCTCGAGAACCAGCTCCTCGAAGCGCGCAAGATGGACGCGATCGGGAAGTTGACCGGGGGGATCGCGCACGATTTCAACAACCTGCTCGCAGCCGTACTCGGCGGGCTCGGGCTGATCGAGCGGCGGCTTCCGCTCGAGGAGGAGCACCGGAAGATCATCGGCATGACCCGCCGGGCCGCCGAGCAGGGCTCCGAGCTGGTCAAGCGCCTGCTCGCCTTCGCCCGGCGCCAGACGCTGCAGCCCGACGCGATCGACATCGGCCGGCTGTCGGCCACGGTCACCGACCTGCTCGCCCACACGCTCGGCGGCCTCGTCCAGCTCGAATGGCGCTCGGAGCCGGAGATATGGTGCGCCTATGCCGACAGCACCCAGCTCGAGCTGGCGTTGATGAACCTGATCATCAACGCCCGCGACGCCATGCCCAGGGGCGGGACCATCGCCGTCAGCGCCCGCAACGCTCCGGTCGGCTCGAGCCATCCGCTCGGCCTTCCGACGGGCGACTATGTCGTCCTCGCCGTCGCCGACGACGGCAGCGGGATTCCCGCGGCGATCCTCGAGCAGGTCACCGAGCCCTTCTTCACGACCAAGGCGGTGGGCAAGGGCACCGGCCTCGGTCTGTCGATGGTCTACGGCTTCGCCCACCAGTCCGGCGGAGCGATCGACATCGACAGCCAGGAAGGAGTCGGCACCCGGGTGGAGATCTGGCTGCCCCGCGCTCCCGACGAGGTGGCGTCGAAGGACGAGCCCTCCGCGGCCGAGCCGGACTCGGGGAAAGCCGCCCGCCCGCTCCGGATCCTCCTCGTCGACGATCACGACGCGGTGCGCGAGACGACGGCGGGGATGCTGTGCGACATGGGCCACACGGTCGAAACCGCCGCCGACGGCCCCGGGCTGATCCGCAAGCTCAGCGCCGCCCCGGCCGATTACGACCTCATCATCACCGATTATGCGATGCCTCTGCTCTCCGGCGCCGACGTCCTCAAGCAGGCCCGCGAGATCCGTCCGGGCATGCCCGGGATCATCATCTCGGGCTATGCCGACAGCCGCTCGATCGACCGCCCGGGCACCGAATCGGTGGTTCTGACCAAGCCCTTCACCCTCGACCAGATGAAGCGCGCCATCGGCGCCTTCGGTATCGGCTCGAGGGAACCGCTGGCGACGCTCTAGCGGCGGCGGGGCTCACCAACCGGATTCCGTCGAGGTCCGGTCGGATTAACCTGAAACTCAGACGGCGATCCTAGATGTGCGCTGCACTTCGGAAGGAAATCGCATGAAGTTCATTCTGCTCAAGTCCCGCGGGGGTGACTATATGGTCGTCGCAGGCCAGGTCGCCTGGCTGCGCGCGCACGAAAATGGGCAGACCAAGGTCGGCGTGATCGGAGGGGATTCGCTCCTCGTCTCGGGAAGCATCGAAGAAACCGCGGCGATGATACTGGCCGGATAGGAAACCCGATCGCTGCTCGGTCGTCGTCACCGCGACGTTCTCCTCGGCCAGATGAAGCGCGGCCCGCGGGACCGCCAGCGCGGGACGAGGAGCCGGCGCAGGCGCGCAGGCGCAGGCCCGGTCAATCGGCGTCGTCGTCGTCGTCGTCAGCGAGCGAGTGCTCCCGCATCTTGAAGAGGATTCGGACGCCGGCGTCGGTATAGGGGGCAACCTCTTCTTGCGAGACGACAATCAGCCCCGTCATGTCCTTGTCGGCCGCAGGGCTGATCCGGTCGCGGACGTCGGCCATATAGCTCAAAAACTGTTCGACGATCTCCTCGACGGCCAGACGATCTTCCGGGTCGTCCGCCCTGAGGGTGGCCGTCAGGCGCCAACCGTCCTCCCCGTACCTCAGCACGACATGGCGAAAGTTTGGGGAGACAAGCCCGATCATGGCCTGGGTCGCCATCAGCGTGGCCCAATTCCAGTCCTCCAGGCTTATCTGCTCGCTCACGGCCGAGGCCTCCAATCGGGTGACATG
This sequence comes from Allosphingosinicella sp., assembly GCA_036386295.1. Taxonomy (GTDB): domain Bacteria; phylum Pseudomonadota; class Alphaproteobacteria; order Sphingomonadales; family Sphingomonadaceae; genus Allosphingosinicella. The sequence goes on from DASVVX010000011.1 coordinate 7,147, forward strand.
GGAACCACACTAACGCGATCCGACCCCTTGAGATAGAAGAGGTTGGTGGGCTGATGAGGGAAACCGGACCTGGGATTGTGGTTGTAGCCCGTCACTCCGTCAAACCTCACCACCGGCCCATCCTTGTGCATCCCGACGAACGTCGCGTTGCCCCCGCGAGCGGCGTCCAGCACCTCCTGGGCCTCATCCAGGCTGCGAAGGTACCCGCCTCTGCCCGCGTAAAGCCGGCTGCCGAGGATGTGGCGCTCCTGCCTTTGGCGAGCGATGGTGGCGGGGAGGCTGGAGAAGTTGAAGCTTGGCGGCCCGTCGGGTCCGCGGCTGCGCGCGAAATGGGCTCGTGCGCTGTCGAAGGCATTGCGGGCGAACCGGACTGCCCTGCCTCCGAACACGGCAAGTCCGAGCACCGTGAGCCCCCCGATCACCACGTACGGCGCTTCGCGCCGCGACACGCCGAACCGCGAGACGGCCTCGACCCCGAAGTCCATGGCCTTGCGGGTGATCGTCGCTTCGACGTTGCGCACGACGTCGCCGACGCCCGGCGTGTAGCTGATCAGAGTGAAGAAGGCCGTGGAGATCGGGGCCGCGACGGCGCCGATGATGAAGGCGGCGCCCTGGACCCAGCGATTGTTGCCGTGATCCTCGATGAAGTGGCCGATCCGGCCGAGAACGCTGGCGACCCTGCTCGGCGAGGTGCCTGTGACGACGATCGTCTCGGGATCGAGGCCGAGGAACTGGGCCGGCCGGGAGAAGTCCCTCACCAGCGGGGCGGCGAGCCGGCGCGCGGCGGCGACGTCTTCGCGGCTGTAGCCGAGCTGCTCCGTCAGCAGCCGCTCGGCCCCGGCGGCCCTGACCTCGGGATCTGCGTCCTGAGCGGAGCGCCCGAAGTCCATGATCGCGTCGCGCAATTCGGGATCCGCGGCCGCGTCGGAGATGCTGATGCCCCTCTGGGCGGCGACCGCGTTCAGGGCCTGGGCGGAAAGCGCGCTCGGTCCCGGCCTCAGCTCGCCATCAGCATCCCAACGGCGCACGACCCGGTGGGCCCGCCGCATCCGGGCAGCGTCGGATTCGCTCCGAACCGCGTCCGCGACCGCCTGGCCGATGGTCGAGCCGATGACGTCCGGCAGGACGGCGAGGAGATTGTCCCCGAAGTCGCTTCCGTTCAGCAGCGTCCGGGTCGCGGCCCCGGCGATGCCGCCGGCCGTGTTGCTGGCGAGGAGGTTGCCGAAGCTGGCCCGAGTGTTGAGAAGCGGGTTGGCCGACCCGGGAAGCGCCCGTCCGACGGTCCCCGCCGCTGCCGAGGACATCCCCGCAGCCGCCACGCCGACCCAGTCGAACTTCTTCTGGAGGCCGAGCGCAACGGTGATTCCCTGGGTGGTCACGTTGGTGGCGGCGCCGCGCGCTGCGTCCATCAGGAACTTGCTGCCCAGGAGCTGATCCATCGGCAGCAGCTTGCTCATGCCGCCGGCGACTCCGCCTGAGATCGCGGCCGTGGCGACGCCCTTCCAGCTGAATTTGTCCTGGATACCGGCGGCGACTCCGAAAGCCTGGCTTGCGATGCTGCCGGCCGCGCCCGCGACCGCCCCGCCGATGATTGCGCCGCCGACCGCGGCCGCGCCGGCCCCCACTCCCGCACCGCTCAGCGCGCCGGTGATGAAGCCGGTTACGGGAACCCGAAGCAGGGCGGTAACCGCGACGGCGATCGCGATCACGAGGATGGTTCCGATGATGCCGCACTTGCCGCCCTTCTTAGTTGCCTTCTGCGGCTGCGGCGTGGTCGGGCTGATGTCGCCCAGGGTCTCGGATGGGTCGAACGGCCGGAAGGTGCTCGCGTTGTGGCGGCTCTTCATCACCCCGGCCGGGATGATCAGCTTCTGGCCCTCCATGAGCGTCTGCGCGCCCGACATGCCGTTGGCTTCGGCGAGCTTATACCAGAGCGAGCTGTCGCCCCAGAGATTGGCGGCGATGGCCTGGAGCGTATCGCCCTGCCGGATCGTGTATCCGCCCGCGGAGACGCCCTGGCCGTAGCTGTTGATCGCGTCGCCCGAGAGATCGAAATTGGCGGTCATCGATCCGTAGCTGGTGCCGAAGCGGAAGGCTCCGGTTCCCGGCGTGCGGGTGCGATTGCCGATCGAGGTCTGGTAGTCGGTGTCGAGCGTGCCGTTGTTGCCGACATAGCCCATCTGCTTGCCGCCGAAGCGGTGCCAGATCTCGTGCGGATCGCCCCCGGTATATTGGTTGTAATTGTTGTCGGCCTCGTCGCGCTTGATCGTCTGGCCGTTGGCGTCGTTGACGAAGGTGATCGAGCGCGGCCGACCGTCGCCCACGTAGATGGAGGAGAGGCTGCCCGAGCCGTCGTACGTGAGCGACGTCGAGTGGGTCGTGCTCGAATAGCTCGGCGAATAGGTCGTCGTCGTCGTCGTGATCGACGATTGCACCGCACCCTCGAACCAGGCGTAGCCGTTGGTCGTGCTCGAATAGCTCTGGTAGCCGCCGTTCTTGTAGGTGGTGGCGTAGGTCGAGACGACCCCGCCGAGCGCATAGCCGGAGCCGCTGCCGTAATCGTGGCTAGAGCTCGTGCTGATCGTGTCGGCGCCCTGTTTGCTGACCACCGTCTCGTTGGTGACCTGGCCCTTGGCGTTCAAAGTGACGCTTCGGTCGTAGCCGGCGTTGGCGCCGTCGCCGAGCCAGTCGATCTGGCGCGTGACCCGGCCCATCAGGTCGTTGGTGAAGCTCGCCTTCAGGGCGGCATAGGCGGGCGCGGCGTTCGGAGTGACCGTCCCGTCGCCATTGTCGGTATAGCCCCCCTGGGCGATCCGCACCGAGGTGAGCGCCCCGTTGCCGTCGTAGGTGTAATCCTCGCGCACTTCGGCGTCGTAGGCGACGGTGACGTACGGATTCCCGTAGCCGTAATAGGGGTCGTAATAATAATAGGGATCGTAGACCGTCGCCCAGTCCTGCGTCGTGCGGAGGGCGCTCACCCGCTGGCCGGCCTTGTCGTAGAAATAGTCGGCGCCGGTCGTGCCGCGGACGATCTGGCCGCCGACGAGGCTGCCCTTGGTGACCAGCCGGTTCATGCTGTCGTAGCGGTACCAATTGTCCTGGCCAAAATCGTAGGCCGTCTGGGCGCCGTTATTGTCGATCGCCCGGTAGAGGCTGTTGCTGCGCCGGATGTTGCCGACGAGGTCGTAGGCGTAGCTGGTGCTGGCGGCCGCCATGTCGGCGCTTCCGGCTTCCGCCCAGGTGACGATCCTGTTCAGAGCGTCGTAGCTGGCGGTGGCGTTCTTGTAGGTGCGCGACCAGCTGTTGGTGTAGCTCTCGTAGGCATAGTCGTAGGGGTTCCACCAGTAGGTCGTCTGCTGCCCCTCCTCGGTGAACCGCTCGGAGGTGAGGTTGCCGGAGGCGTCATAGCCGTAGGTCGTTCCCTTGCGGGTATAGTCGTCGCCATAGGTTCCGGTCATCGAGAAGGACTGGGCGACCTTGCCGGTGTTGAGCCAGGTGTAGGTCAGGGTCTCGGTGCCGGCGCGCTGGGTCATCCGGCCGGCGAGGTCGTAGCTGAAATTGTAGACGTGGCCGCCGAGGTCGCTCTTGTAGATCTGCCGGCCGAACACGTCGGTCTGCTCGGTCGAGCTCCGGCCGTTGGCGAGGGTGATGGTCTCGGTCCAGCCGCCGAACGTGCCCATGCCCAGGGTCGCGATGCCACCGTTCCAGGCATAGCTGGTGGTGGTCGTGTCGCCGCCGAACGCGACCTGGCGGGTGACCCGGCCCTGGAGGTCGTAATCGGTATATTCCCGGTCGCCGAGAACGTTGTTCCAATGCTGGATGCGCTGGCCGAGAAGGTCGTAGGCATAATAATCGACCAGCCCGCTCGGACGGGTGATCTGGGTGACCCGGCCCATCGCGTCATAGGCCATGTCGGTGCGGCGGCCGATCTCGTCCCAGCTGACGCGCTTGTCGCCGAAGACGTCGTAGTCGTTGCGCAAATAGCCGCCGTCGGAGTGATATTCGTAGGTGACGAGCGCTTCCGACCCGTCATGGCCGGTGCCGGCGAGGAGCGAGCGGGTGGTGAGGTTGCCGTTGGCGTCGCGGCTGCCGATCAGCCGGCCGGCGCGGTCGTAATAATAATATTCGGTCGGGCGCGCGGAGCCGACCGCTCCGCTCTCCGTCGTGTAGCTGACGGCGGGGCTGCGCTTCTCGATCAGCCGGCCCATCGTGTTGTAGGTATAATCGGTGGTGAAACCGCGCGCGTCGGTCTCGCTCGCCACCTCGCCGAACGCGGTATAGGTTCGGCTGACGTTGATGCCGGTCGCCGCGGCGGTGTCGTTGAGCTGGCGCTGCGGCATCCGCGTCTGGACCGCCTGGCCGCGCTTGTCGAAGACGTTGATGGTGGAATTGATGCCGTCGATATAAGCGCCGCCGACATAATAGGCCCCGCCCGCCGTCGCGGCGCTCAGAGCCTGGTCGAGCGTGTAGCCGGCGAGGTTGGCGCCCTCGCTCTCGATCGTCAGCGTCTGGTTGCCGTTGGCGTCGTGGACGAAGAAGCGCCACACGCCGTCGCCCGAGTTGCTCCGCCACACCCGGCCCGCGCCGTCGTAGGCGAACTGCTCCTGCCAGCCGCCGTTGATGCCGCGGCGTGAGACGTCGCCATAGACGTTATACTCGGTGTCCTGGCGGTCGCCCTTGGCCCACGAGCCGTTCCAGGTCGCCAGCGCCTGCGACGTGACCCGCCCGAGGATGTCGCGGGTGTAGAGCATGCCCTCGGTCGCGCTGGTGCCGTCGGATTTGGTCCGGGTATAATTCTCGCGAAGGACGTTGCCGGCGGCGTCGTAATAATAATTGTAGGTGTTGCCGGTCGCGTCGGTCATCGCCGTCATCCGGCCGCCGGCGCCGTAGGCGTAGCGGGTCAGACGGTCGCCGCCGGCCTGGGTGACGCCGCCCTGCCGGCTCAAAGTGAGATTGTTGAGGCCGTCGTAGAAATAGAAGGTCGTCGGACGGACCGAGGCGCCGTTCTGGTCGGTGAAGGGAGCGCGGCTCTCCTGGGTGAGGCGGCCCATCGAATCGTAGGCGAAGGAGACGTAATCGCCGTTTCCGAACGTCTTCTGCCAGACCTGGCCGAGCCCGTTGTAATGATATTGGATGCCGCCGTGGACTCCGTCGACTCCCAGCGAGTTCCCCGAGACGTAGTTGCTGTTGATGTAGAGCCGCCATTCGCTGGTCCGGCGGCCATTCTTGTCATAGCCGAACTGGGTGATCCGGTCGCCGGCGTTGCCCGCGACGGTCGAGCGAAGCCAGGCGGCGTCGTGGGCCGTGGACACGCCGAACCCGAGCCGCGCCGCGAACCTCTCCTCCTGGGTGACGTTGCCCTCGCCGTCGAGCGTGTAGAAGGTGAGGTAATTCTCCGCGTCGACCGAGGCGATGGTGCGGTTCAGCTTGTCGTAGAAGGCGAAAGTGGTGCCGCCGTTGCCGTCGGTCGTCTTGATGACGTTGCCGTTGGCGTCATAGTCGAACGTCGTCGTGACGCTGCCGACGCCGGTGGCATAATAGGAGCCGTTCCAGGCCCCGGTGCGGACGTTGGCCACCGTGGTCGTCTTGAGCCGGTTCAGCGCGTCGTAGGTGAAGCTGGTCTCGCGATACTCGCCGCCGGGCGCCGCCGGCGCCGCTCCGCCGGGGGTAGCCGGCAGCGCCACCGCCGTGGCGTAGGCGCGCTGGCTCAGCATGTTCCCGTTCACGTCGTAGGTGAAGGCGGTGTACAACCCGTTGGCGCGGAGCTCGACGCTCACCCGGCCGAGCGCGTCATAATAATACAAGGTCCGGGCGCCGAGAGCGTCGGTGTGCTCGATCACCCGCCCGCGCTGGTCGTATTTGAACTTCTCGCTGGGGATGACCCAGCTGAGGGCGCTGTGGCTTGCCTGGTCGATCGCCTGGACGTAGTCGCCGGCCGTTTCGACGAGGCGGTCCGCCTTGTCGTAATAATAGGTGGTGGTTCGCTGCTCGGCGAGCCCGAACGCCTCGATCTTCTTGGTCTGGTTGCGGCGCCCGTCATATTCGAACTTGTTGGTGACGCTCCAGGCGACGACGTTGCCCCAATTGTCGTAGGAGGCCATCGGCAGGGTCTCGGCGACCAGCAGCCCGCGCCGGTCGAAGGCGTTGGTGACGATTCCGCCGATCTTGTTGCGGACGTTGATCCGGTTGCCGAACGCGTCGAGCGTATATTCCTCGTAATAGCCTTCGGCGTCGGTGGTCCGGGTGACCCGGCCGGCGCGGTCGTAGTCGAAGCTGGTGACGGCGGCTCCGCGGGTCACCGTCTTCACCTCGCCGAACTCGTTGTAGGTATAGCTCGTGACGTTGTTGAGGGCGTCGGTGGTGGTCAGCAGCCGGCCGAGCTTGTCGTAGGTGCTGACGGTGGCGTTGCCGCGCGCGTCGGTGACCTTCGTCACCTCGCCGAAAGCATTATATTCGTAGCTGACGACGCCGCCGGCGGCATCCGTCTCGGTCTTCACCCGCCCGAGATGGTCGAAGGTGCGGGTGGTCGTGTAGTTCCGGCCGTCGGTGAAACTGGACTGGTTGCCGAGGCCGTCGTAGCCGTAGCTGGCGCCCGTATCGGAGCGCGAGGCGACCCGGCCCCAGATGTCGTAGTTGAAATAGGTCGGATTGGCGTCCGCATAGGGCGCGTATTCGTACATCTGGGTGCCGTTCTGGTAATAGGCGTAGGCTACCCAGTTGTTCTCCCCGTTCCTGAAGTCGGTCAGCGGCCCGCCGTACTGGTAGCCGTACCATTTGCCGGCCCAGCGGGTGGAGTTGTTGGTCGCGGTCGCGACATTGTCGATGGTCGAGCTGTCGCCGATCGCGAACGGATCGTCCCAGCGGAACTCGCCCACGGTGCGCCCGGCGGCGTCGAAATCGGTGCGGCTGACATAGCCTTCGCCATCGACCGTGTAGCGCAGCTCGCCGCGGGCGCTGTAATAATGGCGGGTGACTCGGTTGGCCGCGTTGCCGTTCTGGCCGGCCGCCCAATTGTTCATGGTGACGAGATCGGGGGCGCTCGTCGTCGGGCGCACCGCGGCGAACTCCACCGCCTTCGTCACCTGGCCCATCGTGTCGTAGCTGAAGCGGGTGACGGCACCCTCCGCGCCGATCGAATAAGCGACCCGGCCGCCTTCGTCGTAGACGCTCCAGCTGCGCCGGCTGGCGGCCGAGCCCGGCGATGCGCTGAGTGACGCGACCAGCGCCTTGACCGTCGCCAGTCGATAGTCGGCCGGCGCCGGGATGCTGCCGGCGTGGCGGATCGTCGACGTCGACTGGCCGGCGGCATTGTAGCGATATTCGGTGACCTGGTTGAGGGCGTCGACCTCGAAGCGCAGCTGGCCCTGCCCGTCGTAGACGAAATGGGCGACCCGGTCGTCGGCGTGGCTGACCTGGTTGGCGAGCAGCTTGCTCAGCGGGCCGAGCCGGTCGGCCGCCGCCGTCGCCGTCGCGTAGGCGATCCTCTCGATCAGCCGGCCGGCGCGGTCGTAGACGTTGCGGGTGAGATAGCCTTCGCCGTCGAGCGCCGCGATCAGCCGCCCGGCCTTGTCGTAGAAATTGCGTTCGACGACGTCGCGGGGATCCGAGGGCGGTATGTAGGGCGCCGTCGGCGGATTGGACTGGAAGGCCAGGATCTGGCCCCAGTCGAGCCAGTTCTGATAGGCGACGGATTTGATCAGCCGGCCCGACGAATCATATTCGAAGGTCCGGATCGTGCTGTCCATGATCGAGGTGAGGCGGCCTTCCTTGTCGTAGGTCCGCCAGCTCCAGATGTCCCACGGGTGCCACGCGGGACGCACGGCCGCTACGTCGAAAGTGGCGTTGGGATCGGCCAGCACCGCCATGTTGGCGGCAGTGACGCCCTGAGTGTAGCGCGCCGTGGCGACCAGCCGGTCGTTCGAATCGTAGCGATATTCGGTCATGTCGCCGCGGTGGTTGACCTCCGCGACCATCCGGCCGACCTTGTCGTAGACGAAATAGGTGTTGAAGCCGGTGGCGTCGGTGGTCATCCGAAGCTGGCCGAGCTTGTCATATTTGTTCGTCGTCGTGGCTCCGCTGGGGATGTAGCTGCCCGACTGGGCGACGCTGACGAGGTCGCCGGCCTTGTTGTAGGTCGAGGTCGTGACGAGGCCGCTCGCCAGGGTGACCACGGTCTGGCTCGAGGCGTGGTTGAAGGCGATGCTGGTCGTGCCCTGGTGGCGGTCGGTCGAGGCGATCAGCCGGCCCAGCCCGTCGTAGACGAAGGTCTCGGCGCGCTGCCCTTCGACCATCCGGGAGAGAAGCCGTCCGGCCGGATCGTAGACGAAATCGGTTCGGCTATAGCCTTCGGCCGTGGTGGCGCTTCCCGCCGCGGTAGCCGCGCCGTAGGCGGTGACCGAGCTCAGGCTGCCGCGCGCGTTATAGGTGTACTGGGTGATCATCGTCGAGCTGAGGTCGCCGAGGCCGTTGCGCCAATGGTCGAGATCGGCTTCGCTTACCGAGCTTCCCGCCCCCATGACTCGAAGGTTGTCGACCGCGGTCGCTCGGTCGGTCGAGGTCGGGGCGCCGGCGAGGCTGAGCGTGCCGGTCGGGCCGGTCGCGACGAAGCTGACCGTGATCTCCTGAAACGCCGTCGAGGCGGGGTCGAACGTCCCGAGCGAGGTGCCGTTGTAGGAGACGGTGACCGGAGTGCCCCCATAGCCCGGCCGGGCGGCGATGAAGAATTTCACCGTATAGGTCGTCTGCGGGACGAGGCCGGAGAGCTTCTGGGTGATCGATCCCGCCCCGCCGGGCGCGGTCTGGATGAAGGCGACCTGGTCGCCGTCCGGCGCGGCCGCGAAGCCCCAGGCGCTGCCGTTTCCGGCGATGCCCGAAGCGGGGCTGAAGGTCGTCCCGGCGATGCTGGGATTATACTGGTAGCCGGAGCCGATCTCGGGCGCCTCGAACGAGGCGTGGGCGACCATCGGCAGCGCGGCGATCCGCACCTTGTCGATGGCCGTGGATCGATCCCCCGCGGCCGCGGGCGTGCTGAAGGTCAGGGTTCCGGTGGAGCCGGTCGCGGTGAAGGTGGCGGAGAACTCCTCGAACCATATCGTCGAGGGGCTGAACGTTCCAAGGACGGTGCCGTTGAAGGAGACGGTGACCGGAGTGCCGCCGGTGGCCGGCCGGGCGGCGAGTCGGAACTTGACGCTGTACTGGGCGCCGGCGGTCAGGCCGGTGAGGGCCTGGGCGATCGACCCCCCGGTGGACGCGACGCTCTGCACGAAGGCCACCTGGTCGCCGTCGGGCGCGGCGACGAAGCCGAAGGCGCTGTTATTGCCGGTGATGCCCGAGTTCCCGCTGAAGGTCATTCCCGGGAGGCTGGGATTATATTGATAGCCGGTGCCGATCTCGGGCGTCTCGAACGAGGCGCTGGCGAAGAGGACGCCCGCGGGTGATCCTGAAAAGGCCTGGTCGGGATATTCGATCTGATATTCGACCTCGCCCGCGGCGGTGTAACGATATTCGGTGACGTTGCCCTCGGCGCCGATCCGGTAGCGCACATGGTTCTCCGCGTCGTAGACGAAGCGCGTCGTCTCCGGCGCCCGCGCCGCGAAGGTGAAGTCCTGCACGCCCCGATCGGTATGCTGGGTCGAAGCGCCCGCGCGGAAGGTGCGCCCCGCCGACGTCGCGACCTCGCGGACGACCGTCCCGCCGATCCTGTAGACGACCTTGGCGCCGTCATATTCTATCTCGCACAGGAGGTTGTCGGACACTCCGCTGGGGACGGGCACGTCGATATGCGCGCCATTCTCCCAGATCCGGATGCTGTCCTCGTGAAAATAATAAGCATAATCATAGTCGTTATAGGGCGCGCTGGCGGACAGGGGGCCGTCGGTGAGGCCGAGGAACGAATAGCCGTTCCAGGGATGGAGCCTCCGCGCCGAGACGAACGCCGACCCCGTATAGCTCTGGCTCGTCGTCGCGCTGCCCCACGAGCCCCAGGCGACGCCCACCACCTTGTTGCCGGTGACGGCGGGAGCGCTGCCGCTGGTCGTGAAGCTCAGCGCGCCTCCCTCGTGGCGCGTTTCGCTGAGCAGCTCGTTCTTCGCGCCATAGGTGCGGGTGACGACGTTGCCGAGACTGTCCTGACGCCAGATCTCGTTGCCGTTCGAATCATATTGGAAGGTGGTGACGCCGCCCGCGGGGTCGGTGACGCTGATCAGGTCGCCATTAGCGTTGTAGGCGAAGAGCTGGGTCTGCGGGGCGGCGCCGGACGTCGCCGGCGGCGAGACGATCTTCGTCAGCTGGTTCTGCGCGTCGTACCACAGCTGGGTCGCCTGGCCGGTCGCATCGGTTACCGTGGTGACCCGGTTGGCGGTGTCGTAGCTGAAGCTCGTCGTCCGGCCGGCGCTGGCGGTTTCCGCCTCGGTGAGCGTCGCCACCCGGTAGTCGGACCCGACCAGCACATAGGTGACGTCGATCCGGCTTCCGTCGCTCTGGGTCATCGAGGCGACTCGGCGGCTCGAGCCGTCGTAGGTGAAGCTCGTGACATGGACGTTGCCGTCGGCGATCGAGCCGTCGGCGGGCGTCAGGTCGACGGTGATGCTGGCGAGCCGGAAATTGACGACCGTGTCCCAGGTCAGCCTCGTCTTGCGAGTGACGACGCCAGCGACGTTGATCTCGTTGATTCCGACGATCTTGCCGTCCGCCCATTCGAAGGAGATCGTCTCCCCGTTGGCGGTGGCCATCGTCTGGATCATGTTGCCCGAATAGGTGCGGGTCAAAGTGTTGCCGTCGGCATCGACCGACCTGGTCAGGTTGTACTTCCCGGCGAAGGGCGAATATTCGTAATATTCGGTGAGGCCGGTATCGCCGTCCGTCCAGCTCCACACGTTGTTGGCGAAACGGATCTCGTCATAGGCGCCGCCGCCCTCCCGCGAGACATAGGCGCCGCGGCCGGCGTCGTAGGTGTAGACCGCGGAATCGCCGGCCCACCGGGTGACGGTGCTCCCGGCGGTGTTGGGGGTGCCGGTGAAATCCCGCAGGCCGATCGCGAAGCTGTAGCTCGCCGTGCCGCCGAGGAGGCTGTTGAGGTCGAGGTTGACGGCGGCGTCGGGCCCGCGCCCCACGAGGAACTCGTCGAGGGTGTTGATCGCCAGATTGCCGGTCGAGGCGTTCACGTAGACATCGCGTCCGGCCTGGCCGACTCGCGCCTGCCCGAGCTGCCCCGCCGCGCCGAGCACGCTCAGCGAGCTGCGGTCGATACCGTTGCCATTGCCTGTGATGATCGCGACCATTGCCACCCCTCACCCGTCGGGCGGGGCACCGCGCGCCGCCCGGATTTCGGTGCAATGATCGGAAGGACCGGCCAGGAGTTTAGGAAAAAATTTCACGGGTCGAAATTTGTCGTCGGCGCGGCCGGAAAAGCGCCGTTTTTGCGCGCCTCGTCCGGCGGCGCGGATCAGGGTTAACCGGCTCTTTACCACTCCCGTTTACCATGACCGCCGGGGAAAAGGGGATTTCACCATGATCGCGATTGCCTTGCTGGCGGCCGCCGCCAACGCGCCGCTGCTTCTGGCCGCCAACGACGAGGCCCAGTGGCGCCGGTTCGTCCGCGCCAGCGTTCAGGGCCCGGCGTCGCCGACCGCCCGGGCGCCGTCGCGGCTGCTCCATCTGCAGGGCGTGGTCCGTCGCCTCGACGAGCGCCTGCCGCGCGCCTCGGGCCCCTACGGCCTCTAGGAAATCAACGACTTGCAATTCGGTGTCCGACACCGAATTCCACTTAAATCGGTGTTGGACACCGAATTACGGTCAGGCGCGGCTGCGGACGTAGCTTCCCGGCGCCGGCTCCAGAGCCTTGAGCCTGCCCTTGCCGAGCACCCGGGCCCTGACCCTGGCCGCCTTGCCGTCCTCGCTCAGCCGCGCCTGCCAGTGCGGCCACCAGCTGCCCTCGCGGCGCTCGGCGCCTTCGAGCCAGGCCTCGGCCGTCTCCGGCATCGCCGCGTTGACCCAATAGCCGTGTCTGTTGGCGCTGGGCGGGTTGATCACTCCGGCATTGTGGCCGCTTCCCCCGAGCAGGAAGGCGACCTCCCCGCCGAACATGCGGGCGCTGTCGTAGGTCGCCTGCCAGGCGGAGACATGATCGTCCTTGAGGCTGATCGCGAGCAGCGGAGTCTTCACCGCGGCGAGATCGATCTTCACCCCGTCCAGCTCGAGGCCGCCCTTCGCCAGCTTGTTGTCCCTCAGCACGTCGCGCGCCCATTCGAGCAGGAAGGCGCGCGGGATATGGGCGCCGTCGGCGAACCAGTAGAGGATGTCGCTCGGAGGCGCCTCGCGGTCGAGCAGATAATGGTTGACCACCGACGACCAGATCAGGTCGTTGGCGCGAACCGCGCTGAACAGCGCCTGCAGGTCCTGCGCGGCCATGAAGCCCTTGTGCAGGAGATGCCGCTCCATCGCCCTCAATTGCTCGGGCTCGGTGAAGCTCGCCCACTGGCCGAGGCGCGAGAAATCGAACATCGTCCCGATCGTCGTCGCGGAGGCGACCCGGTCCCCCTCCCCTTTCGCGGCGAGCCAGGCCAGGGCGACGGCGAGCAGGGTCCCACCCATGCAGAAGCCGAACAGGTCGACCTCGCGCTCGCCGGTCGCCTTCTCGATCGCGTCGAGCGCCTCGATCGGCCCCTGGCGGATATAGTCGGCAAGGCCCTTCTCGGCGAGCTCGGGGCCGGGATTGACCCAGGAGATGACGAAGACGGTGTGCCCCTGCTCGACCAGCCAGCGGATCAGCGACGATTTCGGCTGAAGATCGAGGAGGTAATATTTGTTCACCAGCGGCGGCACGTACAGGATCGGCCGCTTCCACACCTCGTCGGTGGCCGGAGCGTATTGGATGAGCTCCATCATCTCGTTGCGGTAGACGACGCTGCCTGGCGTCGCGGCGATGTCGACCCCCAGCTCGAACTCCCGCTCGGCTCGGCGCTGGACGATGCCGGGAGTCTCGGCGGCGTCGGCGAGCAGGTTGGCGAGGCCCGAGAGGAGCGAGATCGAGCCGGTGTCGATCGCCTTGCGGATCGCCTCGGGATTGGTGAAGGCGAAATTGGCCGGCGAGATGGCGTTCAGATATTGCTGGGTGAAGAACTCGACCCGGGTCCGGGCGCCCTCGTCCAGCCCTTCCGCCTGCTCGACCATCTCGAGCGCGCGCCTGGCGGTCAGCAGATAGGCCTGCTTGAGATAGTCGAAGACCGGCTCCTCGCTCCACGCGGGATCGCTGAACCGGCGGTCGCCGCGCTCGGGCGCCGCGACCGGCTCGGCGGGCCGTCCGGCGGCGCGCGAGGCGGCCGACTGCCACAGCTTCAGCCAGTCCGACGCCGCCTTCTGCTGGGCCTTGATCAGCTCCTGCGGGTGGCTCCACAGATGCGCCGCGAACTCGCCGAACGCCCGCGCCGGCGCGGCCGCGTCGAACGGCTGGGGGATGTGCGGGTCGAGCGGCCGCGTGGCCGTGCTGGTGGCGAGATGGACGGCGTTGGCGACGACCTTGGACCAGGCCTCGGCGAGGTCGGACGGGCTGGGCAGGCTTTCGGGGAGCTTGAAGACGGTCGAGGGGGTCTCGGTCATGATCTGCATCCCTCTCCGCTCATCCTGAGTAGCCGCTGAGCGAAGTCGAAGCGGCGTATCGAAGGACGGTCCTTCGATACGGGCCTTCGCCAGGCTCGGTCCCTACTCAGGATGAGCGGGGAAGAGCAATCCCATCCTTCCTCGCTCAGAGCGCCATCAGTTCCTCGAGCGCGCCGCAGTCGCGCGGGCTGACGAACAGGAAGAGCATGGCCCGGTCCGGGCTCCGCGCCGCCCAGCCGGCCGGCGGGTCGGCCGGCGTGCGGAAATCCGCAGGCGCCGCATCGCGGGGCGCTTGATGATTGGCGAGCACAGCGGCGGTCCGAGCCTCGAACATGGATTTTCTGCCTCTTGAAGGGGATGAGCTTCTCTCTCACGGAGCAAGCGGATTCGCCATCGGGATTGTGCTGAAACCGCTGTGCATATATTCCCATACCCATGGCCGAATTCGACTGGAACGACGTCCGCGCCTTTCTCGCCGTCGCCCGAAGCGGCCGGCTGACGGCGGCGGCGGCCCGGCTCGGGGTCGACCATTCCACCCTCTCCCGGCGGATCGCGGCGCTCGAGCATGCCCTCAGGGCGAGGATATTCGACCGCAGTCCCTCGGGCTACACCCTCACCGACGAGGGCCGCCGGCTGCTTCCGATCGGCGAGGAGATGGAGCGGCTCGCGATCGGCGCCGGCGAGGCGGTCGGCGGGACCTCCACCTCGGTCGCTGGGACGGTCCGGATCGGCTCGCCCGAAGGCTTCGGCTCCTATTTCCTGGCCCCGCGCATCGCCCGCCTGAAGTCGCTCCATCCGCGCCTCACCATCCAGCTCGTCGCCGCTCCGGCGGTGTTCAGCCTCGCCCGCCGCGACGCCGACATCGTCGTCTCGGTCAGCCGGCCACCGGCCGGGCGGCTCACCGTCTCCAGGCTGATCGACTATGATCTCGGCCTCTACGCCGCCCCGGCCTATCTGCGCGAGGCGCCCGACATCGCCTCGTCCGAGGATCTCTTCAAGCACCGCTTCGTCAGCTATATCGGCGAATTGCTCCACTTCCCCGAGCTCGACTTCCTCCAGCATGTCGCGCCCGGCGGGGTCACCTCGGTGGAAAGCAGCAACCTCGTCGCCCAGCTCAAGGCGACCGTCGCCGGAGCCGGCCTGTGCGTCCTTCCCGCCTTCCTCGCCTCGAGCGAGGACGGGCTGGTGCGGGTGCTGGCCGACGAGATCAGCCTGACCCGCTCCCTGTGGCTGACCGTCCACCAGGACCTCGCCGAGCTGGCCCGGGTCCGGGCGGCGGTGGCCTTCATCAGGGACGAGGTCGAAAAGGCCCGGGGCCTGTTCAAGCTCTGACCGTCATTGCGAGCGCAGCGAAGCAATCCAGCAGGCCCACGCCGAAGGGTGGATTGCTTCGTCGCTACGCTCCTCGCAATGACGGATCAGGCCAAAGCCCGATACAGGCCGAAGATGCTGCTCGCGGTCAGGACGATTCCGACGAAGGTGAGCAGGCGGTCCGCGTCGACCTTCTTGGCGATGAGGGCGCCGAAGGGGGCGGCGAGGACTCCGCCGATGAGCAGGCCCGAGGTCGCGACCGTGAACGCCTCCCAGCCCAGGGTGGCGATGAAGGTGGCCGAGATCGTCACGGTGAGGAAGAATTCGGCGGTGTTGACGGTCCCGATCGTCTTCCTCGGGCTCGACCCCTGGACGAGCAGGTTGGACGTCACCACCGCGCCCCAGCCGCCCCCGCCGGCGGCGTCGAGGAAGCCCCCGAACAGGCCGAGCGGCTCGACCACCTTGGGCTCCCGCGCATTATGGCGGTGCATGACTCCGCGATAGAGCAGGTAAAGGCCCAGGGCGGCGAGATAGGCGAGGACGATCGGCTTGGCGACGGCCGCGTCGATGTTGCTGAGGACATAGGCGCCGAGCACGCCGCCGATGACTCCGGGAATGGCGATCCGGAAGAACAGGCGCCAGTCGACGTTGCGGTGGAGGACATGGCTGATCCCGGACACGGCGGTGGTGAAGGTTTCCGCCGTATGGACGCCCGCCGAGGCCGCCGCCGGGGGCACCCCCATGCTGATCAGGAGCGTCGAGGAGATCTGGCCGAACGCCATCCCCAGCGCGCCGTCGATCAGCTGGGCCGCGAAGCCGATGGCGATGAAGGGCAGGATGTCCATGAGCCCCACGCCCCCGAGGTCGAACATGCTTGCTCCTAAGCGTGGCTCCCTCGCCGCTCTGCTTGGCACCGGCCCGTCGGCGCAAGGGAAAAAGGCTCGGCTGACGGAATTTTGGCGCCCGGCTGGCATTTTCCCGCGACCGGCCCTATTTTGCGGGGCCAGGGGAAGCGGAGTGGGAGTGGCTATGCTGCCGGGCCTTGTCGCCTATCTCGATTCAGTCAAGGCCCGCGATCCCGCCCCCCGCAGCCGCTGGGAGGTCCTGCTCTATCCGGGGGTCTGGGCGCTCGGCTTCCACCGGCTCGGCCACTGGCTGTACAAGGGCGAGCTCTATTTCCTCGCCCGCCTGGTCAACCATCTCGGCCGCTTCCTGACCGCGATCGACATCCATCCGGGCGCCACGATCGGCGCCAATTTCTTCATCGACCACGGCTTCGTGGTGATCGGCGAGACCGCGACGATCGGCGACGACGTCACCATCTACCAGCAGGTCACCCTGGGCGGCACGAACCCCGCCGACGGAGTCGCCGGCAAGCGCCACCCGACGATCGGCAACGGGGTCATCATCGGCTCGGGCGCCCAGGTGCTCGGCCCGATCATGGTCGGCGACCGGGCCCGGATCGGCGCCAATGCGGTGGTGACCAAGGACGTGCCCGAAGGCGCGACGATGGTCGGGATCCCGGCCCGCTCGACCCTCCTCAGCGCCGAGCAGAGCAGCGCCGGCAATTTCCTTCCCTACGGGACGCCCTGCACCGAGCAGTTCGATCCGGCGACCCAGAAGCTCGAATTGCTCCAGTGCGAGGTCGAGCAGCTTCGGGCCCGCCTCGCCGAGCTGATCGCGGAGCGCGACGGCCAAGCCAAGCCGAGAAAGGAGCGCGGCCGCGCCTGATGGGCCAAATCCTCCCTTTTCCGGGTTCCACCTCGTCGCCGCAGATCGGCTTCACCCGGGCCGAATTGAAGCGGATCATCGACCTTTACGGGCGGATGGTGGCCGCCGGCCTGTGGCGCGACTATGCGGTCGAGTTCGGCCGCGACGGCGCCGCCTTCTGGGCCTTCCGCCGCACCGCCGAGCGGCCTGAATACAAGATCGAGAAACGCCCCGCCGCCCGCAACCGCCAGGGCCAGTGGGCCTTGCTCAACGAGGCTGGAATGGTCGTCCGGCGGGGCGACGAGCTCGGCCCGGTGCTCGCCCCGCTCGAACGGCGGCTGATGAAGGCGGTCAACGGGTAGAAATTCCCCTCCCTGCACGCAGGGAGGGGTCAGGGGTGGGTGGGTCTCCGCCTACCGTGACTCTTCAGCGGACGCACCCACCCCCGGCCCGTCCCTACGTGCAGGGAGGGGTGGCCAGGCTACGCTGGCGGTTTCGCTCCGACACATTAGGATGGCGGTTCCGAAGAGGGTCCCGCCGATGAAGCCGCTTCTTGCCTTCCTTCTGCTTGTGTCGGCGGCGCCGCTCGCCGCCCGCGACCGCGAGCCGATCCTCGACATGCACCTGCACGCTCTCCACGCCGATGAGCAGGGGCCGCCCCCGCTCGCCATGTGCACTCCGATCGCGAGCATGCCGGTCTGGGATCAGCGCGGCGCCTATGCCGACACCTTCCTCGAGCGGCTCAAGAAGCCGCCCTGCCCCGATCCGGTCTGGTCGCCGCTCACCGACGAGGCGCTGATGCGCGAATCGCTCGAGGCGATGGACAGGCTCAACATCGTCGGGGTCGCCAGCGGCCCCGCCGAGCGAGTCGCCGCCTGGCGCAAGGCGCGGCCGGACCGGATCATCCCCGCCCTCTCCTTCCAGCTCGAGCCCGAGCTCACGCCGGCGGCCGTCCGAGCCCTGCACGCGTCCGGGGCGCTCGCCGTGTTCGGCGAGGTCACCACCCAATATGACGGGGTCGCGCCGGACGATCCCCGGCTCGAGCCCTATTGGGCGCTGGTCGAGGAGCTCGACATCCCGGTCGGGATCCATGTCGGAACCGGCCCGCCGGGAGTCATCTACCTCGGCTCGGGCGGCTACCGCGCCCGCCTCCACAGCGCCCTGACGATGGAGGAGGTGCTGGTCCGCCACCCGAAGCTGCGGGTCTATCTGATGCACGCCGGCTATCCGATGATCGACGACCTGCTCGCCCTCCTCTACGCCCATCCGCAGGTCTATGTGGACATCGGCGTGATCGTCTTCACCCAGCCGCGGGCCGCCTTCTACCGCTATCTCGAGCGGATCGAGGAGGCCGGCTTCGGGGACCGGATCCTGTTCGGCTCCGACCAGATGGTCTGGCCCGGGGTGATCGAGCGCTCGGTCCGGGTGATCGAGGAGGCGCCGTTCCTGACGGCCGGGCGAAAGCGCGACATCCTGTACAACAACGCCGCCCGCTTCCTTCGCCTCACGCCGGAGCAGATCGCGGCGCATCGCAGGCTGGGTCAGGACGGGCGATAGAAAAATCCCCTCCCTGCACGCAGGGAGGGGTTAGGGGTGGGTGGGTCTCCGCCGGCCGTGAGTCTTCGGAGACGCACCCACCCCCGGCCCCTCCCTGCGTGCAGGGAGGGGGGTAGATCAGGCCGCCGCGACCGGCGGCGCTCGGTCGACCACCGGCAGCCGCGCCTGCAGCCCCGGCGGCAGCGGACGGACGATCGAGCGGCGCACGCCGTGCCAGAAGGCCGACAGCAGCAGCAGGCCCGAGCCGATGACGAAGGCGGCGAGCGCGATGTTCAATTCGACCGCCCCGAACTCGCGGAACAGGCTGATCAGCGCGAACAGCACATAGGCGAGGGCCGAGACGAGCAGAGCCCGCCGGTCGATCGCCAGGGCGGTGATCCCGAGCAGCACATAGACTCCGAGCACCACCAGCGCCTCGCCGATCGTCGCGTCGCCGTCGGTGAGGCCGAGCAGCGAGAAGATCGGGTGGACGATCAGCGGCGCCGAGAGCAGGTGGAGCCAGAAGGCGACGTCGGAGCGGCGGGTCTGGCGGGCGCGGTCGGACGAATCCCACCACATGGCGAAGAGGAAGACGCACAGGCCGAGGACGAGGCCGCTGCCGAGCATGATGTCCTCGAGCGCCGGAACGTCTCCGACGGCCGAAGCGATCAGCGCCAGGACCACTCCGACGACGGTGAGGGCTCCGGCGGCGACGGTGATCGGGACCCGGAATCGGCGCCAGTGGAGCCAGGTGGCGGCGGCGGCCACGGCGGCGGAGGCGGCGATGACGAGGGCGATGGCGCGCTCGTTATTCTCGAACGTCGCCTCGCCGAAGCCGAGCACGAGCGTGGCGAAGGCGGTCAGCATCACCCCGCCGGTGAAGGCGAGCAGGAGCAGGATCGAGGGCAGCGCCATCCGGCGCTTCTTGGTGAAGAATTCGGCGAGGCCCCAGGCCGTGCCGGCGACCAGCAGCCCGGCGAAGGGCGACGGCCCGTCATTGTCGATATTGGCGCCCATCGAATTGCCGATCCAGCCGACCGCGAACAGAAGGATCGCCGCGGCGATGGCGACGAAGATGTCGTTGAAGCCGGTGATGAGCCGGAAATGCTCCTCGTCGACCGGCGAGCTCGCGGCCCGGCTGTCCATATAGGCGCGGAGCGACGTGGCGGCGTCCGGGCTCAACGCCCCCGCCGCGACCGCCGCGTCCAGATCGCTGTCGCTGTACATGTGATTCTCCTCCCTGAGCGGAGGCGCTTTAACACGGGTGTGTTAGTGTGGCAATACGGTAACGTTCCTCCCCGGAACGGGGAGGGGGACCGCCGCCGAAGGCGGTGGTGGAGGGGGCCCAGCGTTCGAGCAGCGGAGCGGCGGGCCCCCTCCACCAGCCTGCGGCTGGTCCCCCTCCCCGTTCCGGGGAGGAATTAGCCTCCCTGCAAAGTCCGCAATATCGTCATCGCCTGCTCGGCGCCGGACTGGGGGACGGTCTCGAGGGTGCGGTCGGCGATCCTGTCCCAGTTCGCCGCCACCTCCTCGACGGTGCGCCGCCCCTCGGGCAAGGCGTAGCCCGAGGTCAGGGTCACGTAGGCGGCCTGGACGACTCCGCCGCCGGCGCCGACGATCGCCCCCGAGGGCGCCTCCTGCGACACCAGGTAGAGCGCCGCCGGCACCACATTCTCAGGGTTGAACAGCCCCAGCATCTCGGGCGGGAACAGGTCCTCGGTCATCCGGGTCGCCGCGGTCGGGGCGATCGTGTTGACCCGAATGTCGTATTTCGCGCCTTCGAGGTGGAGCGTCTTGGCGAGGCCGACGAGGCCCATCTTCGCCGCGCCGTAATTGGCCTGGCCGAAATTGCCGTAGAGGCCGGTCGAGCTCGACGTCATCAGGATCCGCCCATAGGCCTGCTCGCGCATCGTCTCCCACACCGCCTTGGTGCAGATCGCCGAGCCGGTCAGGTGGACGTCGAGGACGATTCGGAACTCCTCCTCGCTCATCTTGGCGAAGCTCTTGTCGCGAAGGATTCCGGCATTGTTGATCAGGATATGGACCGAGCCCCAGCGCGCCCTGGCGGCGGCGACCATCGCCTCGACCTGCTCGCGGTCGGTGACGCTGGCGCCGTTCGCCATCGCCTCCCCGCCCGCGGCCTCGATCTCCGCGACCACACTGGCCGCCGAGTCGGAGCTTCCCGATCCGTCGCGGGCGCCGCCGAGGTCGTTGACGACCACCCGGGCGCCGCGCCGGGCGAGCTCGAGCGCATAGGCGCGCCCGAGCCCGCCGCCGGCGCCGGTCACGATGGCGACCCGGCCTTCGAAGCTGATGGTCATGATTCCTCCCGCTCAATCGAAATTCCTCCCCGCGATTTCGCGGGGAGGGGGACCGCGCGAAGCGCGGTGGAGGGGTTCTTCGGGCTCCGCAAGGCCCCTCCACCAGGCTTCGCCTGGTCCCCCTCCCCTGCAAACGCAGGGGAGGAACGTCAATGGCGCATGTTCAGCGCGCCCGGCCGCGCTCGTAGGTCTGGGTGCACCGGTCGGTGACGGTCCGGGTGCAGGGCGGGAGCGGGCCGGAAGTGGTCGGGGTCGGCGCCGCGACGGTCGGCGGCGCGCTTCCGGCCGGCACGGTCTGGGCGCCCTGGTTGTAGCCGGCCGGAGCGGCCGCCGGAGCGGAGATGACGGCGATTCCGCGGGCGTCGCGCTCGGGCGCGCTGTTGTCCGGAGCGACCGTCTGGCCGGTCGCCATCGTCGTGCTGGTGGTGGTGCTCGTTTCGGTTTCCGTCGTCTGAGCGACGGCGGCGCCGCCGAGCGTCAGCGCGGCGGCCATGATGATGAGTTTCATTCGTTCATCCCTTCGTTGGACGAGCGACCGCTTCGGCGCGGCCGCACCGTCCCTAAACGAGGGCGAAACGATTTTTCTCCGCGGGCCCCGGCGAATGCCGGGACCCGACGGAAGAGATGAGCTGGGCCCGGCCTTCGCCGGGACTCCGGAGCTACCGGCGAACGCCGCGTTCGTAGGCCTGGACGCAATGGTCCTTGACCGTCTTCGAGCAGCGCGGCGGGGTCGCGGTGCTGGCGGCGCTGCCGCTGCCGGCCTCGCAGGTCGGATAGGACGAGGAGCCGGCATTGTAGCCGGCGGGGGTGCAGGCCATTCCGTCGGGGTCGGTGCCCTGCTGGGTCACTCCGCGCGGCCCGCTGGCCTGCGACGGATCGTCGACCGTATTGCCGGTCTGGGCGACGGCGGCGCTGCCGAGCATGAGAGCCGCGGCGAAAACGAACATTTTCATGGGTTACAGTCCTCCTTGGACACAAAGCGGCCGCGCCTACTCCGGCGGCCCGCTCCCTAAACGAGGCCGAAACGATTTTTCTCCGAACAATCGTCCTCAACTGGGACATCGCCTCTCGGCCCGTCTCGTCATTGCGGCGCTTTACCCTTATGAAAGAGGCTTGGCGTAGATGCGGATGCGATGACCGAGCGAAACGACAGTGCCGGCGGTGAGATGGGCGGGCGTCCGAGCCGCCGGGTCGTGCTCGCGCTCGGGGCCGCCGCGGCCTCGACGGTGGTGACGATCCGACCCGCCCTGGCCCAGACCGCGGGCTCGGTGCTCAACTGCGAGATTCCGGTGCCCGCGCCGCAGGCCGGAGCCGGCAATTTCATCGCCGCCGACGGCAGCCTCGTCCCGGCCGGAACCGCCGGCGCCTATCCCCCGCTCGCCCGGCCGCTGAAGGGCGAGGAGGTCAAGGCCATGCTCTACGGCGGCCGCACCCCCGCCGGCGTGGATGCCGAGGCGGCCCAGGCCTATGCCAACTATATTCGCCGTCTGCAGGCGGGGATGAGCGGCTTCACCTGCTACGCCTCGCTGCAGATGCCGCGCTGAGCCGCGGGGCGGCCTGAAGTGGCCGCGTCCCTCTACGCCGCCGATCCGCCCGCGACCTTGAGCTTCGTCGAGCTCGAGGGCCTGACCCTGCTCTACCACCGCCGCTCCGGCCTCACCCACATCCTCGCCCCGCCCGCCCCCCAGATCCTCGCCGCCCTCGCCGCCGGCCCCGCCGACGCGGCCCAGATCGTCGAGCGGATCGGAGCCGAGTTCGAGGTCGAGGCGGAGGACCCGGCGGCGGCGATCGCGGCGCGGCTGGCCGAGCTCGAAGCGGCCGGCCTCGTCTGGCGCGAGAATTCCCCCTCCCTGGAAGGGAGGGGCTAGGGGTGGGTCGGTCCGAGCAAATAGAGGCCTTAGCGCTCTTTCCGCAACGCTTTTGCAGCTATATCGGGTCGCCATGCCACGGATTCCGCCGCGTCGCACGCAAAGGGCCCGCGCGCTGCGCAACAGCGCCACCCGCCACGAGCGAAAGGTCTGGGCGCTCATCCGCCATCATCGGCGCCGCTTCACGCGCCAGCTCGTCGTCGGAAGCTACATACTCGATTTCGCCTGCCGCGAGGTCGAGCTGGCGGTTGAGATCGACGGATCCCAGCATCTCGACCAGGTTGCCCAGGATCTCCAGCGCACCGCCTTCCTCCAATCCCTCGGCTGGCGAGTCATCCGCTTCTGGAACAGCGAGGTCGCGGAAAATCCGGAAGGTGTCGCCCAGGCGATCATTCGCCAAGTCGCTGCCACGCTCCCACGCACCCACCCCTGACCCCTCCCTGCGTGCAGGGAGGGGAAGAAGCGCCGCCCTTTCCCCCCTCCCTGGAAGGGAGGGGCCGGGGGTGGGTCGGTCCGAGCCGGGAAGACCTTTCGGGGGCTCGCACCGGCACCCGTCCGCGAAGTCGCTGCCACGCTCCCACGCACCCACCCCTGACCCCTCCCTGCGTGCAGCGAGGGGAAGATGAACCACGTCATGCGCCTCCAGGTCGGCCCGGTGGCCTTCCGGATCGGCTCGCAGTGGCGGCGGCCGATCGCTCAGCTGCGGCGGCTCTATTCGGGCTATCCCGAGCCGGAGGGGGTGTGCGACTTCACCGTGCGCCTCGAAGCGGAGCGGCCCTGGCGGCGGTGGCTTCGGCCCTCGGTGGCTATTAGGGGCGACTATATCCTGCCCGACGCCGCTCCCCTGCCCCTCGCCCTCGGGCTGCTCGCCGCCGAGATGGGGATGAACCTGCAGATGGCGCTCGGGCAGAAGAACTTCCTCCTGCTCCACGCCGCGAGCGTCGAGAAGGACGGCCGGGCGCTGCTGATGACCGGGCCTTCCGGCGCGGGCAAGTCGACCCTGGGAGCTCTGCTCGGCGAGCGCGGCTGGCGCTTCATGGGCGACGAATTCGCCCTGCTCGGCCTCGACGACGGCCTCCTCCACCCCTTCCCGCGCGCGGTGAGCCTCAAGAACGAATCGCTGGCCCTGTTCGACGGCGCCGACCCGGCCCGCCTCGGGCCGGTGCTGAGCGGGACTCCCAAGGGCACGATCCGCCACCTGCGCCCGGATCCGGCGGCGGTGGCGCGGATGGGCGAGCCGGCCCGTCCCGCCCTCATCCTCTTCCCGCGCTTCGGCCGCGACCTCGAGCCGGCGGTCCGCGAGGTCGGCGCCGCCGAGGCCTTCATGCGGCTGACCCAGGCCTCGACCAATTATGTCGCCCTGGGCGAGCCCGGCTTCGACTCGCTCACCCGGCTGGTCGCAAGCGTCCCGTCGAAGGCCATCGACTATTCGGACGTCGCCGAGGCGGAAGACCTCGTCGGCCGCCTGTGGAGCGCCGGATGAGGGACTCGAGCGCCCTCGTCCGGCTGCTCGCCGATCCTTCGGCGGCTTCGGGCGTGACCGACTGGACGGGCCTGATCGCCGTCGCCCGAGCGGAGTCGCTGATCGGGGCGCTGGCCTGGCGGCTGGCGGGCGAGGCGCTTCCGGCGCGGGTCGAGGCGCTGCTCGAAGCGGCCCGGCGCGACGGCGAGGCGGCGCGCGCCCAGGCGCTTTGGGAGGCGGAGATGGCGCGGCGGGCGCTGGCGCCGCTGGGAGTCCCGGTGATCCTGCTCAAGGGCACCGCTTACGCCGCCGCGGGCCTCGAGGCGGGCCGCGGCCGCTCGATCGGCGATCTCGACATCCTCGTTCCGAGGGCCGCCCTGGCCGGAGTCGAGCGCGCCCTGCTCGCCGCCGGCTGGGAATGGGTCAAGGAGGACGCCTATGACGACCAATATTACCGCCGCTGGATGCACGAGCTGCCGCCCCTGATCCACCGCGAGCGCGACCGGATGATCGACGTCCACCACGCCATATTGCCGCTGACCGCGCGGCCCAAGCCCGACATGGAAGCGATGATCGAGGCCCGCGCGCCGCTCGCCGACGGCCTCTTCACCTTGTCGCCCGCCGACATGATCGTCCACTCCGCCGCCCACCTCTTCGCCGACGGCGACCTCGCCGGCGGCCTTCGCAACCTGTGGGACATCGACCGCCTGCTGCGCCAGTTCTCCGGGCGGGACGGCGAATTCTGGCCCGCCCTTCGCGAGCGCGCCGAACGCCACGGCCTCCTCCCCGCCGTCGCCCGCGCCGTCCGCCTCGCCCACCATCTCTACCGGACGCCCGCGAAATTCGGTGTCGGACACCGAATTACGGTCGCGGACCGGCTCTACCTGCGCCGGCTGCTCGCCCGCGACGGCTGGGGCCGGGCGACCAGGCCGGCGGCCCGGCTCGGCTTCTACGTCCGCTCGCACTGGCTGAGGATGCCGCCGGCGATGCTTGCCCGCCATCTCTGGACCAAGGCGCGCAAGCGCTAGGAGAGCGCTTCCTCGACCCCGGGCTTCCAGCTCAGCTCCTCGAACGGCGGGCTGTAGCCGCGCCGGCGATATTGCTGCTCGGGCAGGTCGAAGGCGACGCTCCGGTCGACCACCCGCGCCGTGTCGGGCGCGCCCTCGGCGCCCCGGGTCCTGTAGGTGCCCTTGCCGTCCATATCGGTTTTCCTCTTCCTCCCCGCCATAGACCAAAGCCGCGGGCAAGTCGCCTCACAAGCGTACCGAAGGACTCATCGAAGGATGGAAATGGCAAGCTTTCCGTGCGATTGCGCCGCCATGAGCCGACCGCTTGCCGCCGTGATCCTTGCCGCCGGCAAGGGGACCCGGATGAAATCCGACCTCCACAAGGTGCTTCACCCGATCGCCGGGCGGCCGATGATCGAGCATCTGCTCGAGAGCCTGGCCGCGCTGGAGCCGGAGCGGACGGTGATCGTCGTCGGCGACCGGCGCGAGCAGCTCGAGGCGAGGCTCGCCGGCCCGGGAATCGACTTCGCCGTCCAGGAGCCTCAGCTCGGCACCGCCCACGCCGTCCGCCAGGCCGAGGCCGCTCTGGCCGGCTTCGAGGGCGACATCCTCCTGCTCAACGGCGACGCCCCGTTCATCCGCCCCCGGACGATGCGGCTGATGCTCGCCACGCTCCAGTCGGAGCCCGGCTCGGCGATGGTCGCGCTCGGCTTCCGCCCCGCCGATTCCGCCGCCTACGGCCGGATGGTCGCCGGCGAGGACGGCCGGGTCGCGAGGATCGTCGAGCACAAGGACGCTTCGGAGGAGGAGCGGGCGATCGGCCTGTGCAACGCCAACATCTT
>DASVVX010000012.1:0-26408 GCA_036386295.1 Allosphingosinicella sp.
GGACGGCGGGCTCGAACGCCTCCAGCCAGTCGTCGGCGCCGGCCGGGACCGGCTGCTCGAGCAGGGCGACGCCCGCTTCCGCCAGCGCCGGCTGCATCGTCTCCACCATCGTCCGGTCCCAGCTTTCGTTCGGATCGACGATCAGCACCGCCTTGCGGGCCGCGGCGCGCACCGCGAAGATCCGCTCCCCGGGCCGGACGGCATCCACCTTGATCTTGAGCAAAGGCACCATCCCCGCCTGCGCGGCCGCCGCGGCCATCGCCGCCGGCGTGTCGATGCCGATGGTGATGGCGCTCGCCAGCGGGCCGGGCGCGGGCATTTCGAGCCGGACCGCGACGTCCTCGCCCGATCGGCGCGCCTCGAGGTCCCACAAGGCGCAGTCGATCGCGTTGCGGGCCGCGCCCGGGGCGAGCAGGGCGAGCAGGGCCTGCCGGTCGACCCCGGCCTCGATCGCGCCGCGCACGCTCTCGACCGCGGCCAGGGCGGCCTCGACGCTCTCGCCGTAGCGCGGATAGGGCACGCCTTCGCCGCGTCCGGCGAGCCCGCCCTCGGACACCGTCACCGTGATCACGTCGGCGAAGCTCTTCTCCCCCCTGGCGATCCGGAACGGCCGGGTCAGCGCGAAGCGGTCGTGCTGCGCTTGGACGGTTCGGGACATAGGAGCTCGTCGATGATGATGTCCGCGCCGAGGGCGATCGGATCGGTGACGGGGAGGCCGAGTCGGTCGGCGGTGCGGTCGCACAGGCGGCACGCCTCGCCGCGGTCGAGCCCGGCCGTATTGAGGCAAATGCCGACCGCGCGGACCGCCGGGCTGGTCAGCCGCGCCGCCTCGAGGTTGCGCTCGAGGCATTCGCCCAGGTCGGGCAGGGCGCGCCCGGGAAGTCCGCGCATATGGCTTCGACCGGGCCGGTGGCAGAGCAGGATCGCCTCCGGCTGGGCGCCGTGGAGAAGGCCGAGCGAGACGCCGGCGAAGGACGGATGGAAAAGCGAGCCCTGGCCCTCGATGACGTCCCAGCCGTCGTCGTGGCGGGCGGGAGCGAGCTGCTCGATCGCGCCGGAGATGAAATCCGCGACCACCGCGTCGACCGGCATCCCTTCGCCGGCGATGAGGATTCCGGTCTGGCCCGTCGCCCGGAAGTCGGCCGCGATCCCGCGCTCCCGAAGCGCCGCCGTGACCGCGAGCGACGCATACATCTTGCCGACCGAGCAATCGGTGCCGACGGTGAGCAGTCGGCGGCCGGGCCGCGGGTAGCCGGTGCCGACGGCGAGGTTCGCGGGGGGTTCGCGGACGTCGAAGAGGGCGAGGCCCCGCTCGCTTGCGAGCGCCGCCAGCCGCGGCTCGTCGCGAAGCCGCTGGTGGAGTCCGGCGGCGACGTTCATCCCCGCCTCGAGTGCCCGCGCGGCGTCTTCGACGAGGTCGCCGCCGAGCCTGCCGCCGGCGCCGGCGATCCCCAGCACGAGGGTGCGGGCGCCCGCTGCCACGGCTTCGGCCATGTCGAGCCGGGGAAGATCGAGGGTGAGCGGGCAATCGTCGTGCCGGAACTCGCCGATGCAAGCGTCGCGGCGGAAGGTCGCGAGGCCGCGCGAGGTCTTGATGCCCATCGCGTCGGCGCAATGGCCGAGATAGAGGAGATAAGGCCCCGGAATCATGATCCAGACCTATCGCCCCGGGGCGCGCGGACCCGCATAGTGAGTGGGCGGGCCGCCATGCTCTGCCGTTATGGCGCCTCCAGCACGCGGGCCAGGGTCTTCAGGAAATCGGTGGCCAGCGCGTTCGGCGGGCGGTTGGTCAGATACATGGCGTGGATGTCGAACGTCAGCCTCGGCTCGAGCGGCCGAACCGACAGGCCCGGCGCCAGCGACGCCTGGGCGGTGAAGCTGTCGACGACGGTCATCCCGACGCCCTGCCGGACGAGCGCGGTGGCGATGTAGAAGGTGCGCGCCGAGACGATCTCGTCCAGCTCGAGATCGAGCCGGATCAGCTCCTGGCTGAACAGCTGGCCGATCGGCCCGCTCGCCGCGAGGCTGATGAACGGCCGCCCGCGCAGCGCCTTGAGCTCGATCCTCGGCGGAGCGTCGGGCATGTCCTGCTCCTGGTAGAGCACGACCAGCTCGCCCTCGCCGAGCCGGCGGTGGCCGATCGGCGCCGCCGGCGGCACCTGGAAGGCGACGGCGACGTCGGTCTCGCGCTCGTAGAGCTTGCGCAGCAGATCGTCGTGATGGACGGTCTGGAGGTCGAACTTGACCGTCTCGTGGCCGCGCCGGAACCGCGACACGGCGACGGGAATGGCCTGCAGTGCGAGCGACGGCAAAGCGGAGATGCGCAGCATTCCCCCCTCGCCCCGCTTCAGCTGTCGGCCGGCTTCGCGGAGGGCGTGAACCCTGTCCTGTATCTCGCTGGCGTCGGTGAACAGGACGTGCGCGTCCTCGGTCGGGACGAGCCCGCCCTTGGTCCTCTGGAACAGCTGGAAGCCGAGCAGCGACTCGGCATGGCGAAGCATCTTCGAGACCGAAGGCTGGGACACGTTGAGCGCGCGAGCGGCCGCGCTCACCGAGCCGTTGAGGTAGACGGCGTGGAAGATCTCGATGTGACGCAGGTTCATGGGTCGGGGGGCGCGCCAGAAGGGGGTGGGTAGGGGCGGACCACCGGGGTGCTCCGCCCCAATGCTCCGAAAGGGACTCGAACCCCGCCGCACCAAAAGTCAGTTTGCGATTATTAATCGGAGCGGCGCCACGATACACGCCCGGCGCGGCCGGGGCAAGGATCGAGACGGCGGTCAGAGCGGCTTGTTGTTGAACCTGACCATGAACGGCGGGACCCGCAGAGTCAGCCCGTTGCCGGCGTTCGGGACGTGATTGTTCGAGGCGACCCACATGGACTTGGCGATCTGCTGGTCGGTGACGGTGCCGAGCGGCTTCACCCTTATGCCCAGCGTCGCCGTGTCGACCCTGTTCTCGACGATCGCCAGAAAGGCGCCGAGCCAGCCCCACACGCGTATGCCTTGGGCGAAGGCGGTCTTCGACGACCCGCGCACGCTCGACCAGGCGAGCGTGTTGCGCTCGATCCGGATCGTCTCGGCATTGCCGACGAACAGTCCGCAGGCCGCGTAGACGTCCTCGCCGGGCAGGCGCAGGAAGAGGTTGTTGTCCTGGACGGTGACGATCCCGGCCGCCAGCTTCGCGGCGCCGCCGTCGCTGGTGCCGACATGGACGCCCTGGATGTAACCGTCGGTCCGGTTGCCGCTGACGGTGACGTTGCCGAGCACCCGGCCCCCGCAGGTGATCGCCTGACGCCCGACGCTCGGCAGGTTCTGGACATATCCCTTGTACCAGGTGACCGCGCTTCCGAGCTGGCCTCGAAACGCCCCGTCGGCCAGGATTCGCCCGGCGATCTTCCGGGCATGGGCGATGAGGTCGCTGCCCTGCGAGACGGCCTCCGGCGCCATCAGCTTCATCGCCTTGTTCCAGTCGGTCTGGTTCACCGGTGAATCGAACAGGATGCGCTGGCCTTGGGCGGTCAGGATGATCGCGCCGGGCCGGCCCAGCGTGTAGTCGAAGCGTCCGATCGTGACGTCTCCCTGGATGAGCAGCTCGCGCTTGATGGTGCGGTCGAGGGCCTCGAAGGCGCCCTGGCCGGTGCGCCGGGCGAGGCCGCCGATCCGCTTCTTGTGCGACGGAGGCATCTTCTCCGGAGTCATGGCGAGATCGAAAATCCGCTCGGCATAGGCTTCGAAGGCCTTTTCGGTCTTCAAATCCTCGGCCTTCGGCGCCTCGGCCTCCACCAGCTTGTTCCATTCGGCCTGGGGCACCGCCGAATCGAAGCTCACGACCCACTGGCCGCCGCGGATCTGCTTGTCATCGGCGAACGAATAGAAAGCTTCGCTCACCGGGTTGCGCACCAGCAGCGCGACCAGGCGGGTCCGCCACTCGAGGCCGCCGAGCAGCTTGTCGAGCGTCAGCGATTGCGGCCGGGCCAGCACGGCGAACTCGTTGTCGTCGATCACCGCCCGCACGCAGTCGGTGACGAGGATGCCGTCCTGGGCGTAGCCCGCCGCGATCCGGTTGCGCTGGATCCGCACCGACGGGATCGGCGCGCCCGTCTTGCCCCGGACGGTGAGGCAGGTCCGCTCCGCCTCGACTCCTGCGCCGCAGCTGAGGCCGGCGTCATGGACGTCGACGGCGCCGCATTCGACGATCGTCAGCGATCCCTTGCGCTTGGTGAAATTCTCGACGGCTCCGGTGCCGTCCGGAGTGGAGATGTCGAGATCGTGGACGGTGACGCTGGCGCAATTGCTGAACTCGATCGCGCATTCCCGGCGCTTGCCGACGATCCGGGTTCCGGATCCGGCGCCGGACAGGGTGACATGGCCGAGGTTGGCGAGAAGGACGGTGTCCTGGGTCTCGTAGGTCCCGCGCTGGAAGCAGACGGCCGCATTCTCGCCCGGCTTCAGCCCCTTGAGGACGCTCACCCAGTCGCTGCCCTCGACGACGATCCGGGTGGCGCAGCCGACCTGCTGCATCCCGGCCAGCTTCTCGATCGCGGCCTGGACCGTGTTCACGCCCGCCAGGGCCGGAACGTTGGCCGGGTTGAAGGATGTCGTCGCGGCGGTGCTGAGGTTGGCGGTGTAGACGATCGGCAGATGGGTCGGCTGGTTCGCGCTGTCGAGCAGGTCGGCTCGAGCCTGCTGGATCTGGCTGGCCGCTCCGACCGACCAGTTGACGGCCGCCACTCCGTCAGCGCCGGTCTGCACGATCTGCACGTTGGCGCCGTTGCCGAACAGGCCGCCGCCCGACACGATAGTGAAACGGACGCTGGCGCCGGGCACCGGCGTTCGGCCGCGAACGAAGCCGGCGCGCAACTGGGCCCCGAGCGGGATCAGCGTATTGAGCGCGAGCGGATTGGGCATCGCCTCCTGCCCGTCGCCGCCGAGATAGTGGAAGCCCCGGATCCGGGTCAGAGGGGCGAACAGGCTCCGGCAGTCGGTCAGCTGCCAGGCGCCGCCGGCGAGCGTGCCAAGCGCGAGCACGCAATAATGGTGGCGAATGCCGACGGCCGGAACGAAGGCCGGAGCGCCGGCGACGGCGGGATCGGCGGGCCATTCGATGCTGGCCGTCACGGTGCGGGCCGGGATCGTCCAGAAATCCTGCGTCGAATAGCGGCCGGGCGCGAACTGGACCTGGACCCCGTTCTCGAGGTTGATCCAGCCGTTCGGGGTAATCTTCTGGGGCTGGCCCCCTTCCCAGCGGCGAAGCTGGCCCTGCGGCGGAAGCTTGGCGGTGTCGGGCAGATTGTTGGCGACGAGCGGCAGCAGCGTGTCGGGATCGAGCAGCTGCGTGAGGCTGACCCGGTTGCCGTTGACGTCCTTTATCTGGCCGAAGAATCCGGGCTTGCCGGAGAGCCGCCGGCCTTCGTCGACGATCTCGACCCACTCGTTGGTCTTGAGAGCGCTATCGTCGTCGCGACCGAGCGAATCGACGAGGATCGCGCCATTGTCGATCTGGCCGTAGCTGGTCCGGTGGATGCCGTTGTCGCGGCTCCACTTGATCGTCACCGCATTGTCCGCGGTTCGGCCGCCATTGTGGACCTCGACCCGATAGAGCCGGTTCTCGAGGCTTCGATAGCCGCCGGTCGAAGGCAGGACGCAGGGGTTGGTCGCGGCCGCGGCGGCCTCCGCCCGGGCCGCCATCGCTCCGGGCGGCGTCGCCGTCCCGAGCGGGGTCCAGTTGGGGCCGAAGCTCTTGCAGCTCGCCGGCAGGGTCAAGGCTCCGGCGGCGACGAGATCGGCCTGCCTGGCGAACTTGACCTGCCAGACGAGCTGGTCGCGCATCGCCGTGTCGGGGCCGCCGAACGCGGTCTCGCGGATCGAGGGGTCCTCGATCGCCCCGATCGGACGCTCCCATATGTCGAGATAGGCGACATAATTGTCGGCCTGGGTCGGCAGCTGCGGTGGCGGCAGGAAGGGCTGGCTGTCGACGCCGTGCGCGCGCTGCACTTCGATGCTGTTGTTGGCCGAAAGCGCCGCGGCGCATTGGAAGATCTGCCGCCCGTTGGCATCGGGGAAGACCTGCGAGACCCGTACCGCAGGCTGGCCGGCGAGATTGACGAGGTCGCCGACCGCGACCCGGCTGCCCCGCTCGACCTGCCATTTGGTATTGGCCCCCGCGCCCGAGCTTCGGGTGAGGGCCAGCCGCCTCGCCGGGTTCGCGACCCGGATGCCGTCGACATAGGCTTCGCCCGGCATGATCGCGATGCCGTTCCCCGCCCCGGCCGCGACCAGCGCGAAGCCCGGCTCGTCCTCCGGAAAGCCGCTCTGGCCGATCACGTCGGCGGTCGTCTCGCGCACCGATTCATTGAGGATGTCGCCCTGCTCGTTCCAGTCGGCGTCGGTGAGCAGGCGGCCCTGCTGCATCCGGACGAAGGTGCGGTCGCCGCCGGGGCGGAAGGTGTCGCGCGAGAAGTCCCCACTCATGTCACGCTCCTCAACTTAGGAATAAGGGTGCGGCCGCGAGGCCGAAGGGCAGATATTCCTGCAGCACGTCGGCGAGGTTGGAGCGCCGGAACGGCTCGCCTGCGCCGAACCCCGCGCCCATCTCGGCGCCGCCCTCGGCGCCGATCCGGATCGCCGCCGGGCAGCCGAGCGAAAGCTGCCCGAAGGCGCTCGCCCCGAAGCGGCTGTCGGTGAACCGCGGGATGTCCCCGCCGGCGACCTGGACCCGCTCCGCGGCGGTCAGGTCCCGGCCGAGCTTCGCCGCCGCGGCCTGGAGCGAGAGGTCGGGCGCGCATCGGTAGCGCCTCGGCACCCGCGACGAGAGCGGCGCGTAGCAGAAGCGGACGCAGCCCGCCTGGCGGTGGGCGGCCTCGGCGCGGCCGACGAGGATGCTGTTCCCCGCCTCGATCGCCCGCACCGAGCAACGCCCGTAGAGGGTCGAGCGGGCGAGCTCGAGGTCCGCCGCCGGCGCCTGGACCACCATCGCCATCGAATCCGGATCCTCGCCCGAGATCCGGTCCTCGCCGACGATCGAATCGAAGATTCCGAGGCCCCCGGCGGCGGCGCCCATCGCCACCTTGCCGACGATCGAACCGCGCACGGCCACCGTCAGGGCCTCGTTGCCGCCGGCCACCCGGACGCCCTTGCCGAGCCCCGCCGCGCTCGCTCCGACCGTCGAATGACGCACTTCCAGCCTGCCCAGCGCGCCGGCGACCAGCTGCCCCTGGACCATCAGCTGGTCGAGGACCGCAAGCTCGCCCTCGACGAGAAGCCCGTCGAGGATCAGCTCGCCCGGCTCGTCGTTCGGTCCTCCCGGCAGTCCGAGCACCCAGAGGTCCGAGCCGATATGCGGCCGGCGGTGGATCGCCGAGACGAGGTTCGGATCGCGGCGGCGGATCCCGCCCGGAAGCTCGGCCAGCGGCCAGGAGGAGGCGACGATCGCCAGCCGCGCCCCGGCCGGGATCCGGATCGCGCGGGTGGGAGTCGCCAGGTTGGCCGAGGCGTAGCTGGCATTGTCGAGGATGGCGATGATCCCGCGCGTCCCGGGCCCCGCCTCGGCATTCCAGCGCATGATCGCGGCGAGCAGGGTGGCGACCACCGGCCCGCCCTGGTCGGGGTCGTTGGTCTGGTCCTGAGGCCGGCTCGACACCCCGATCCGCCAGGGCGGCGCCTCACCGGCGGGGAAGAAGTCGCCGCGCCACTCCTCGACCGATGCGGTGCGGTCGTAGGGCCCCGCGCCGATGTCGAACGGGGCCGCATAGGCATGGACCGTCTCGACCGATTTAGACTCGTCGGACGGGTGGAGCGAGATCCGGCCGAGCTCGGGGTCGAACAGCACTTCGCCCGGACCGGCAGGTCGTTCCCAGACGAAGCCCCCGCCCCCGTCGGGCCGAGCCTCAAGATTGCAGCAGGACAGCTTCTGCGGCGGCAGGGTGGCGCCGTCGAGGCGGATTTGGACGACCGGAAGCTCGTCGAACCAGCGGCCGGCGACTCCGTCGCGCAGGCCGTTGAGGTCGCGGTGCAGCAGCCGGCGGTCGAGCGGCGCAGGCACGACCCGCTCGTCGACCCGGGCCGCGATCGACGAGTCCGCCTTCGGCCGGTTGTGGAGCGGCCGGTCCGCTCCGAGCGGATCGAAGTGGAGCAGGCCCGGACCGAATTGCGAGACTCGCGGCTGCGGTCCGCCGAGATAGCCGTTCGGCTCGTTGCTGAGGAAGCCGAGCGGATAGGCGTCGAGGCGCCACACGAAGAGGCCGATATTGGGCAGGTTGTAGCGCCCGGCCCAGCCCGCCGCCGGGCCCGAGCCGGCAAGGTGGCAGACCGTCTCGAACGGCCCGTGGGCGGCCCGGGCCGCCTCGGCGTCGCGGACCGAGGCGATGCCCGGCGCGTCGGGCCGGACATGGTTGACGTTCTGGCTCCAGACCAGCCGCTGGAAGAATTCGACCGCGACGATCGGCCAGCCGGTGACGTCGCGCGCCATCTGCTCGAGCGCGGCGGCGGTGCCCTTGGCCTGGCGATAGCCCAAGGTGTTGGCGATGAAGCTCCTGAGGCCGGCCTCGCCGCCGCCGATGTCGCGAAGGCCGCGCGCTCCGACGAGAGCGGCGATATAGGGCACGGCCCAGGGCTCGCAGGTCTCGATGAACCAATTGTCGTAGAGCTGGTCGATGTCCTGCTCGACGACCCTGAGCTCCTCGGCGAGGAGGCCGGTCAAGGCCTCGAGCGGCCGGCCGACCTCCGCGTCCCTGACGCGCAAATGCTGCGGCAGAAGCTCGAACAGGGCACGCGGCGGCCGGTTACGCATGCGCCTCCTCCACGATGAGGTCGATCGCCGAATCGAGGATGGTGAGAAGCTCCGCCGGAGCGGTCCCGCCGCCTTCCCCGGCCGGCAGCAGCCGGGCCGGCCAGGCGGGAAGGACGGTCGCCAGGGTGCCCGGGCCCTCCGCTTCGGGATCGTTGCCCTCGATCGCGGCGAGGATGTCGAGATCGACGCCGACGACCCCCGGCACCGCCTGGAGCATCGCCACCGCCTCGGCCGCGCTGACCGGGCGGGCGAGATCGCGCGCGGCATAGCCGAAGCCGGCGACGAGCGCCTCTCGAGCCGCCGCCTCCACGTCCTCGGCGAGATAGTCGGAATGCTTGTAGAGCCGGGCGGACAGCTGGAAATAGCGCCTGGCGTAGGGCGCGATGGCGACCTTGTCGGTGCCGTCCCGGACGAGGTCGATCGCCTCTCGAAGGCTGGCCAATACGGTCGCTTCCTCGTCCATCAGGCTGTCGGTCGCCGGCGCCACGGTCAGATGGACGAGCTGCTGCTCGCCGGACCACAAGGTGTCCGCGCGGGCCTTGCCGATGCCGGCGAACGCCAGAGCGAAATCCTGATAGTCGGTGACCGACACGATCCGGCCCAGCGTCCGGACGCTCTGCGGCGCCCGGGTCCGGGCTTCGTCGATCGTCTCGGGCTCGGCCGAGCCGCTCGCCGCCGACGGGTTGACCACCGCCCGGACTCCGAGCGGGCGAGTCTTGAGCAGGATGATCGCCTCGTCCGCGACCTCGCCGGCGGCGCCGATGCCGGCGCGATAGCTCGCCGCGACGTTGAGCGAACCGGTCGGCAGCCGGTGGCCGCGTTCCCCGTCGCCGAAGCGAACCCGGGTGGAGCCGTCGTCGTCGATCCGGACCTCGTAGACCCGGTCGTACGGCCCGGCATCGTAAAGCGAGGCGATCTCGTGCCAGGCGATGCCGTCGACCCGAATCTCGAGGGTCGAGGCGCGCCCCTCCGGAGTCGCGGCCGAGACGAAGGTGAGAGGCTTCTTGGCCAGCGTGAAGACCTGGTTCGCCACCGAGGCGTCGCCGGAGCCGAGGATCTCGGCGAACAGCTCGCCATGCGTCGCCAGCGCCAGGTTCGCGTTCACCCGGACGCTGCTTCGGACATAGGAATAATCGGGGCCCGCCTCGAGCAGGAGCCGCGTGTGGCCACCGATATGGACGACGTCGGCCACCGTCAGGGTCTCGGAATCGGTGATCGACTCGGCGTCGCTTCGTTCGCCGCTGATCGACACGGCTCGGCCGCGCTCGATGTCGAGATAGAGCGATTCGAGATCGAGCGTCAGGTCGCCGGCCGCGACGTCCTCTCGGATCGGGGTGCCGGCGAGGGTGAGCGGCTCGCTCGCGCCGTAGAATCGCGCCGTCCGGAACCGGAAGGCGTTGAGCGGCGAGACGTCCTCCTCCTCGGGCGGAACGACCGCGCTTCCGTCGGGGCGGACGAAGGTCACGCCGGTGGTTTTCGCCGTCATGCCGTAGTCGGCGCGGGACTGGGGCGCGGCCTTGGCGATCCGGAAGATCTCGACCTGGCTGTCGGGAGTCTCGAGCGCCGCCCAGCCGTTGGGCACGAGCTCCTTCATCTCGCGGTCGAGGAAGGCGTGGACCCCGCCGGTCAGAAGCGCGCCCTGGCTGTCGGTCCAGACCGTCCGGCCGCCCGATCCGTCCCAGGCATGGGGATAGGGGTCGGTCCCGGTCGCCGGAGGCGCGATCTGCTGCTGCCTGGGGCCGGTGTTGCCGAAGAAGCCGGTATCGTCGCGAAGCAGGTAGAAGCCCGGCGTCGCCTCCGCCGTCTCGGGCGCGACGACGAAGCGCGGCATGCGCAGGATCTGCATCAGCTTGGCCCTCGGCCAGGCCTGGGTCCGGACGAGCGCACTCAGAGCGTCGCCGCTCCACGCCGCCTCGCGCACCACCGATGTGACCGCGGCCGCGTTGAAGGCGATGCGCTGGGTCGGCATCCGCGGAAGCTTCAGGCGCGGAAGCCTGAGCCGCGGCGCCCGGCGGACGGGCCGCGGCGGCGAGCCGTGCGGAAGCGCCTCGAGGACGGTGACTCCGTAGGCGCGATCCTCGGTCGCCGCGACGATCCGGAGCAGCCCGCAGGCGACGTGGCGCTGCGCCTCCTCGTCGATCCGAACGCCGATGACGACGATCCTCTGCCCCGGCTTGAGGCCGAGGCCGACTCCGGCCACGAAGGTCTCGTCGACCGGGACCGCCTTGAGCACCGGCTCGATGTCCGGATTGCAGGCGAAATCCTCGATCCTCTTGGCCAGCGACGCCTCGAGGTCGAGCGACGGATCGAGCGGGAAATAGCGCTCCAGCGACTCGGCGTCGGCGAACGTCTCGAGCTCGGGGTCGCTGGTTTCGTCGGCGTCGAAGCTGTTGTCGAGATC
Source organism: Allosphingosinicella sp. (assembly GCA_036386295.1). Classification (GTDB taxonomy): domain Bacteria; phylum Pseudomonadota; class Alphaproteobacteria; order Sphingomonadales; family Sphingomonadaceae; genus Allosphingosinicella. Next base: position 11,189 of record DASVVX010000012.1, read on the forward strand.
GAACAGGTAGAGATGGCCGTTCTTCCCGTCGTCGGAATCGGCCGGGTTCCGGTACAAGGCGAGGTTCTGGGGATGCTCGGTGCGGACCGGCATGGCGTTCCATTCCGCCCGGGCGAGGATCGGCTCCGCCGTCTCGAACACCTGCGGCAGCTCGCCCTTCGCCTGGGGCACCGACATCGCCTGGACTCCGGCCGGGATGTCGACCGCGCGGTAAGGATCGTCGGAATCCTCCACGGTGAAGCTCAGCTGCACCGAAGCCGCCACTCCGGGCGCGAGCTGGTAGCCGATCGCCCGGGTCAGCTCGACCATCGAGCGGCGCTGGACCGCGGTGCCCAGATAGCCCTCGTTGGCGATCCGCTCGGAATAGAAGCTCAGGACGTCGAGGCTGCAGGCGAAGGCGTCCATCAGCGCGAGCGTCGGATCGGTGCTTTCGCGGGTGCGAAGCGGCGCGAGCGGCTTCAGGGTGACGGCGCCGTCGACCACCGTCTGGCGCGGGATCCGCCATTCCATCCGCCGGAGGAATTCGGGCTGGGTGCCGATGCGATACTCGACCGACGGCAGGCGCGGCCGGTTGTCGGGCCGGGCGGGGTCGAGATCCTCGGCGCCGCACGGGCCGAGATCGTTGGGGTCGACGCCCATCAGCGGCCTCCCGCCATGATCAGCCGGAGCCGGCCGAAGTCCGGAAAATTGGGATCGTTGTCCAGTCGGGCGACCTCGTCGGCGGCGATCGGGATCTCCGCGTCGGGCTCGTAGTCGACGTCGGGCTGGTCGAGCCGGCCGAAGCGGCCCGCCGCCGCGCCCGTGGCGTCGCGGATGCCCATCCACAGCACGCCCTCGACCGCCATACCGGCCGCGATCAGCCGCGAGAGCAGGACGTTGTCGCCGAAGCTGAAATTGTCCGGGTGGAAGAAGCCGGGGCGGCCGTTGCGCCGGTAGCCGCTCGAGAAGACGTCGAGCAGGTCGCGTTCGACATCGGCGGGATAATGATCGCCGCACACGCAGACGTAGAAGGCGATGTCCAGCGGCACGAAGCGCGGCGGGACGATCTCGAGGTCGTGCCCGGCAAGCCGCCGCGAGGCGAGGTGGCGGCGAAGCGATTCCTCGAAGGCCGCGTCGACTTCGCGGCCGCCGAGCCGGTCGACGGCGAGGAACAGGGTGTGCCAGCTTCCCGTCCAGCGGCGATCGGCGTGGGCGCGCTGAACGTCGTCATGCTCGACCGCGGCGGCGACATAATCGTCGGGCGTGACGGCGCGGCGCTGGCGGCGGAAGGCGAAGGGCGCGGCGATCCGGATCGAAGTGGTCGGCTCCGGGTCGCGGCCGCCGGCCGCCGCGACCGGGTTGCGCACCCCGGCGACGAGCGGCGCGCCGGCCGCGACGACATGGCCGATCGCTTCGGCGGCGACGTTGCCGCGCCGTCCGCCCCCGCTCCGGATCCGGGCCTGGAAGACCGCGCCCTCGGCGGGGAGGCGGCCGGCCGCGCCGTCGCCGAACAGGACATGGCCGCCGCCGCCGTCCGCCGGCTCCACCTTCACCGCGGGGGTGAAGCGGTCGGTGGCGAGCAGGTCGGGCACCGCCGCCCAGCTCTCGCCGTCGCCGGTGAGGAGCACCTGGGCCACCGCCTCGGCGGCCTCGGGCGCGAGCGCCGCCGCCGCCGAGCGTCCGGCCGCCTCCTGCGGGCGCCACGGCGGCGCGTGGACGACCGAACCGGCGGCGAGGCGGTAGCGCAACCGGGTGCCCGGGCCGCCATCCGGGAGAAGGCCGGTATCGTCGGGGCCGCCGACCGCGATCGCGTCGGCGCCGGCCTGGGCCGGATCGAGGCCGTAGTCGACGGTCCGTCCTTCGTCGGCGAGGACGACGTTGCCGATCGCCACCGCGCCGGGCAGCCCGGCCTCGTCGCGCAGGGTCAGCGGGAAGCGCAGGGCGTCCTCCTCGTGCCAGTCGATCCGGACGACGGTGACTCCCATCACCTCGTCCTCGGCCTCGACCGGGTCAGCCGACAGCCGGACGACCTGGCGGTGCGCCGGGTCGGGCGGGTCGTCGGGCGTGCCCCCGAACGGGATCCGCTCCTCGAGGATGACGAGGTCGCCCCGGGCGAGTCCGAGCCCGGCCTTGGTCCCGACCAGCCACGCGCCGGTCGAGCCCGCCAGCAGGCAGCAGGCGTCGTCGCCCCAGTCGTGCAGCCGCATCTCGTTGCGGGCGACCCGGATCGAGGCGACCGGATCGAGCGTCTCGAAGACGATCGAGCCGCCGGCGACCAGCTCCTCGAACAATTCGGGATCCGCCGGCAGCACCGCCGGAAGCGACCGGGAGATGGCCAGCGGCGCCGTGAGCAGCCGGGTTCCCGCCGGCAGCAGCGGCGACCCGGAGTCGTCGGCCGCGGCTTCGAGCGCGACCGCGACTCGGGCGTTGCAGCCCTCCGACGCGGTGTAGCCGAGCAGCCGGGCGTGCCTGAGCACCGACTGGCGCAGCCGCGCCCGGCCGAGGAACGCCTCGGTATGGACCGCGTCCTGGAACCAGGAGGCCTGGTCGGCGGCATGGGCGAGCGCCTCGACGAGGGTGACCCCGACGTCGGCGGCGTTGCGCCCGGTCCATTCCGGCAGCGTCGTCGCCATCCGGTCGAGCATGAGCTGCCGGAAGCTCGCATAGTCGCGCGCGAGATAGTTGAGCGGCGGCCCGAAATCGCGCGGCGGCCGCGCCGGCTCGGGCGCCTCGCAGTCGAAATCGGACGGGCATTCCACCTTGAAATGGAAATCGAGGGCGGCGAGCATCCGGTCGATGAAGGGCGGCGGGTCCGGATTGGTGCCGCTGAGCTGCACCGACAGGGTGTAGGTCGAGAAATCGCCGTAGCGGTCGACGGTGAGCCGGAGCGTCTTGCCGCCGGCGCCCTTGTCGACCCTGGTGACCCGGACGTTGCGGACGCGGCTGCCGCCCTCGATCCGGAAATTGTCCGGCCCGAGCAGGGCGGCGTTGCCGGCGACGACCCCGTCGGGGCGGATGAAGGTGACGTCGAGCAGGCGCTGGCGCAGGTCCTCGGACGGGGCGTCGCGGTCGACCACCTCGAGGAAGTCGATGCCGTTGAGGAGCAGCCCGCCGCCGGTGTCGATGCTCGAGTCGGCGACCCGCTGCCGGCGCCGGGCGGTGCCGCAATGCTGGAGGGCGCCGCCGCTCATACCGGCCTCGTCAGGTTGACGCTGCGCTCGACCCCGTCGTCGAGCGCGCTGTAGCGGACGGTGACCGAGAGCAGGCTGTCCTCGCTCCAGGTGTCGACGCCGCGGATCTCGATCAGCCCGGACAGCCATTGCTGAAGCGCGGCCTGCACCATGTGCTGCGCCGCCGCCGCCATTTCGGGGGCGTTCTCGGCGAAGACCAGCTCGGCGATCCCGGCACCGAAATCGGGCCGGTTCACCCGCTCGCCGCGGCGGGTGAAGAGAACCGCCTCGATGAGGTCGCGGATGTGCTCGTCATGGCCCGAGCGCGCGGTCGCGCCGTCGGCGCCGATCCGGTAGGGGAAGGCGAAGTGGGAGCGCGGGCCGTTACTCATGTCGCGAGCACCTTCGACTGGATGTTGCCCCAGATCGCCGGGCCCTGGGGGGCCTGCTCGGCCGACTGGGCGATGTCGGACGGATTCATCAGCAGCACCGCCTTGTTCTCGGCCAGGACCTTGGTCGCGGCCTTGGTCAGGAGGATGGTGACGCAGGGCTGGGGCTTGGGGACGGGGGTGGTGAAGGGGCAGCCGGAGACCGTGCCCTTGTCGCCCATGACGAGCGGCGGCATGCCGTCGACCAGCACCTTGGCGGTCGCGGTGGCGAGCGTGCCGGGGATTCCGTGCGGGCACTGGATGACCGTCGCGGTGGTGACGACCGGCAGGCTCATGGCAGCACCTTGAGGTTGGAGCCGTTGATCGAGACCCCGTCGACGGCCAGCTTGACGCTGCTCGAGCCCCATTTGAGCTCGAGCGCGCTGGCGTCGGCGGCGAGGCTTGCGGTGCCGCCCGGGGTGGTGAGCGAGATCGTCAGGCTTCCGGTACCGGGCGCGTCGAGGATTTCGATCTTGAAATTGTCGCCCGCCCAGACCCGGGTCATCGGCTGCGTCGGGCCGAGCGTCGCGGGGGTCTCGCCGCTGCCCCAGAAGCCGCCCGACCAGATCGGATAGTCGAGGTCGCCGCGCTCGAACTCGACCCAGACCTTGGCGCCCTTCGGCGGGATGACGAAGAGGCCGACGTTGGGGCCGGCGCCGGGCAGGCAGGGCATCGCCCAGGCCAGGCTGGTGTCGAGCAGGCCGGGAACGCTGACCTGGATGCGGCCCAGGCCGAGGGGATCGAGGTTGTTCTGGACCTCGCCGCGATGCTTGCCGAAAAACGGGCCGCTCATGGCAGCACCACCGGAGTCGCCGTGCCGAGCTCGCCGCGGGTGAGGACGAAGCTCTGCTCATAGTCGCCCGGACGGATCCGATGGCGCACCTCGGCGACCTTGTAGAGCCCGTTGAAGGTCGTCCCGGCGCCGCGCAGGAAGATCAGGTCGCGGGCCTTCAGGGCGCCGTTGTAGCGGACCGAATCGACCGTGCCCGTCACCCGCACCACTTCGCGGGCGCTGTCGTCCACCGTCGCCTGGGCCCGGGCCATCGCCTGGGCGAAGGTGAGGCCGCTGGTCTCGATCCGCGCGGTCCGGGTCCGCCCCATCTGCGCCGCACCCTCGGGAGCGGCGCCGAGCGGCGCCTGGCTCGGCATCATCGCCACCACCGGCATGGTCGCCCCGGTCTGCCGGTCCTGGACCTGGGTATCGACGGTGGTGAGCTGCTCGGCGCTGTTCGACGCGCGGATGTCGTAGGCGTCGCTCGCCGGCCCGGAGCTCACCGTCAAGGTCCGCTGCGGGACCCCGGGCCGGACCGGCGGCCCCCAGTAGAGCGTGTTGGTGAGCGGCGCCGGGCCCGCCTCGACATAGGTGTCGTAGCCGTGGCGCCGGGCCATGGTGTTGAGATAATCCCAGTCCGAGGAGCGCTGCTGCGGGGTCCGCTCGACCGGAAGCGCCGGATCGACCACCGCCGGCGGCACCACCACCGGGATCATTCCGAACTGGGCGTAGGAAAGCGCGATCAGGTTGGCGATCATCGTCTCGTCCATCCCGGGATGCTCGACGCTCTTCACCTCGCGGTGAAGCTCGGCGGTGAGATCGTGGCCGAGCAGCACGATCCGGCCCTGGCTCGCCCCCTCGCCCGGCGACACGTGGCGTTCCGTGACGAGCCCGTCGAAGATGACGGTGGGAGTCGCGTCGAACAGCATCGTGACGACCAGCCGGGCGCCGCGGTTGAAGCGGGGATCGGCGACGAGCGGCGTTTCGAGGAAGTCGAGCGGGCCGGTCCGGCCGGCCCGCAACACCATTCGGAAGCCGGAGGGCTCGCGGTCGGAAAGCTTGATGTCGAGCTCCTCCAGCGCCTGCAGCGCGTCGATCGACATCGGCAGGGCGACCGGGCTCGGCCCGATCAGGATGTTGGCCTTGATGCCGAGGAGGTTGCCGAGCAGGCTCACCCGCCGACGCTCCCCGCCACCGGGATGATCACGGTATCGCCGGGCGCGCCGGGCAGGGCGCCCGGATGCATCGCCCGGTTGGCGTCGGCGATCCGCCAGGAGAGCTGCGGATTGCCGAGGTTCTTCCAGGCGAGAAGGTCGAGCCGGTCGCTGTCGGTGACCCGCTGGGTCAGCACCGGCGAGAAGCTCTCGGGAAACGGCAGCAGCCGCGGCGCGAGATAGACCACCGGCTCGCCGTCCGCCGGCGCGTGGCTGAGCTGCGCCGCCGAGGCGTAGCGGCTGTCCGCGGCGATCATCCGGGTCTCCTTTCCATCAGAAGAGGTCCGCGCTTCCGCCGAGCGCGGAGCCGATATTGTCGACGCTCGCGACCGTCGCGAGCACCTCCTTGACCACCTGGTGGGCCATGAAGGCCCAGTAGCCGGGGTGGGTCATCGCGAGGTCGTTGTAGGTCAGCACCTTCATCGACAGGGCGACGTCGGCGCGGATCGGGTTGAGGCTGGGATCGTGGGCGGTCTCGGTTATCGACAGGCTCTCGATCTTGACCGGGACGACCCGCTTCCAGCCGTAGATGAAGAGGGTGAGCGGCGCCGCGGGTGGGATCACCTCGGTGGTCCCCGTGGCCATCAGGACCTGATTGATCGCGACCGCGACGGTCTTGGGATAGACCAGCATCTCCAGCGCCGCGATGTAGCCGGTGATGCCCGCGCCGAGCGGGCCCGAATCGCCCTGCTCCATCTGGTCGATCAGATCGAGGCTGAGGTTGACGCTGATCGTCTCGGCCGGCGGCCCGGCGAGGCGAAGCGGCTCGGCTCGGCCGCCGCCGGCCTGGGAGTAATTGGGCGAGACCGAGCGCGACAGCTGCTCGGGATTGTACTGGAAGATCGCCACCGACGAGAGCGGGTTGAACAGGTCGAGGCCGACGATCGCGCCCTTGAGGATCTTCGGGGAGCCGGGGAAGCTGGTCACATCCGGCTCCCGATCTGGTAGTCGTACGTCTTGCCCGTGACGATCCCGAGCTCGCCCTTGCCCGACTTCGAGGTGAGGACGTAGTTGGTCTTGGCCTTGAACTTGATCCGGTAGATGCCCTTCCGTTTCGGGTTTTCGTAGACTTCCGACATGAGGATCACGATCTTGTCGGGCCCGTATTGGTTGCCCGACGACGTGGCTGCGGTGAACTTCACGTCGCGTTCGACATCGGCATAGGTGCCGACCGAGAAGCCGCCGCCGATGCCGTGGATATAGGCCTCGATTCCGACCCCCTTCGAGTCGCCGGTGAGGACGTCCTCGCGCACGGCATGATGGTCGATGCCGTCCCCCTGCCCTGCGTCCGCGCCGGCGCCGGTCGGAGCGGGCGGATTGCCGGCGGGCTGGGCGGGCGGCTGGCCGCTGGTCCCGCCCGGGACCGCCGCCGCCGCGGCCGCGAGGTCGAGCTTGCCATATTGGGCGAGCTCGGCCGGGGTCGGGGGGCGGTCGAGCGTCGCCTTGTCGACGCCGGGGGGCACGACCCAGTCCTTGCCCTGCGGGACCCCCGCATCCGAGCCGCCCGCGCCGCACGTGACGTCGGAGATCTTCGGGACTTCGACGGGCAAGGCGTCCATCGACTCGGGCGCGCACAGCATGTCCTTGACCGGGTCCGGAAGGAAGCCGCCGACGGACTCGACGATCTTCCTGGCGATCTTCCTGGGAAGCTGGCGGACGGTGTCGACCGCCAGCATCGCCTCGGCGAATATCTGCTGGGCGGCGCAGGTGCCGAGCAGCGAGGCGAGCAGCAGCTCGCTGGGCGAGGCGTCGATCAGCGAAAGGAGGGCGTCGGCGGCCGAAACGATGCAGGCGATTCCGACCGTCTCGAGGCCGCCGGCGAGGCAGGCCATGGCGCGCGCGGCGTTGAATGCCTTCTTGGCGAGGCCGACGATGTCGACGATCGTCTTGATCTCGTCCTTGACGCTTTCGTAGGTCGCGATCACCGGCTCGAACATGCTCTTGAGCATGTCCTCCGCCTGGCCGAGGACCTCGTCCTTAAGGTCCTTCACCTGGTCCAGATAGGATTGCAGCTTCGCCTCGAGCTCCTCGATCGGGCTGCCGGCCATCCAGCCGCCGATCTTCTTGCCCACCCCGGTCTGGACGCACTCGATCAGGGCGTTGGTGATCTGGGGAAGGAGGAAGCGGGCGATCGCCGAGATGATCGTCGTGAAGACCTTGAGGGCCGCGCCGGCCAGGCCGCTCAGCTTGGAGTTGGGCTTGGGGGTGAACAGGTCGGCGAACTTGGCCTTGAGCTTCTCGAAGCCCTTCATCACCGAGAGGAAGAAGGATCCGAACCGGTAGCGCAGGGCGCCGATGATGCCGCCCGCCGGGCTGGCCATGATCTGCAGGACGCGCAGGTCGGAGATGGCGTCCTTGCGCTTCTCGCCGGTGTCGGGCTTCACCCGGTTGTTGGGATTGTCGCCGATGATATCGGCCGTGTTGTCGACGGCGGCGCCGAACAGCAGCGGCTCGATGTCCGTTCCGAACTCGTCCTTCTTGCTGTAGGCCTTGAATTCCTTCTGGAGCGCCTCGCGCTCGGACTTCCACTTTTCGTAATTGTCGCGGAAGGGGTCGTTCGCCGGGATCGGCTTGGCGGTGGTCTTGCGCCGGATCGAGGCGCGGGCCGGCGAGGCCTTCGGGGCCGGCGAGGCGGCGGCGCCGTCACGGGAGGGCGGGCGCGGGGTTCCGGCGATCCGCCGCGGGAAAAGCCGCTGCTGCGCCGGACCGGCGGCGGGCGAGGCGCCCGGCGGCGCCCGCAACTGGCCCATCAGCTTGGCCGCCGTGCCTCGATAGCCGCGATATTTGGCGCCGCCGGAAAGGTTGCTCGAAGGCGGCATGGCGTCCGGATACCAGGCGTAGAGCCAGACGTGCTTCACCCGCGAATCGTGAGCGCCGTAGAATTTGCCGTCGTAGAGATGGGTGCCGTCGCAGCGCCGCGCCTCCCAATCCCCGTCGCTGTTCTGGTGCCAGCGCGCGATCACCAGCTTCAGGTCGGTCTCGAGCGTCGTCCAGCCCTTGGGCCCCGACCAGTCGGTCATCTTGGCGGTCTTGAGGGTCCAGTCGGCGGGGGTCGACTTCGGCCTCTCCTCCTCCAGCTCGTTGCTGTTGGCGATGAGGTTGTCGCGGACGTTGGAATAGCCTTTGCGGACGAAATCGAGGCCCTCGAGATAGGCGTTGATCTGGGCCGAGGCGGACCGGCGGGGATTGGGGGTGCCGCCGAACTTCACCTCCCCGATCGAGATCTCGCTCGGCGCCCCGGCGCCGTCCTGGCCGTAGCCGGACGCGGTCCAGGTCGGCGCCGAATGGGTCTTGTGGCTGCCGGTCACCGGCTTGCCGGCGACGCTGAGCTTGCTCCAGAAGCGCAGCGCGACCGGATCGAGCCGGCCGGCGGCGCAGCCCATCTTGACCGTGTCGGGCGATGACCAGGGCCGCGGGATGTTGGCCGCCGACCGGTTCTCGGCATAGCCCATGCCGACGATCTTGCCGTTGTTGGTGCGCATCAGGTCGGCCCGGCCCCAGCGGCCCGCCTGGAGCGAAGAGCAGCCGCTGATCGGCCCGGCGAGGCCGGTGCCCTGGGCATTGGGGACGGGCGCCTCGCCGATGATCGACGAGTCGCGCTTCGTGATCTCGTTCAGCCACTGGTTGTGGCCGGCCGCGAGCTTCTTCTTGCTGTTCGGAGCGAAGAAGAGGTTGTGGCCCTTGGGGTCGTCGCAATTGATCCGGCGGACGCTCGTCCCGCCGTCCTCCCCGGCCGTCATCGCCTCGGGCCCGATCGGGCCCGGCGCGGTCTGCTGCATGACGTGGGCGAGCTCGTGGGCCATGGTGAAGGTGGGCGAGGCGCTCTCCCCGCTGCCCAGCCAGATATGGTTGCGATAGGTGAAGGCCCGAGCCGAGATCGACCGGTTGAGGCTGAGCGCGGCGCTTCCCTCGTGGACCCGGACCCCGGAAAGATCGCGGCCCATCCGAGCCTCGAAGAAGCTTCGGGTCGCCCCCGGCAGGGCGGCCCCGCCGCTGACCAGGTCCGCCTCCGAGGCGCCGATCGTCTCGGCCCCGCCGGGCTCCGGCCGGCGGCGCGCCTTGACCTCGACCTCCTGCTCTTCCCCCTCGCTGGCCGCCTCGCCGCCGGGGGCGCGCCGCGTCTTGGGCTCGTCGCGGGTGGAGGCGCAGGCCGGGCAGGCGCGCTGCACGGTCTCCGGGGCGTCGCTCGCCGCGCCGGTCTCCATCCGCATCACCCGGGCGGCGATCGCATCCGCCTCCGCCTCGAGCGGATCGGCGGCGGCGCCGACCTCGAGCCGGGGCTGAACCCCGGTCTCATGGCCTTCCTCCTCGCCGCAGGCCTCGCAGGTGCGCCGCACGGCGACGGGCGCGCCGCTCGCGGCGCCGTCGGCCGGGGGCTCGGGCGGAGTGCCGGCCGATCCTGCCCGCCGCCGCGGCTGAACGATCGCCCCCTCGCGCTCCTCCTCGCCGCAGGCCTCGCAGGTGCGCTGGACCGCAGGGCGGGCGGGAACCGCCGCCAGCGAAGCGACCGGCGGGACGAAACCGGGGCCCGACCGCCGCTGAATTAACGGCGGCGCGGATATCGCCTGCATCGCGAGCGCAGGCGCCTTGGCCTGGTGGGAGGCGGGGGCGCCCATCTACGAGCCGGCTCCCGGTCGCCGCTGCGCCCGGCGGCGGGCCACGGTGAAGCCGGGGCAGGAGGGGTCCCTCGCCCTCGTCACTTGAAATTCTCCTCGACCGCCTTCTTCTTCGCCATGCCCTTGGAGACCGTCAGCAGGATCATCATCCGCTCTTCCCGCCCGGTCACGGTCAGCGTGCCCACCAACCGGAAGCTCTCGGTCGATCCTTGGCCCGCCGGATTGCGGACGCTCGCCGGCAGACGTCTCGCCCGGACCGACCTCAGGATGTTGGTGTCGCTGCTGTTGAGGTTTCTTATCCCCAGAGTCTGCACGGCAGTGACGACGGCCGGCGTGCCGGCGACGGGGACGGCGCTGCTCTGGGTGACGAACAGGATTTGAGCGGAGACGGCGACGGTCGCGTTGGTGGAGTTCACGGCCCTCAGAACCCGGCCCTGCGTCGGCGCGTCGACGCCGGCCAGTGCCAGAAGCTGAGCCGCGGTGAGCGGTAAATAGCCTAGCGACGTCGTCGCGGAGGAAGCATCGTCCGCGACCGCAATGGGAATATCGAAAGCAAGGCTCAGATTTATGGTCTGGGAGGCGAGATAAGAGGGAAGATAGACATAGGTGTCCGTATCCGCATTGCTGTTTCCGCGGTGGAGCGCCCACATCTTGGGATTGCTTTTGAGCTTCTCATAGGCAGAGTCGTAGTCGTCGGCGGGAGCCGAGGCTTCGACGATCCCCTTCGCCTCGTCGGCGAGATCGTCGAGCGTTACGCCCGATAATTTCCCTTTGAGCTCGTACAGCGCCTGCTTTGCCAGGAGGTTCTTGTTGTGACGAGCGAGGCGCCGCCGGCCCCTGCGCAACTTGCGCCGGGCCCGCCTCAGCCTTTTCGCGCTGCCCGGTCCGGTTCCGGCTTGCGAACTTTCAAGCTCCGCCCCGGCCTCCTCCTCATAGGCCCCTTCCCCCTCCGGCTCGGGCGAATGGGTCGGGCTGCGCTGTACTCGCGGAGCGACAGTCGAGAACATCGCCGGCGGCGGGAGCGGCCGCGCCGACGCAGCGGGGGTTCCGGCCGCCGCTCCGGCCACGGATGCCGAGTCCGCCATGAGCGAGCGGCTCAGCGCGGCCCCGGCCTGCCGCCCGAGCGCTGCCGGGTCGGCGACCGGAGCGATGTCGAAGCGGGCCCGTTCGAAGCCGCCCGTCGGCGCCCCTCCGGCCGCGAGACGAAAGCTCAGCTCCGCGGCCAAAGCCCGCTGCACGGCCGCCGCGTCGGCATGGGCGACTCCGTGCAGGACCAGCCGGTCGATGGTCACCCGGACCGGAGCGCGCGCGGTCACAGCGGCCACCCGCGAAGCTCGGCGGGGGTGAGCGGCCGGCCGGTCTTCTCATATTCGGTTCGGGCGGCGGCGAGGATGTGGCTCATCTCCACCTGGGGCTCCCTCGCCCCGCCCTCGGCGGCGAGGAAGGCGGCGGCGACGGCGACGTTGCGGATCGAGCCGCCGGCGAGGTTGAGCTGGCCGAGCCGCTGGTAGTCGAGCGCTCCGACCGGGGTTTCCCTGGGGAATATCCCCTTCCAGATCTCGGCGCGCTCGGCGGCTTCCGGGAAGCCGAAATCGACGATGAAGCGGATCCGCCTGAGGAAGGCCGGGTCGATATTGTTCTTGAGGTTGGTGGTGAGGATCGAGAGGCCGCGATATTCCTCGAGCCGCTGGAGCAGATAGCTGACCTCGATATTGGCGTGGCGGTCGTGGCTGTCCTTCACCTCTGAGCGCTTGCCGAACAGGGCGTCGGCCTCGTCGAACTGGAGGATCGCGCAGCCCTCCTCGGCGGCGTCGAACACGCGGCGCAGATTCTTCTCGGTCTCGCCGATCCACTTGGAGACGATGGCGGAGAGATCGATCCGGTAGACGTCGAGCTCGAGCTCGGCGCCGAGTACTTCGCCGGCCATCGTCTTGCCGGCGCCCGACGGGCCCGAGAAGAGCGCGCTGATGCCCAGCCCGCGGCCCATCGAGCGCGCTCCGAAGCCCCAGGTCTCGTAGACCGTGGCGCGGTGCCGGACCTGGGCGGCCATCGCCCGAAGGGTGCGCAATTGCGCCGGCGGGAGGATGAGATCGTGCCACTGGGCCCGGCCCTCGACCCGGCGGGCGAGATCGTCCATCCGCGGCCGCGCGAACTGGCGGCAGGCCTCCCAGGCGATCTTCGCGAGATCCGGGGGCTTGGCCGTCTTCCTCTTGTCGGCCTTGGCCGTCCTCACCGCCCGGTCGAGCTCGGCGGCGACGCTCCCGGCGAGCTCGGGCGACACGTTGAAATGACCGGCCAGCCGGCCCATCGAGCCGTTCAGCTTCTTCGCCAGCGGGCCGAGCTCGCGCTCCCAGATCGGGATCTGCTCGGCGGCGGTCGCTCGCGGCATGTCGATGCGCAGCGACTGGAGGTGGCCGAGCGAAACCGCATCAGGCGCGGCGATCAGGAACGGCGTCCGAAGCATCTCCGCGAACAGGGCGACCGGGCGGCTCTCCGGAGCCGCGCCGGCGTCGACGAGCAGGCCCGCTTCGAGCAGCCGGAGGTCGCGCCGCCACATCTGGGCGAGCCTGGCGATGTCGCTCATCGCCGGCGGCAGCATCAGCGCGTTGAGCGCGTAGAGCGTCTGGCCGGCGGCCGCCGCGGCGACCGCCGCGGCCTGCTCCTTGCCCAAAGGGTCGCCGCCGCAGAGCTGGACGATCTCGCGGCGCTCGCCGGCGGTCAGCGCCTCGATCCGGTCGGCCAGCCGCCGCCGGGCCGGCGACAGCGAGGCGGGCGGCTCGATCAGGCGCGAGGACAAGGCGAGCTCCTCGCTGAGCGCCGGCGCGCCGAGCAGGTGGAAGAGCACCGATTCGGGAAGCTCCAGAGTCCCGGCGGTCAGGGCTTCCCCCGCCGCCGCCGGGATCAGCCCCCAGGCGCGCAGCGGCGACTGGGCGGCGAAGGCGGACCAATGCGCGCCCGGCACCCGCGCCAGCGCCAGCGCCACCGTCGGCGAGCCGCGCCCGCCGCCGCCCTGAAGTCCCGCGATCAGCCTCGATCCTTCCGGCTCGAGGGCGCAATAAGCGGCGAGGAGGACGGCGTTGCGCGCGAATTCGTCGAGGCCGAAGGTCGCGGCGAGCAGGTCGGCGCGGGTCGCCGGCACCGTCCGCTTCGGCTCGCCCTCCAGCCAGGAGCGGACCGCCGGGAAGGCGTCGGTGAGCGGCCCCGGCTTCTTCGCGGCCGGGCTCATGCGACCAGGTCCGCTTCGGGGCCGACGATCTCGCCATATTGCGGCGAGGCGATGTCGGTCTCCAGCTCCGGCAGCGAGGCGAAGCCGTCGACATGGGCCCTCACCAGATAGCGGTCCTTCGCGAGGCCGGCGAACGGGAAGACGAGCTGCGCCGCCGGAAACGCGCCGGGAAGCTGGGGATCGAGCACGACCCCGAGCGTTCCGCCGACGGTGCGCGAGTCGAGAGTGAGGGTGACGTCCTGGTCCGCCTCGACCGGGGGCGAGAAATCGACCTTGATCGTCCCGGTGCGCGGCTCGGCATTGTCGTGGCTGACCGCCCCCGCCGGCAGCGAGATCGAAGGGTGCAGGGCGAACGGGATCGTGTTCGAGCGCCGGCGCAGATGGGGCGCCGCGGCCGGGGTGGGCGCGACCGCCTGGGCGAGATGGATCCCGACCTTGAGGCCGTTGCCCAGGGTCGCGCGGACCGCCGTGTCGGACAGCGTCTCGAAAGGGGTGTCGGCGCCGTCGAGGCTGAGCGTGGTCCCGGAGCGGCCCAGCCCCTTGCCGGCGAGATGGAGCTTGCCGCCCGCGACCACCGGCCCCGGCCCGCCGGAATCCGGTCCTGCCCAGCTCAGGGCGAAGCCCGCGATCGGCCCGGCCAGAACGTCGGCGCGGGCGACCGGGAGCACGTCGGCGAACCGCTCGTCGCTCTCGACGACGACATGGCTGCACACATAGGCGACGGAGATCCGGTAGGGGACCTGGAAGAAGATCGACCAGATCTTGGTGAACTCCTCGAGGGTGACGGTCGCCGGAGCGATGCGGACCCGCGACTCGGCCTCGGCCAGGTCGGACTGCTCGAGCAGTGGGAGGTTCTCGGCGAGCGCCGCGGCCGCGAGCGCGCTTTCGATCATCGCCGGAGTCATCACCGGCCGTTCCTCGAGCGCGAGGCTGACCGCGCCGAGCAGCCGCTCGGGCTCGAACTTCGCCGCGCTTCCGTAGAAGGTGAGGATGTAGTGGAGATCGACCGCGGTCTGCGCGCGCGACCGGCCGCTGCCGTCGGACCGGCGGGTGGGCAGATGGACGTTGCGCATCGCCGCGTTGGGCGTGGTGCGGAACAGGAACAGGTTGACGGTCGGCGTGGTGCCCTCGGCCAGGGCCGTGGTCGGAGCGCCCAACCGCACCTCGCTCTGGCTGACCGCCCCGCTCGCCGCCTCCTGGATGATCGCCTTCAGCGTGGCGGTGACGGCGGCGATGGCGCGATGGTCGCTCATCGCCGCGGCCGGGCGAGGAAGGCGTCGAGGGTCGGCCCGGGCGCCGCCGCCGGGGCGGCCGGGGCGGCCGGCGGAGCGGCGTGGATGTCGATCCGGCCGATCCGGATCTCAACCGGAGCCGGCGCCGGCGCGGCCGCCGCGCGCGGCGCGAAGAGGTGGACGTCGGAATGGGTGGAGGCGACGGGCGGGGCCGGGGCGTCGGCCGCCGGCACGGCCCTGGCCGGAACGGCTCGCGGCCCGGTCTCGCCAGCCCCGGGCGGCGGGAACTCGGCCGCGAACGCCTCCGCCGCCGCGGCCCCTGGGAGCGGCGGCGAGTCGGCTGTCGCCCACGACTCGAGCGCCGCCGGCGCGGCGCGGACGTCGCCGCCCGGGCGGGCGACGGTCCCGCTTCGGGCCGGGGCGGCAGCGCGCGCCGTGGCGGACGCGGGCCGCTCCGGCTCCGGATCGGCCGGCGTCGCTTCGGACAGGACGGCAATGGGCGCGGCCTCGCCCGGGTCGGCCGGTGGCGGCTGCGCATCGGCCGGCCGGCGGCGGACGATCGCGGCGGGCGCCGGTGGAGCGG
>DASVVX010000013.1:0-2755 GCA_036386295.1 Allosphingosinicella sp.
TCCGGTCGGCGGCCCGGACGGTGGCGAGGCGGTGGGCGATGACGATGGTGGTGCGGTCCTCCATCAGCCGCTCGAGCGAGGCCTGGACGAGCCGCTCGCTTTCCGCGTCGAGCGCCGAGGTCGCCTCGTCGAGCAGAAGCAGAGGCGCGTCGCGGAGCACCGCCCGGGCGATGGCGAGCCGCTGGCGCTGGCCTCCCGACAGCCGCGCCCCGCCCTCGCCCATGAAGGTGTCGAGCCCGTCGGGAAGCTTCCTCAGGAACTCGGCGGCGTTGGCGGTCTCCGCCGCCGCCCACAATTCGTCGTCCGCCGCCTCCCAGCGGCCGTAGCGCAGATTGTCGCGGGCCGAGGCGGCGAAGATCACCGTCTCCTGCGGCACCATCGCGATCCGCGAGCGGACCTCGTGCGGGTCCGCCTCGGGAAGAGGGATTCCGTCGAGGAGGACGGTCCCCGCCTCCGGATCGTAGAAGCGCTGGGCGAGCTGGAACAGGGTCGACTTGCCCGCGCCCGACGGGCCGACCACGGCGAGGGTCTCGCCCGGCGCGACGGCGAGCGAGAAATCGTGGAGCGCGCTGACTTCGCGCCGGGTCGGGTAGCGGAAAGTGACGGCGCGGAACTCGAGCGCTCCGCGGCCCGGCTCGGGCAGCGGCCTCGGCACGGCCGGGGCCCTGATCTCCGGCTCCTCGGCGAGCAGCTCGGCCAGCCGCCCGGCGGCGCCGGCGCCGCGCAGGAGGTCGCCATAGACTTCGGTCAGGGCCCCGAAGGCGCCGGCGACGAGGCCGCCGGTGAGGACGAAGGCGGCGATGGTGCCGCCCGAGATCCGTCCCGACTGGACGTCGACCGCGCCCTGCCACATCACCATCGTGATCGAGCCGAAGATGAGCGCGATCACCCCCGCCGTCATCGCGGCTCGAAGCGTGATCCGGCGCCGGGCGGTCTGGAAGACCCGCTCGACCGCCTCGGCGAAGCGGCTGGCCTCGCGCGCCTCCTGGCCGAAGCCCTGGACGATCTTCATCGCGCCCAGCACCTCGTCGACCATCGCCCCGACCTCGGCGACCCGGTCCTGGCTCGAGCGCGAGACGTTGCGGATGCGGCGGCCGAGGAACATGATCGGCAGGACGACGACCGGGATCCCGAGGAGGAGCATCAGGGTCAGTTTCGGCGCAAGCGCCATCAGATAGACGATCCCGCCAATGCCCATGACGATGTTGCGAAGCGCCACCGAGATGGTGGTCCCGACCACCTGCTCGATGATCGTGGTGTCGGCGGTGAGGCGCGAGGCGATCTCGGACGGCCTGTTCTCCTCGAAGAAGCTCGGAGCGAGGCGCAGCAGGTTGCGCTGGACCGCCTCGCGAACGTCGGCGACGACCCGCTCGCCGAGCCAGGAGACGAAATAGAAGCGGAGCGCGGTGGCGATCGCCATCACCACGACGATGAGGAGGAGATACTGGAACCAGCGGCCGACGTCGCCGCCGGTGCCGGCGAAGCCGCGGTCGATGATCAGCTTGAACGCGCTTGGGATGGCCAGAGTCGCCAGAGCCGCGACCACAAGCGCGAGCAGGGCGCCGGCGACATGGCCCTTGTAGCGGGCCGTGAAGCGCCAGATCAAAGCGAGGTTGGCGATCTTCCGGGGGGAAGCGGTCTCGTCGATCTTGGTGGCCATGGCGTGGGGGTAGCAGGGGCGGGGCTTCGCGTCATCCCAGCGAAGGCTGGGATCCCAAGGGGTGAAGGGCGCCGCGCTCTTCACCCGCCGGGGCCCCAGCCTTCGCTGGGGCGACGGGACCTATCGCAACTGTGGATGGTTTTGATCCGCAACCCCTTTTCCGTTGACGGCCCTGCCGCGGCGCACCAAACAGGTCCCCACATGCTCTATGACGCCTATGAAATGCAGCGATCGCTGCTCGCCGGAGCTTCGACCCTCGCCAATATCGGCGCCGGCTGGCTCCAGAATCCCGTCAACCCCTTCGCCTACAGCCAGATGGGGCCGATCGTCGCGTCCGCCCTGGACGTCTTCGCCCATGCCTCGGCGCCGCGCGGCAAGCCGGAGTTCGGGCTCGAGCGGACGCGGGTCGAGGGGCGAAGCGTCGCGGTCCACGAGGAGATCGTGCTTCGCAAGCCGTTCGGCCAGCTGAAGCATTTCCGCCGCGAGGGCGTGAAGGGCGGCCCCAGGCTGCTGATCGTCGCGCCGATGTCGGGCCACTATGCGACCCTGCTGCGCGGCACGGTCGAGCGGATGCTTCCGCGCCACGACGTCTTCATCACCGACTGGCGCGACGCCAAGCTCGTCCCGCTCGAGGCCGGGCGCTTCGACCTCGACGACTATATCGACTATCTCGTCGAGTTCCTCGAGCATATCGGGCCGGGCGCCCATATGCTCGCCGTCTGCCAGCCCTCCGTCCCCTGCTACGCCGCCGCCGCTCTGATGAGCGCCGACCGCAATCCGGCCCGGCCGCGCACCCTGACCCTGATGGGCGGGCCGATCGACACCCGCAAGGCGCCGACCGCGGTCAACACCGTCGCCACCCAGCGGCCGCACAGCTGGTTCCAGCAGAACGTCATCGCCTCGGTGCCCTACACCTATCCGGGCGCCGGCCGGTCGGTCTATCCGGGCTTCCTCCAGCTCGCCGGCTTCATGGCGATGAACCTGGGCGACCACCTCACCGGCCATTGGGAGATGTTCAAGCATCTCGTCCAGGGCGACGGCGAGAGCGCCGAGGCGAGCAAGGCCTTTTACGACGAATATCGCTCGGTCTGCGAC
>DASVVX010000014.1:0-27448 GCA_036386295.1 Allosphingosinicella sp.
GCTTCCGACGCCGCTCCGATCGCGATCATCGAGCTGGTCGACCGCGACGTCTCCGCCAAGGGCCAGGATTCGGGCCCGGTGATGAGCGACGAATACGAGGCGGAAGCCGCCTAGCTCGGGAACCAGCGCGACTCCCAGGGATTCTTCCCCCGACGTAACAACTCGGGAGAATTTCCATGGCTGAGCGTAAACGCGAGCTGATCGACACCGGCAACGCCAAGCTTTTCGTCCGCCGCGACAAGGAAGGCCAGTTCAAGGACGTCGTCGAAGTCGGCGCCAGCCTCGCGGCCGACCGCCGCCAGCACGCCAAGACCAAGGTCAAGTCCGGCCAGGGCGACCGCGGCGACCGCTGACCTTCCGTCATCCCGGCGCAAGCCGGGACCTCGGGACGAACGGTCTCGGCGGGTCTCGCCCAAGGTCCCGGCTTTCGCCGGGATGACGGGCCGCGCCTTCCGGTCTAAGCGCTCGGAATGGAGATCGGAATCCTCCGCACCGGCGCTCCGCCCGGCGGGCTCGAGGCGCGCTTCGGCTCATACGACGCCATGTTCGCCCGGCTGCTCGGGCCGGGCTTCGCGATCCGCGGTTACGACGTCGCGGCCGGCGAGCTGCCGTCCTCGCCCCGAGCCCATCCCGCCTTCCTGGTCACCGGCTCGGCGGCGGGGGTCTACGAGCCGCTGCCGTGGATCGCGCCTCTGCTCGCCTTCCTGCGCGAGGCGAGGGGCGGGCCGAAGCTGGTCGGGATCTGCTTCGGCCACCAGGCGATGGCCGAGGCGCTGGGCGGGCGGGTCGAGAAGTCGGAGCGTGGCTGGGCGGTCGGGCTTCAGGATTACGAGATCGTCGCGCGGCCGGACTGGATGGGCGCCGACCCGCCGCAGCGGATCGCCGTCCCGGTCTCGCACCAGGACCGGGTCACCGTCGCCCCGCCGGGAGCGCAGGTGCTGGCGCACAGCGCCTTCAGCCCGTTCGGGATGCTCGCCTGGGGGCGCGATGCCCTGTCGATGCAGTTCCACCCGGAGTTCGAGCCCGACTATGCGAGGGCCCTGATCGAGCACCGCCGCGCCCGCCTCCCCGCCCCCGACGCCGCCCTCGCCTCGCTCGACTCCCCCGACGACCGGGCGCTGGTGGCGGGGTGGATCCGGAATTTCCTCAATTCCTCGCCGCGATTTCGCGGGGAGGGGGACCGGGCGAAGCCTGGTGGAGGGGTTCTTCGGGCTCCGTAAGGCCCCTCCACCGCGCTTCGCGCGGTCCCCCTCCCCGGCAAATGCCGGGGAGGAATTACTTCAGGAATTCCTTCAGCTCGGCCTGGAACCGCTCGGGCGCGTCGAGCATGATGAAATGATAGCTGTCGGGGATCCGCTTCAGAACCGCCTGCGGCGCTCCGGAATAGCTCATCGCGTAATATTGCTCCATCTGGGCGTCGGTCACAGGAGCGCCCTGGGGGGTGACGAACAGCACGGTCAGCGGCACCTTGATCTTCGCGACGTCGGGCCTGAGGTCGGTGGTGATCAGGTCGTACATCGCCTGGCCGGAGGCGGCCGGGTCGCTGGCCAGCGAATGGCCGATGATCGCCGGCCGGGCCGCCTCGGTGCGGACCATCCCGGCGATGGTCTTCTCGATCTGCTTGCGGCGCTCCTCGCCGGCGGAGCTCGCGATGCCCTTGCGCATCTGCTCGGCGATCGGCCGGACGCTCTCCGCCGTCGCCGTCGGGCCGCCGAACATCGCGCCCAGGAAGGGCAGCATGTCGACCACCATCGCCCTCGAGACCAGGCCGGGATGGCGTCCCGCGACCATGATCGCCCAGGCGCCGCCGAGCGAATGGCCAACGATCGCCGGCTTCGCCAGCTTCCGGTCGCCGATGTAGCGGGCGATCTCCTCCGCCACCGGCTCGACCACCGGCCCGGAGGCGTTGGCGCCGGCCGGCCTGCCGGCGAAGCCGGCGACATGGACGAGATGGTAGCGATAGCCCGGCAGCGCCGCGACCGTGCTCCGCCACACCTCCGGCGACGAGCTGAGGCCGGGGACGAGGACGACGTCGGGCCCTGAGCCCACGACCTCGACCGAGATCCGGTCGCTGGCGAAGGGCGCCGCCGAAGCGGCGGCCGCGAGCGGGAGGAGAAGCAGGGCGAGGAGCAAGCGGATCATGGAGGACTCCCGGGTTGCGAGTCTCCTAGCGCAAAGCCGTCGCGAATTCCTCCCCCGGATTTCCGGGGGAGGGGGACCGTCCGAAGGACGGTGGAGGGGTTCTCGAAGCGTCCGAAGGACCCCTCCACCATGCTTCGCATGGTCCCCCTCCCCGACCAGTGTCGGGGAGGAATTATCCGCCGAACGTGTCGCAGGCCGCGGGGTCGCCCGATTCCAGCCCCCGCTTGAGCCACTGGGTGCGCTGGGCGGCGCTGCCGTGGGTGAAGGCTTCCGGAACCACCCGGCCCTGCGCCTGGCGCTGGAGGGTGTCGTCGCCGATCGCCTGAGCGGCTCGAAGCCCTTCCTCGACATCGCCCGGCTCCATCGCCGGCCGCCCCTGCTCGTCCTTGGCGTTGGCCGCATAGACTCCGGCATAGCAATCGGCCTGCAGCTCGACCCTCACCTGGATGGCATTGCCCTCGGCGCGCGATACCCGCCGCTGCTGCTCCGCGGCCTGGCCCAGCACCCCGGTCAGGTTCTGGATATGGTGGCCGACCTCGTGGGCGATGACATAGGCCTGGGCGAAGTCGCCGGCCGCCCCGAACTTGCCCTGGAGCTCCTCGAAGAAGGCGGTGTCGAGATAGATGCCGCGGTCGGTCGGGCAGTAGAAGGGCCCCATCGCCGACTGCGCCGCGCCGCAGCCGGAGCGGCCGCCGCCGCCGTAGAAGGACAGGGCCGGCGGCCGGTAGCTCTGCCCGTTGGCGGCGAACAGCTTCGCCCAGGTGTCCTCGGTGCTCGCCAGCACCTGGCAGGAGAAGCGCTTGGCCGGCTCGCTCGAGCAGGCCTGGGCGGCGCTGTCGGTCGCTCCGGAGCCCTGCTGGTGCGGCGCGACCGTCGTTCCCGGGCCGCCGACTCCAAGCCCGCCGCCGCCGCTGCCCATGTAGCTGAGGGCGCAATAGCCGAGCAGGAGGATCAGCACTCCGCCGATGCCGAACCGGCTGAGCACCATCGGCAGAAGGGCGAAGAGGCAGCCGCCCCCGCCGCCGCCGCCGCCGAAGCCGCCGCCGCCGAAGCCGCGTCCCTGGTCCGAGACGTTGTCGCTGGTCCGATAGCCGCCAAGACGCATGCCGCTCTCCCTGTTCCGGCCCGACAATGATCGGGTGAGTGCAAGGTTGCAAAGGCGCCGGGAGGGCGAAAGCCGTCATTGCGAGCGCAGCGAAGCAATCCAGCCACGGGTCCGGGCCGGGCGCCGAAACTGGATTGCTTCGTCGCTTCGCTCCTCGCAATGACGGCTTCACTTACCTGCTGGAGCCTTTGTCCATGTTCCTCACCGGCAAGACCGCCCTCGTCACCGGCTCCACCTCGGGCATCGGCCTCGCCATCGCCCGCGCGCTCGCCGGCGAGGGCGCCCGGGTCACCCTCAACGGCTTCGGCGACCCGGCCGAGATCGAGCGCCTCAGCTCCGAGCTCGGCGCCGGCTACAGCGACGCCGACCTCACCCGCCCCGAGGCGATCGAGGCGATGATGGCGGAGGCCGGCCCCGTCGACATCCTCGTCAACAACGCCGGGATGCAGCACGTCGCCCCGATCGACGAGTTCCCGGTCGCCAAATGGGACCTGCTCATCGCCCTCAATCTCACCGCCGCCTTCCACACCATCCGACTCGCCCTTCCGGCGATGAAGTCGAGGGGCTGGGGCCGGGTGATCAACACCGCCTCGGCGCACAGCCTCGTCGCCTCCCCCAACAAGGCCCCCTACGTCGCCTCCAAGCATGCCGTCGCCGGCCTCACCAAGGCGGTGGCGCTGGAGACCGCGACGAGCGGCGTGACGGTGAACTGCATCAGCCCCGGCTACGTCTGGACGCGTCTCGTCGAGAACCAGATCCCCGACACGATGAAGGCGAGGAACCTGACCCGCGAGCAGGTGATGAACGACGTCCTCCTCGCCGCCCAGCCGACCAAGAAGTTCGTCACCGTCGACCAGGTCGCGGCCCTCGCCCTCTTCCTCTGCCGAGACGAGGCGAGCGCGATCACCGGCGCCAACCTCAGCATGGACGGGGGCTGGACCGCGGCTTGAGCAATTCCTCCCCTGCATTTGCAGGGGAGGGGGACCGCGCGAAGCGCGGTGGAGGGGCTCTTCCAAGTGTGTAAGGACCCCTCCACCAGGCTTCGCCTGGTCCCCCTCCCCGCGAAATCGCGGGGAGGAATAATCAGGCGTAGCGGTCCACCACCGCCTGGTGGAGCGGCCGGTCGAAGCTGAGGCCGGCGCGGTCGCCCTGGGACCAGACGATGCGCGAGGGCCAGCTCTCGAGGCCCGGAAGCTTCAGCCAGACCCGCGAGCCGGGCTCGCAATGGCCGGAAACCTCGATCCCGCAGCCGTGGGTGGAGAGGTCGACCACCGTCACCGGCGAGCCCGGCCGGCCGCTCTCGGAGGCGAGGCCGGCGCCGAAGCTGACCGGATGGCGCATGAAGCGTCGCCGGTCCTCGGCGGCGGCGCGTTCGAGCAGGGCGGCGACTCGCATTTCCATCCTCCTTTCCAGCCGGGTGCGGCGGCCGGGAATCTCCGCCCGAAAGGGTAATGAGTCGTTACCGCGCGCCCATTCTACGTATAATCCGCAGGTCCCGCGGGACGCCCGGCGCCGTGAAATTCGGTGTCGGACACCGATTTTTCGCCGTGCAACCTTTCTCCATCGAAGCTCCTCCGCCGGCCCGTAGACGGCCCGCCCCGCCGATGGGCAGACGGCCCTGAGACGGACGGGAGAGACGGATCGATGGGAATCAGGCTTCTGCTTCGGCTGGCGCTGGCCGCGCTCGTCGCCGGCGCCGCGGCCGGACTGCTGCTCGCTTCGGCGATCCTGCTCGGCGCGACGGTGCTCGGCGGCGGCTGGACAAGCCAGGCCCCGACGCTCCCCGGCCTGGTCGCGGGTCTCGGCGCCGGGCTCGGGGGCGGCCTGATCGTCGCCAGCGGGCCCGCCTTCCTCGCCGGAGCGGCGATGTGCGCGCTCGCCCGGCGCTTCGAGGGCGCCCGGCGGGCGTCGGCCTGGGCCGCGGCCGGCGCTGCCGCCGGCCTGGGCCTGTGGGCCGTCGTCGCGACGGCGGTGGAGAGGCGGATCGGCGAGCCCGGTCTCGTACGCCCCGACGGCGCCCTGGTCGCCGCCGGCCTCGGCCTCGCCGCCGCGCTCGCCTTCCGGGCGATCGCCCGGCCGGGGCGGAGCGAGGCGCTTTGACGGCGCTCCGGCGTTTCGTCCAGCTGGCGCTGGCGGCGCTGCTCGCCTCGGCGGGCGGCGGCCTGGTCCTGATCGGCCTGCTCGGCCTCGTCGCGCTCGGAGCGGCGGCGGGCGACGGCCCGCGCCAGCTCATCGCCGCCTTGCCGCTGCTCGCCGGCATGACCTTCGTCCTCGCCGGCCTCGTCGCGGTGCAGGCGGCCTCGACGCTGTGGCTGCCGGCCTTCCTCGCCGGAGCGGCGCTGTGGTCGGCGGGGCTGAGCCGGCCCGGGGCGCGGCGGCCCGCCGCCTGGGCCGCGGCCGGCGCCGCGCTGGCCCTGGCCTGTCATCTGCGCCTGGCGAGGCTCGGCGCGCTGGAGCGGTCCCTCTTCGCCCTGCCGCCGGCGGCGATCGCGATCGCCTTCCCGATCGCCGGAGCGATCGCGGCCCTCCTCTTCCGCTCGGCGATGGCGGCGGCGGCTCCGTTCCTCGGCCTCGACGAGGCGACCGAGGACGGAGAGCCGGCCACCCTTCCCTCCCCCGAGCCCTGAAATTCGGAGTCCCTGAAATTCGGTGTCGGACACCGATTTTCCGCCCCGAAATTCGGTGTCCGACACCGATTTTCCGCCCCCTCCCGTAATTCGGTGTCGGACGCCGATTTAACAGGATTAGGACGGCCGGGCGCTCGAGGCTCCTAGCGCGGCGCCATCCTTATCGCGCCGTCGAGGCGGACATATTCGCCGTTCAGATAGCTGTTCTCGGCCATGAACACCGCCAGCCGGGCATATTCCTCGGCGCGGCCGAGGCGCTTGGGAAAGGGCACCTGCGCGGCAAGCGCGTCCTTCACGTTCTGAGGCATCATCGCCACCATCGGAGTCTCGAACACGCCGGGCAGGATGGTGTTGACCCGGATCCCCTCGTTCATCAGGTCGCGGGCGATCGGCAGCGCCATCCCGAGCACTCCGGCCTTCGACGCCGAATAGGCGGCCTGGCCGATCTGCCCGTCCTGGGCGGCGACCGAGGCGGTGTTGACGATGAGGCCCCTCTCGCCGTCCTCGAGCGGCTCGAGCCCGACCATCCCGAGCGCCGACTGGGCGAGCACCCGGAAGGTGCCGATCAGGTTGATCCTGATGACCAGCTCGAACTGGGCGATCGGATAGGGCCTGGCCTCGCCCGTCGCCTTGTCGCGCCCGACCGTCTTGGCGGCGTTGGCGACCCCGGCGCAATTGACGCAGATCCGTTCCTGGCCGTGCGCCTCGCGCGCCTTGGCGAAGCCGGCCGCCACCGCCTCGTCCGAGGTCACGTCGACCTCGGCGAAGATGCCGCCGATCGATTGCGCCACGGCCGCGCCCTTCTCCGAATCGCGGTCGAAGACGGCGACCCTGACGCCCTTCGCGGCGAGCGCCCGGGCGGTCGCCTCGCCGAGCCCCGAGGCGCCGCCGGTGACCACCGCGGCGACGTTGTTGTCGAGCTTCATGAAAGTAGCCTCCTGAGGATCAGAGTTTCCGGCCGCTCCTAGGCAGTCCCGGCGCGGCCAGCAACGGCCGAACGGATTTTGTTCATTGTATGCACAGGAATGCATAATTATGCATGGGCCCATGATGACCTGCTCGATCGACCGCCCCTGGGGCCTGCACGCGCCGGTGCGCAGCGACGAAGACTGCCCGCGCTGCGGCTGGACCGCGCCGGGGCCGCTCGGCGACGCCGGGGCGCCGCCGCGCCAGCCCGACGGCGACGAGCCGAAGCCGGCCTGACGGCTCAATTTGTGCGCGCGGCATTGAATGCCGCGAGGCGCCGCGCCATTTCGACCGTGCCGATGCAACTCGTCATCGACAGTGGCGCGGCCGAGGCGAACAGCCGTCTCGCCGCCATCCGCCTCGCCTTGCTCTCCTCGCGCGCGATGGGGAATTGGCGCGCCGGAGTTGGCGACAACGAATCGGCGATGATCCTGCTCGCGGTGGTCGCGATCACCGGCGAGCGGCCGACCCGGATCGACCTGCCCTCCGCTTCATATTCGGCGGCGATGACGAGCAGCGCGGCGCGATCGTCCTCGTTCCTGAGCCCGCCGCCTTCCCCCTTCAGGTCGGCCGGCGGGTCCAACCCGGCTTCAGCATTCCCGGCAGATCACCCGCGACGGGCTGCACAGCGGTCGGCGGCGGGTGACGTGGCCGCATTCGAGCCGGATCGCCACCGCGCCCCGGCCCAGGGCGCTCGCGCTCATCACCGCACGGCTTCGCGGATCCCGCGGCGAATCTTCGGAATTCATGCTTCCCCCCTCAGAGAAGTCGTTCTCTATCAACGGCATAGCAAGGCATGGCAGGAAGTGAAACCGAAATCGCCCCGGCGCCTCGATTAGTCGGCGGAAGGAGCGGCTGGGGATTTAGAAGTGGGGGCCGGAGCGAAACGAGGGGTGTCGCGCCCCGGCCCCCGCCTCCGCCTTGGGTGGGGCGGAGGTGACCGGTCTAGCGCGGTCGCCCGCGGCCGCGGGCGAGCGCCGCGGCTTTCGATCCTGTCGTCCCGATGGAGGGCCTGCGCGGCATTGCGGCCTCGTCGGTCATCTAGCTTCCCCTGCGTCGCCGCTCCGCCCGGACGCCGGGCGGTCGATCGCTCGGGAACCGGGGCTGGGCGCCATGCCCATCCCCCGAAAATATTCGCAGGCCGACCGGCCGATAGCCGGCACCCGTGTTCGCCGCGCGATTGCGGACGCTCCCTCACGATCAAGATTAGGAGCGCGGGACTATAATAAGCCGATACTTGGCGACTAGGCAAGACACCGCGAAAACTTCACGCACGTCTTTCCCGCCTGCCCCGGGCGAGTGCCGGTCCGCCCGCGGACGCGCCTATGCTGTCGGAATGCTCGGCCGCGACCTTTCGTTATTCGAAACCCGCCGCGACCGCCGCCCCGGGGCCGCTAGCGACCCTGCGGAGGCTCTTCCGGAGACCCGTTTCCCCTCTGGCGGCGCCGCTCTTCCTGGACCTGCTGGCCCATCGCCTGGCTCGCTCCGAGGAGGAGCCGGTCCGACGTCTCGAGCGCGGCGTCGGGGGTCATCGTCACCGCGACTCCGTCCGGTCCGTCGAGCACGACCGTGCCGTCCAAGGCGTCGACCTTGGTCGGCTCGTCATAGACTTTCTCATCCATAGCGGATCAAAGCGCGGGACCCCGCTTCCGGTTCCGGCGGCGAAACGTCGGCGGCCTGGGCCCGAATCCCGGGACTCGCGCCGCAGGGCCGCGAATCGGCTAGTTGAACACCGCGATCAGCCGAGTCCTGGTGCCGGCCTTGACCGGCGCGCCCATGTAGATGGGCAGGGCCGGGTAGGAAGCGTGGGTAAGCTGGTAGAGGGTGTCGATCGGCGGCAGCGCCGGGCCCGCCACCGTCTCGAAGGTCACCGAAAAGGCCTGCGAGCGGCCGAGCGAGTTCGGCCTGGGCCCCGACCGCGGGAAAGCGGTGACGGCCGCGATCCGCAGCAGGTGGTTGCCCCTGGCGGTGGCGAGCGTGAAGCTCTCGCCGACGACCGCGGTCCATTCGGCGAGCCCCGCCGACTGCAGCGAGAGGAAGGCGCGGTCCCACCAGGAGGCCGCCGGCTTCAGCCGGCCGTCGTCGAGCCGGAGGCCGAGCACCGGAGCGGCCGCGGCGGCCGCCCCGACGGCGCCGGCGCCGAGCCCGGCGAGCAGCATCCGGCGATTAGGATAAGCAAATTCCCGCGACATCCGCAGTTCCCCCCGATTCCACTGCTGACGTCCGCCCCCGGACGCGCTCCTTGTAGCGGCCGCCGGGGGCCGATCAATCCGCTATTTCAGCAAGTTGCGCATTTTACGGGGAGCCTGCCGCGCTCACGCCGCTAGGCCAGCTGGAACTGGCGGGCGCTCATGAAGCTTGGGATTCGCTTGGTCGAGCCGTCGCGCCGCCGGTAGGATTTGTCGCGATAGTTGCTGGCGATCGAATCCGGTATCTCGACCATCTGCGCCTCGCTCTCGAGCATGTTGCGAAGGAAGCCGCCGGCGAAGCCGTCGAGGCGCCGGGCTAGGCAGAAGGTCGAGAAGGGCTCCGCCGTCAGCATCAGGAAGCGGAAGTCGGAGCGCTTGATGAAGGCGTTGACCGCCTCGATCACGCCGTAATGCTCGCGCCTGGCGAAGTCGTCCTCGAAGAAGTCGTGGCCGAACATCAGCCCGCCGGGCTTGAGCTTGGCGGCGAAGTCCTGGAGATCGCGAAGCACGAACTCGAAGCGGTGGTCGCCGTCGATATAGACGAAGTCGAACGATCCGTCGGCAAAGCCCGGGGCCGCCTTGTAGGAAAATTGGCGATGGAGCCGGACCCGCGAGTCGCCCGCGAAGCGCGCCTCGACCGCGGCGAAGGCCGAGTCGCCCTGGGCGTTGGCCGCGGGCGGAGCGAAGGTCCCGCCAAGCGCGCGGTCGACCGACTCGAGATGGCCGCTGGCCTGCAGCGGGTCCGGCCCCGTTTCGAGATGGCTCCAGGGATCGATCAGATGGAGCTCGCGGGGCTCGGCGGCCTCCAGGATCGCGGCGGCGAAGGTCCCCTTGGCGACTCCGATCTCGGCCCCCACCCCGCCCCTGGGCAGCTGCCGGATCAGCGCCTCGCGGCTGGTCAGGACATAATACACGTGCCTCTCCTCCTCGCCCGAACTCACCTATCCCAACGCCGCGCAAGGTAAATGGGGAATCGGCCCCGCTACGCTGACCGCACCCGGCCGGGCGGGATCCCGCGGCCGCTCGAAGCGAGCGCGAGTCGCTCGCTCCAGTCCCCGATCCGCCGCCGCTCTGCTATGCTCGCCCGATGGAAGCCCGATCCCCCGCCGTCGGGGCCCCCGGCGAAGCGAAGGTCCACGAAGGCCGCTGCCATTGCGGGGCCCTCGCCCTCGCCTTCGAGACCCGCCGTCCGCTCGCGCCGCGCGCCTGCCAGTGCGCCTTCTGCCGCAAGCACTCCGCCCGAACCGTCTCCGATCCCGAAGGCCGGGCGACCCTGAGCCTCGCCGTCCCGCCCGGGGCCGCCGCCTACCGTTTCGCCTCCCGCCAGGCGGATTACCTCGTCTGCCCGAGCTGCGGAGTCTATCTCGGAGCGACGATCGCGACGGACCGCGGCCTCTTCGCCACCTTGAACCTCAACGCCTTCGACGACCCGCATTGGCAGCTGGCCGCCGAGCCGGTTTCCTACGACGCCCAGGGCGCGGACGAGAAGCGGGCAAGGCGCGAACGGCTGTGGACCCCGGCGGTAATGGTCGCGGAGGCGAGCGGGCCGGAATGAGCGGCTCTTCCAAAGCGGCGGCGGCGGTCCTTGCCCGTTGCGCTGGACCAGCGCCCCCACTCCCGGCACCCTGACCCCCCGAGTCGAGGAGCAACCGCCGATGATCAGCCTGACCGCCGCCTGGGCCCTCGCCGCCCTCGCCCTCCAGCCCGCCGCCGCGCCCTCCGCCGGCCCCGCCCCCGTCTCCGCGTCCGCCCGCCGCCCGGCCCCGGCGATCCGCCGCCTCTCCGACGCCGACCTCGTGCGCCTCGCCGCCGCGCCGTTCGACAGGCGAGCGATGATGAACCGCCGGATCGTCCTCGGCCGCCACCACGGCCTCCTCGTCGTCGCCGACCACCCCTGCGGCGACGTCTGCCCGCAATATACCCGGCGGATCATCCACTACGACCTGGCGCCGGAACGCTGCGTCCGGGCGGGCGGAGTGGTGGTCGAGGAGCTGGTGCCGATGGGGATCGCGGTGCTGCGCAAGCCGTTCTGCGAGCCGAGGGTGCTGGCTCGGTCCGAGTCCCGAAAGTGACTGTCACCGAAGGCCGCGGGAGCGGCGGGAGGCGCTTCGATGCAGACGATCTACGGCAACGAGAACGAGGGCGGCATCTGGACCTGGCAAGGGACAAGCCCGATGGCCGGACCTGGAGGGTGATCGGCCCTGGAATGACCCTGCTCGTCATTGCGAGCGAAGCGAAGCAATCCAGTGCGGCGCCGGAAGCCCGGCTGGATTGCTTCGTCGCTTCGCTCCCCGCAATGACGGATCGACCCAAGGCGATCGCGCTCTAGGACGCGATCCTCGCCCAGCCCGGCGGGATCCAGTTCCCCGCTTCGTCCTGGACCCAGCCCTCGGCGAGCTTCTTCGGCTCCTCGTGCCGCTCGATCGCCTCGATCTTGGTGAGGATGCTCTTCATCGCGTCCTGGGAATTCCGCTCCGGAAGTCCGCGCCCCGGCCTTCGCGCTCCCGGCTCGCGGGCGCGGTAGAGGCGCTGGATCTGGATCGCCTCGGCGATGGTCGGCCGCGGCAGCGCCTCCGCCGCCTCGCTGATCTCGGGATCGAGAGTCCGGGGCACCGATTCGATCAGCAGCATGTCGTTGCGCGCGAGGCACTGGTCCTTCGCCGCCTCCCATTGCGCGGCGAAGCCGGGATCGGTCATCCGCCGGTTGTAGACCGCCGTCGTCGAGAAGCCGGCGACCGCCGCCGAGCGCCGGACGCCATGGCCCGCGGCGAGGTGGGCGAAGAAGATCGCGTCGCTGGCCGGCGACATCCGCCCCTCGCCGCACCTGACGATCTCCATCCCCCCGTCGCCCGACCGGCGCGCCTTGAGCTCGCGCGGATCCAGCGTCCCGCGGCTCCCCGCCGGCCGCGGCCGCCCGCCCGGATAGGCCGGCCGCCCCTCCGCCTTGACCCGCTCCCGCCCCCAGGCCCGGGCCCGCGGCCAGGCCGCCGCGAACCCCGGATCGCGCTTGCGCAGCTGAAAAGCGGTCGAATGATCGACCCCCGCCATCTCCGCCGAAAGCTTCGCATTCGCCGTCCGGGCCAGGGCGCGGAGGAACCGTTTCCGCCACAGCCCCGCCACCTTCTTCCTGTGCGCCATCGCCCCACCCGATCGTCCTGAGCCCGTCGAAGGACCGCCCCGCCCCTCGACCCGACCGCCCCACGCCGCGCCACCCTCACGTCATCCCGGCGAAAGCCGGGACCCGGGAACACCGCGGCCCGTCGCCAGTTTGTGCCACATATGTTCTTCCTATGAAACCCCTATTTCCATCCGTCCGCTTCCGCGGACGCACAACGAGACGGGCCCGCAATCGCTCAAACGATGTTGTTCACCCGAAGCACCGAAGACGCTGCGGCAGTGCACAGACTCACTCAATCGCGATTTCGGAAAGCGACGCAGTCGCTCCCTTCAGACGGCCAGGCATAATCGGAGCGCGCGATCCGCCGCGCCGCGCCGACCCCTTCGGTGCTTCGGGGCTTTGGGTGAGACCATTTTCCGCCGAGGCGATGCCCGGCGCGGCCTTGGGGTGTGACGGATCGGCTCCCGCGCCGGCCGGGCCCTGACCTCGGCCTGGCCGCGAACCGCCGGAAGCTACAGGACGAAATCGGTCGCCGACAGGATCTTCTGTCCGGTCAGCAGAAGGACGAAGTCGGGGCTGCAATCGCCGTCCAGGTCGCCCTCGACCCGGGTGTCGGTCCCGTCGAAGACGTAACGGAGCTCTCCCGCGGTTCCGCTGAACGGCGCGGAGCCGATGAAGCTGAAGGCCTGGTCCGCCCCGTCCGCCGGATCCGCATCGATCGCCGCGAGGTCGATCCGGTCCTCGCCGGACACGAAATCGGTGATCCGGTCGCTTTGCGAGCCTATATCGTTGGGGCCGAACTGGAAGAGGTCGGCATCCGCGCCGCCGGTGAGAATGTCGTTGCCGCCGTCGCCGCGAAGCCAGTCCGTCCCGGCGCCCCCGTCGATCGCGTCGTTGCCGCCCAGGCCGCGGATGATGTCCGTGCCTTCGCTGCCGGAGAGGATGTCGTCGCCATTGCCGACGTCGCGGGCGCGGAAGGCCAGGCTTGCGCCGGTATAGACGATCCAGAAGGGCGCGAAGCGGATCTGCTCGACTTGGTATTGGGGGGCGCCGGTGGCCATTCCGTAGAGCGTCAGGCTCTCCTCGCCGCCGCCGAAGAACAGGATGTAGCTGAGCCCGTCCGGGCTTCGGGCGATGGTCGTGTCCAGGCGAAGGATCCCGGGCCCGAGGTAGACGGTGTCGTTGCCGCCCGGACCGGTGCCCTCATATTCGCGGATCGCGTCGTTGCCGTCGCCGGCGTCGAAGCGGTAGATGTCGTTGCCGAGTCCGCCGATGAGGAGATCGTCGCCGCGGCCCGCATGGAGCGTGTCGGAATCGGCGCCGCCGTCGAGGACGTCGTCCCCCGCACCGCCGTCGAGGACGTCCGAGCCTTCGAGGCCGAGCAGCTGATCGGCCCCGCCGAAGCCGGTCAGAACGTCCGGGCCGGACGTTCCGGTGAGGGTGTCGTCGCCGCTGCTCCCCGCCCGGGCCAGCACGTCGGCGCGCGTCCAGGTTGTGCCGTCGGCAAAAGTGACATTCTCTATTGCCTGATCGAGATCGACCCCCGACACGATCCGCACCTGCCCGCCGCCGGAGATGTCGAAAATGAGATCGTCGCCCTCGCGGCTCACCGTCACGTCGCCGGGGACGACGGCCGTGCCGAATGCCAGGACATCGTCACCGGAAATGTCGGCGATGACATCCAGCCCATCCCCGCGTTCGTAATGATAGCGGTCGTCCCCTGCGCCGCCCGCCAGGCCGTCGTCGCCGGCGCCGCCGTACAGAGTATCGCTGCCGTCACCGCCCTGCAAGGAATCGTCTCCGCCGCGGCCGAACATCAGGTCGTCGGCGGATGTGCCGACGAGCTGGTCGGAGCCGCTGCTGCCGACGACCGGCGCGCGCAGCTCGGTATCGTCATCCGCCAGGGCGGCAAGATCGTGGAACTCGTAGGTGTGCCCGCCACTGGCCGGATCGCTGCGAAACAGGAACTCGTCGATGCCGCTATTGGTGCCGGCGAACATTCCGCCGATGAAGATCGTCTCGCCGGTGGCGGTGAAGATCAGCGCTCCATCCAGCGTTGTCGGATTGCGACGCACGACGAAATCCGCAAGCGTCGCGCCTTCGATGATTAGCGTGTTGGCCCGATAGGGATCGCCCTGGTCGACGATCAGATCCGTCCCGTCGCCGGGACGCCACAGAAACGTGTCCCAGCCGGCCCCGCCTTCCAGCCGGTCATAACCCGCACCGCCGTCCAGAACGTCGGCGCCGTCAGCGCCTGCCAGTATGTCCCAGCCGGCCCCGCCGGCAATGACGTTGTCGCCGTCGTCCCCGAAAATCTCGTCGTCGCCCGCTCCGCCCGTGGCGTTCTCGAACGAACTCAGCGTGTCGATTCCGATCTCCGGGCCCTGCGCCGTCCCCGAAGTGAGGTGAACCACGATGCCGGCGGTGGTCCCGCCAAAGTCGATAGTATCGCGGCCGCCGCCGCCATCCTCGCTGTCGCTGCCCAGTCCCGCCAGGACCGTGTCGTCGCCGGTGCCGCCGCGCACGAAGTCGTTGCCGGCGCCGCCGGACAGGGTGTCGTTGCCGGCACCGCCTAGCACGTCGTCTGGCCCGTCGCCCCCAGCGAGGATGTCGGCGTCGCCGGAGCCCGCAAGGACGGCGCCGTCCCCCGGACCGCCTCCGCTCCAGCTCAGGCCCGACAGCAGGCCCTTCGCCGCATAGTAGCTTGGGTCGAGGGATGTCGGGCCGATGGAGCGAAGGTCGAAGATGTCGAGAAGGCTGAGCTTTTCCCCGCCGAAGGAGAACAGCTTCAGATCGATGGTGTTGCCATATTCGTCGGAATCGTCGTTCTTGTCGGCGAAGTCGTAAATCGGTCCGGAGGAGCCGCCCTCCCGGTCCCAATCCACCACCATGTAGAATTCGTCGGTGACCGTGTTCCTGCCGGTGTAGATAACACCGAGGGCGAGGGTGTCGCCCGTGTCCTTGATGCGGATCACCGCGTACCCAATCCGAGCGTCCTCGGATTCGTACTGCTGATAGTCCCACAGCAGTTCGAGGTCGTCCGGTCCGAGCCCCTGAAACAGGATCGTGTCATTCCTCCTATCCGCGGTCCAGCTCGGCATCGCGAGGGCCAGGCCCCCGTTGAGATCTGAGATCCATTCAGGGTCGCTCAGGTCGCTGAAATAGCCGGGATAATGCGAGCCCAGCACGTCGTGTCCCGAGCCGCGTCCGAAGACGATGGTGACGGGGTGCGTGCCTTCGACCTCGATATAATCGTTGCCGGCGCCGCTGATGATCGTCGCGCCGTCCCTGGCGCTGAAATAGGTGTCGCCGGCGGCGGATTCGAGCTTGGTGCCCTGGCCTGAACCTTCGATATAATTGGGACCGCCGCCGCCGACGAAATGATTGCCCGCCGCCGCGTACATGAGGTTCGGAGCGTCGCTTCCGACAACCTTCTCGAAGCCGTCGAAGCCGAACGTTCCAACCGCGCGGAGAAGGACCGACCCGCCCGTCCCATCCACTCGGGTTCCCGATGCGGAGGAGAGATATAGCGTGTCCTGGCCAGAACCCGCGCTGAGCGAGCCAAGCATCTCGCCGCCATGTACGATATCGTCGCCGCCCCCGGTCTTTACGGCCTCCACATGGCGGAGGTGCAGGATATCACCTCCCGCGGTCATTTGTACCGTCTGGTCTTCCACGTTTCGCAGGTCGACGGTTACCGAGCCGGGCAATCCGGAAATGTCCAGCACATCCGTGCCGCCGCCTAGATCGATGTAATCGATGTCGTCAGCGCCGCTCAGCGACGTCAGCTTGAGCGTGTCCGCTTGCGGCGATCCTGTCAGGCGCTCGATGGAGTGGAGAGTGTCGGTGCCAAGACCGTCTTTCACGACTTGCACGTAGGCGCCAGCCGCGTCTGACGAATAGATGATTTCTATGCCGGATGAGCGATTGCCGTAGTCGACAGAATCCATATCTGTCAGCTCGGGCTTGCCCTTCTCGTTCCCGCCCCAAATTTCGTCGCTGCCGCCGCTCGACACAATGGAATCGTCGTCCGGTCCTCCATAGATAATGTCGAAGCCATCACTTCCCTGGATGTGATCTTCGCCAAAGCCGCCGACGAGAATCGCCGACGAGCCGTTGGCGGTTAGAATATTGGTCTGCTGACCGTCATAGATGATGTCGCGGGGGCCACGATGATTCTCGAAGACGCCATCGTCCCTCAGCGCGTTGATGAGCAAATGGATGTTCGCGCCGATAAAGGCAGCGGCCGATGCCGCATTCCCATCCCACGCCGCGATGCGCCCGACGTCAGAAGCGAAAGCATTTTGGGTGTAAAGGGAAGGGAGTACGTTTCCAGTATAATGAATCAGGACTTTTCGACCGATTTTGGACGGGTCTATTACCGGCTGGAGCACTAGATCGTTGAGATACTGGGCTATGCCCGAGGAAACGAAGTCGAAGTTGTCATCTTCCGGAATAATCCTGAGGTTTTCTATCGAAAGCTCCCCATTTACTCCTACCACAAATACGGTGTCGTCCGAGAGATGAAAAGAGGAGTGATTGAAGATATAGGCACGGTCCATGTAGTAGTTATTACCGATGTCTACGGTAGCGTGCTGTATAGCGAAGCGAAACCAAGAGTCTGGGAATATTCCTTTTAACTCTGCGACGGTACGAGAACCCGGTGAAAGGGTTATTTCATGGCGGAAGAATCCTTGGATGACTGTAGCCCGAGCGGGGACCGCATACATTCCAAAGGAGTCCATATAGTCTTGTGCTTGAATACCTATGCTCTCTACGTACTGTGGCGCCACGTTTCGCAGTCTATCAGTGAGGTCGGCAGGAGTGACGAGATCACCGCCAGAGTTATAATGCGGACCGTACAGATAGATTCGCGTTATATTGGCTGCGGTAGCAACAGGTTGGGTCATTTTATTCTCCATGCCTGCTTGGCGCGCAGCGCTAGCTTGGCATCCGTTTCCGAAAGCGCATAGCGGCTTTCCTCGTAGTCATCCGCGCATGGGCCGATTGAAATGTGCTGGATTTCGTACGGAGTGTCGCCCCCCGTCCTTCGGAGGAAAATGATCGCAAGTTCGATCTCATCGCCGCTGGGAAAGGTGAATCCCTGCCCCCGATAATTCTCTGGACGCTCCACCGAACAGCAGTTGGAGTTTTTGGACTTGAAGTCTTGGACGCCGCTATAAATTACTTCTCCAGGCCGTTTTGTGGCCGCGATTTCCCTTACGATTTTTCCGATCATATCGTCGATCAGCTCGAGATCAGTCATACTGCGGACATCGCATTGGCTGGCCAAGCCGCAGGCTGAAAGCATGCAGGGCAAGAGAAGAGCAATTCCGACGCGGAAGGGTCTCGCGAGACCCTTCCCGAACTTAGCTCCAGAGTCCGCCGTTGGTCTATTCAGGGATCCGTTTTTCCAGGCGTCGGCGAATGCCGACCCCGCGCGCTCGATCAGCAACATGAGCGACATACCCCCGGTGCCCCCCGGCGCCCCCGCGCCGTCTATCTTCGTCGAACGTGGCATCCCTTATCCTCCCGCGGCAAGCCGGAATGGCCTTGGTCGGTCCCAACTTCATCCGCTTTGGAAGAAAGTCGATCCGCAAGGAGGATCGAAGCACAGGTTCGTTAAGAGAAAGCCGCCGGGAGGCGCTTCGCCGCGCCGGCCATGCAGACTCCGCAATGACCGAGAGCCGGAAACGAAAAGGCCGCCCCTCTCGGGACGGCCTTCCGTAGAGCGCTCACGTTAGTGGAAGTATCAGCCCAGAAGCTCCTGCCCGAGCTTCTTGGCCATCTCCTCGATATTCTCAGGGGGCCGGCGGGGGGTGAGACAGGTGCAAGCTGCGCCGCAGCTTGCAGCCATGTCCGGGGGGACATGGCGACCTGCCTCACCATCCCAAGCCGCAGCCCCATGCTCGACAGCACTCCTTGATCTCGTTCAGGCTCTTCCGCCCGAAATTCGGGGTCCGCAGCGTTGACGTGGATCCACAGCGGCTTCCGGGGGAAGCCGCGCCACGTCGACCCGCCCTCGGTCTTCTGCACGAGTTCGCCGATATGGATGATATTGTCGTTCTTCAGGCAGTGAGCGCTCCGCCCACCTTCTTCGCGGCTTTGCGGCTTCGCGTGAACTAATTTCCCCCCAGGCGAGCCGACCCTTGCTAAGCCGCTTTCATATGCTTGGGCACGGGTACCGGCCGCCCCATCTCCTGCGCCGCCTCCATCCAGCAGCCGATGGCGTCGTACACATTCTCCAGCGCCTCCTCGGGAGTCTCCCCGTCCGACATGCAGCCGGGCAGTTCCGGGACGATCGCGCCGAAGCCGCCGCCCTCCGCCTCGGTGAGCGGTCGAATGACGATTTCGTAATCCTGCGGCCTCACGATTGCGCTTCCTCACTCGGTCGATCAACTCCACCAGGGCTTCGATATACCACGGCTTGATCCGCTTGTGCGCCGGCACCGACAGCATCGCTGCCTCAAGTTCGTGCTTTACCTTGTAATGTGATCCCTTGCGCGGCGGCGTGCAAGCGATGCCGAAGGCTGCGCAGACGGCCACGACATCCTCGATCCGCCAGTCGCGCGGGATTGGCGCGCATTCGGTCCAGCAGCTTCTCGCCCCGCGCCATACCCGGCGTTTATCGCGTAAACCGCCGTACATCGAGTCGAAAAACGAAAAAAGGGCCGCCCCTCGCGGGACGGCCCCTTCGTCTTCAACCGGCTCGAAGTACGACTTCGAGACGAGCGGTTTAGCCCAGAAGCTCCTGCTCCAGCTTCTTCGCCATCTCCTCGATATTCTCAGGCGGCCAGCCGGGATATCCATCCCAAGCCTCACCCCATGCTCGACAGAACCTCCTTGACCTCGTTCAGCGACTTGCGCCCGAAATTCGGGGTCCGGAGCATCTCCGCCTCGGTCTTCTGGACCAGATCGCCGATGTAGATATGTTGTCGTTCTTGAGGCAGTTGGCGCTGCGCACGCTGAGCTCCAGCTCGTCCACCTTCTTGAGCAGGTAGCGGTTGAGCTGGTTGGCGTCCGCCTCGGTCTCGGCCGCGCTCGGCATGCCGTGGCCGTGGCTCGGCACGTGCTGGACGAGGCTGTCGTCGAAGTGGACGAAGAGCTGGAGCTGGTCCTGGAGGATCCGGGCCGCATAGGCGCCGGCGTCGTCCGGGGTGATGAGCCGGTGCGGGCTGCCCCGCAGCCCGCAGCCCGTCCGGGGGACGGGCGGGCCGGCTCATTGCCGTCGGTCTCCACGGTCAGGGTGAGCTTGTCGTAGTCGAGCTCCTGGCCGACCCGGGTGTTCTCGACCTTGTAGATGGGCAGGTGGACGTGGCCCCGCGACGTCCAGCCCTGTCCGGGGGACACGGCGGCCTGACCATCCTGCCGGACCGGGCTGTAGAGCGCGTCGACCGGGAATGAACAGGTTCGCCGCATCGCCCGGATGCAGCTGCGGACGTCCGGGGGACGTTCGCACCTGTCCATCCCGATCGGGGCGTCGGCCGGGCGGTTGGCGGCGGCGGGGAAGCGTAGCGGATCGAGCGGCAGTCCGGCGGACTGCCGCCCGCGGAGCTCCGGCTGCGAAGCAGCCGGTGGGCCCTTGCCGGCCTCGGCGGTCAGCTCCATGTTGAGGGTCGCGCCCTCGTCGAGATGGCACAGGACGAGGTCGCCGTTCATCACCTCGATGTCGCCGGTGGTGGCGATCTGGCCGGCGGTGACCTCGCCGGGGCCGGTCGCCGAGAGGGCGAGCCGGCGCGGCTGGTCGCCTTCCATGCGCAGGGCGACCTGCTTGACGTTGAGGACGAGGGAGCGTGTTGGTCAGGTGCGGACCGCCCCGCGGTCCGCAGCCCTGTCCGGGGGACAGGGCGACCTGCCCAACCTCGCGCACTCCCGCGAGGCTCGAGAATTCGTGGAGCACGCCCTCGATGCGGATCGAGGAGCGCGTGGACGGACGGCAGTCCGGGGGACTGACGTCCGCCAGCGCTCAGCGCCCTGAAGCGACGAGAGGAGCACCCGCGAAGCGAGTTGCCGAGCGTGAGGCCGAAGCCGCGCTCGAGCGGCTCGGCGACGAAGGTGGCGCCCCGCCTCGAATCGCCGCCGGTGGCGCGCTTCTCGAGTCTATGGAGTGGTCTGGATGACGACGCTCACCGCGCTGAAGCGCTCGGCCGGCATGTAATACATGTCCGGCCCGCCGCTGGTGCTCGTGCAATTCGTCATCATGCCCGCTGCGCTGTTGGTCGACATGACGGGACCGCCGCTGTCCCCGCCCTGGCAGACCACCGCCATTCCGGACTTCTTCACCCACACGAACGGCCCAACATTGTCGCCGACGGTCGCCGTAGTCGGGTCGTCCCACCAGACGTCGCGATTATAGATGTTGCCGCAGATGGAGGTGTTGGTCACCTGGCCGTACCAGCACATCGCGTCGCCGTTCAGTTGCAGCGACCAGCCTCGCACCGAGGTCACCGTCCGGTTGCCGCTCGTCGGGCCGAGATAGGCCACATTGGTATAGGTGAAGTTGTCGCCGCCCGTGATCGGGGATCGCAGCCACATGACGTCGTTGTTGCCGCTGTAGGCGCGCATCTGGGTCGTCAGCGCGACTGCGTTGTACTTCCAATCGTCGCGGGTGCAGTGGCCGGCCGTGGCGATTCCGCGCACGCCGGAATAGTCGCGAACGACGAACGAGGTCGTGCACTTCTGGCCGACTCCGTTGGTGATCGGGCTTCCGCCATTCAGGGCGGCGACCGGTACCGGGAAGCCGGCCACCTCCACCAGCCGCACCCCATCCGGCACCGAGATTCCGGCCGAAGCCATCGCCTGTTTCGCCTCCGCAAGGTTGGTGAAGCCGTAGACGAGGACGTTGTCGGCTACGTCCGTCCACGACATGAACTTGCGGCCCAGCTTGCGCAGTTCCTGGTTGAACTGCGCGCGTATTGCGCTGAGCTGGCCGAGCGATCGCCTGGCTCCGGCGCCCTCGAGAACGGACTTCAGTTCAGGATCCGTGGCCTTGGCGTTGATCTTGCCGGCGGCGTCGGCCGTGAAATAGACTTTGATCCGATAGGAGGCGCCGCGTGAGACGACCTCCATTCCGGCGAAAGTGTCGGCGTCTTCGCGCAGGAAACGCTCCTGCAATCTCCCCGCCTTCTCGGACAGCTGAAAGCGGCGAACCGCTTCACCGACGCTGATGCCCTCCTGCGCAGCCAGCTGCTTGGCGTCGGCGATCCATTCGGGCTGGCCTTCCGGTTGCGCAAGGGCCCCGCTGCTGCCGGCCAGTGCCAGCAGCAGGATGGACGCATGGAAATGCTTCACGATTACCTCCTCAGT
Source organism: Allosphingosinicella sp. (assembly GCA_036386295.1). Classification (GTDB taxonomy): domain Bacteria; phylum Pseudomonadota; class Alphaproteobacteria; order Sphingomonadales; family Sphingomonadaceae; genus Allosphingosinicella. The sequence goes on from DASVVX010000014.1 coordinate 21,454, forward strand.
CTTACTCCGCCTGGGTCGGTCACCCAGTAGGGACCACGGCAATTCTCGGGGATGGGCACTCCGAAGATGGTGGTGGCGGTCGAGCCGTCGAGCTGGCCGCCTTCGGCGACGATCTCCGCTCCGACCGGGATCCCGCCCTGCTCCGGAACCACGATCTCGAAGCTGCCGTCGGACCGCCGGCGCAGCTCGCTTCCGGTCGGCCAGGTCATCAGCCAGCGATACTCATCCTGCACGAGGAACAGGCAGCGGCCGGTCTGGACCAGCCGGCCGGAGAGCTCCGTCATCATCGAGGGGCGAGTGCTGGAGGCCGGCCGAACGATCAGGATCGGCGCCTCGGCGTGCGCTGCGCTGCCGGCACTCTGCACGGTCGTTTCGTCTCCTGCCGTTTGGCAAGCGGAGGCTAAGGCGACAAGAATTGAAGCGCCGACTGCCTTGATTGCCGCCTCTATGCTCATACCGCCTCAACAAAATAGCGGCGGGCGAGTTCCTGTAAGACTTGTCCGTATCGGAGCGACTTGCCTCATACCGGATATGAGTATTTCTACAGTTCCATACGCCGGGCCCAAACAGCGATTGTTGGGAAAAGAGGGGTTGTTGTTCCGTCATACGGGATTGAGTAGCTTCCCCACCCGGAAGCGTGGAGCGTGCGGTGGGCCAGCGCGATCACCCCGACCACGAACTCCAGCTCGCGACGCTTGCCTTCAGGGGATGGTCGAGCCTGTGCTTATCGGCTGCACTGTCGCCGCGCGGGGGTCTAATGCAAGGACCATTCTCGACGCTTCCGCCTCCAATGATCAGACGCGGAAAGGCCTGCGCGCGAGCCCTCCTTTTCGGCCAGTGCTATCTTGGGTACCGGCCCTTCCGATTCCGAGCCGACAGTGGGATGCCACGCTCCTCAAGGCGCTTCACGAAAATCGGTTCCCACACAGGTGCAATCCCATCCCAATTCAAAGCAGGTCCTACAGACGAACAGTTTGTAGTGGGGTAGTGTTCTACCATCGTAGAGCCGGGCCCCATCTGCACGTTGGCTCCGCAGAGATCGCACGGAAATACATGGCCTTTCGCTCAGCCATGCGATGGGGCAGCGCATTGCTCTCGGAGACATTCCTCGCGAAACATGTTGACGGCGATATCGATCACGCCGGGGCGATCAACGAGTTCCCGATCATCGAGCACGAGTACTCGCACCGGATCAGAATCATTAGCCTTTAGAGCCTCAACAGATTTGTCGACGTGACGTTCGTTCAACCGCAATACCCAGAGAAGTCCTCCCAAATCAAACTCCCATCGCCGTCGGCCTTGACCGGGTATGCGGTGCGGGGCGATGAGCAATTCCTTTAGCTCTTGTCCCTCGCTCGTCCAACGCTGGCGAAAGATGTGAAATGTAGGATTATAGAGGCTGCCAGCACCAAAGATTAGCTGGCGGAGCTGCCATTCCCATGGCCCGAGGTCCATGTCGTAGGCGTGGTTCTGCGGCGAGACCGCGTGCCGCCAAATGTGCGAACAAATGAACTTCAGCAGGAGATTGGGCTTCGGGTTCGGCAGGAGCAGGAGCATTCCACCGTGCAACTCGCGTGCCGCGGTCGGCATTCCCCGTACCCAGTCAACTGCGTAATCATCGCAATCTTTAAGCATCTGCTCATGCGTGTGGCACAAGATAGTTTTGTCGAATGTCCCGGCCTGAGTGTAGCGGGTCCCCGGGAACACTAAACTCCCTTCATAGACGCGCGTGTCCTTTCCGCGCACATCGTGGGTGAATGCACGCGGCGTGAGGTGCGACCTCACCGTCTTTAATTCGCCGCATACTAAGCAACCCATTTTGACTCTCCACAGAATGCGTCTAGCTGTCGGAGTGACCCTTGTACCCCACTCCCCAAGCTGCGAATTCGGCGCCCCCAGCTAGGTCATCTAAAGCTTTCGTGCCAGTCGCATCATTGGGCTGTCATATAGCTCGCGGGCGGCGCGAATTGTGGCGCTGTCGTAGAGTTCGCGTGCGGTGCGCATCATAGGGCTATCATACAACTCGCGTGCTGCACGCAGCGCGGGGCTTTCTGCCATCTCCCGGGCCAGCCGCGCGGTCGGGCTATCGTAAAACTCACGGGCAGCCTTCATGCTCGAACTGTCGTACAATTCGCGGGCAGTTCGAATGGCTTGGCGGTCGGCGATTTGACGTGCGGCACGGATTGCCGCCGACTCTATCCCGAGCATAGCACTCACATTTCGCGCAATCTGCTCGTGCTCCTCTCTTATGCGGCTTCGAAATGCTGCGGTCCGGCGCTCCTGCTCGAGTTTTTGTCGAAGGCTTCGCTTCGCCCGAGCTCGCTCGAGCAACTGCGGTCCAGAGGCCTTCCATTTTACTTGGAGGCGGCGGATCTCGGCATGGTTGGGTGCGCGCAGCACCTGCTTTATGGCGGTAGTCGGCTTCAGATCGGTCTTGCCGGCGATCAACTCAGCCATCGCCCGAAGCGTCCCGCTGTCATCGAGGCCCGTGCCCGGCGGGCGGCCGCGCCTGCGTTTGGCAACAGTCATGTCTTTTCTCCTTTCGGACCCGATGATGACACGAACGCCTAATCGATCAAGTACGCATAAATCGATGGATTCATTCCAGGAATCTGGCCAGAAAGCGAGATTAATTCGAATGACCGAATCGCTGGAGGCGAGGATAATTGAAGCTCCTCACCTGCTGCCAAGCACGTGCCTAGCACCGAACGCTCCGCTGAATCAGTGGCGTGCCCAGCGGATTCAGTGCCCCGAGACACAGCCTGCTGGCGCGGGTTAGAGCTGAGCTTGGATGCGTTCTAACTCGGCCCCGATGGCATCCGCCCACCCGTCAGGTAAGTCGAAAACCAGCGTGTGCTCGATCACAGTCTGCTCGTTGGGATGCGCTTCGGCATGGTCGATCCCCTCGTCAAGAATCGAAGGCATTTCGAGCAGCTTCTCGAGATTGCGTCCCATAATTCCACGCATGTGGTGCAGAAGGGGTCGGTAGATCTCTGACACCCAAACAAATCGTACATCCTCTTCCCAATGTACCAGCGCCACTGCGACCTCGGCAATGAGCGAACAGACGCGTGAAATGGCTTGCTCGTCCCCGGGTATTCCTGGTGGGCCCCACGACTTTTCAAGCTCTACGGAATAGAGGTTGGTAAGGGGACCTACAAATGCCATCCCTTCAGCTAGTTTCACCTGAAACCACCTGATCACATCCTCATCCGGAAGGGGAGTGAGCTTGCTGACTCTTAGGTTACCCTTGAGTTCGGCCCACTCCCTTGCTGGCTTGTCCAAGCGGGACCGCAGCAGTTCAGCTATCAGACGATATTCCCAACCGGGAAGTTTCTCTCGCGCGATCTGCTTTGCGAGGAGGTTATCTCTAAATGCCTCGTGGAGTTTTTGCTCTGCGACCTCCCACCGGATGAGCTCAGTTTTGTTGCCAACTTTCTGAGCAACATAAAGCTCATGGTCGCTGCGCCAACGATATAGAATGTCGCTCAGATAGGTGACGGGATCATTATCAATCAGCTTGTGACAGTTTCTGCAGAGCCATATTCCGTTTGTTATCTCAGCTCGTGCGCCGTCCGACATTTCCTCCCGAAATCTGGCCGCGCCGGGATACGCCCCAAATATATGGGCAGCCTCACCGATGTTGAGGGCTTTAAGAGGGTCAGAGGTGGGACCCGCTGTCGTCGTTCTACAGTCGGGATTGGAACATAGAAAAGCGGCCCTCTTTCCGAGCACCTCTTTTGTCGCCTTGCTAAATTCAGGTGGCATTTTCAGTGCTCTCTCCAACCGGGCCTTAATTAAACGAAAAGGCCGCCCCACGCGGGACGGCCCTTCCTGTCTCTAAATCTGGCTCCACGTACCACTTGGAGACGAAGGCTTTAGCCAAGCAGCTCCTGCTCAAGCTTTTTGGCCATTTCCTCAATGTTTTCGGGAGGCCACCCAGGGATGTCCATCCCCAGCCTCAGCCCCATCGAGGACAGCACTTCCTTGATCTCGTTGAGCGACTTGCGCCCGAAGTTCGGGGTCCGGAGCATCTCCGCCTCGGTCTTCTGCACCAGATCGCCGATGTAGATGATGTTGTCGTTCTTCAGGCAGTTCGCCGAGCGCACCGACAGCTCCAGCTCGTCCACCTTCTTGAGCAGGTAGCGGTTGAGCTGGTTGGCGTCCGCCTCGGTCTCGGCCGCGCTCGGCATGCCGTGGCCGTGGCTCGGCACGTGCTGGACGAGGCTGTCGTCGAAATGGACGAAGAGCTGGAGCTGGTCCTGGAGGATCCGGGCCGCATAGGCGACGGCGTCGTCCGGGGTGATGGTGCCGTCGGTCTCGACGGTGAGCGTCAGCTTGTCGTAGTCGAGCTCCTGCCCGACCCGGGTGTTCTCGACCTTGTAGCTGACCTGGCGGACCGGCGAATAGAGCGCGTCGACCGGGATGATGCCGATCGGGGCGTCGGCCGGGCGGTTGGCGGCGGCGGGGACGTAGCCCTTGCCGGCCTCGGCGGTCAGCTCCATGTTGAGGGTCGCGCCCTCGTCGAGGTGGCACAGGACGAGGTCGCCGTTCATCACCTCGATGTCGCCGGTGGTGGCGATCTGGCCGGCCGTGACCTCGCCGGGGCCGGTCGCCGAGAGGGCGAGCCGGCGCGGCTGGTCGCCTTCCATGCGCAGGGCGACCTGCTTGACGTTGAGGACGAGGTCGGTGATGTCCTCGCGGACGCCCGCGAGGCTGCTGAACTCGTGCAGCACGCCCTCGATCCGGATCGAGGTGACGGCGGCGCCCTGGAGCGACGAGAGGAGCACCCGGCGGAGCGAGTTGCCCAGGGTGAGGCCGAAGCCGCGCTCAAGCGGCTCGGCGACGAAGGTGGCGCGCCGCCTCGAATCGCCGCCGGTGGCGCGCTTCTCGAGGGCGTTGGGGCGCTTCATTTCCTGCCAGTTCTTAGCGTTGACGGCCATGTTGTTCCTCTGGCTTTCGAGTTAGAGGGGGACAGGCTGTTGCCTGTCCCCGAAGCTGTGGCGGGGACACGCGACAGCGCGTCCCCTCGAGTCACACCCGGCGCCGCTTGGACGGGCGGACGCCGTTGTGCGGGATCGGGGTGACGTCGCGGATCGAGGTGATCTGGAAGCCGACCGCCTGGAGCGCCCGGAGCGCGCTCTCGCGGCCCGAGCCCGGGCCCTTGACCTCGACCTCGAGCGTCCTCACGCCATGCTCGGCGGCCTTCTTGCCGGCGTCCTCGGCGGCGACCTGGGCGGCATAGGGAGTCGACTTGCGGCTGCCCTTGAAGCCCATCATCCCGGCGCTCGACCAGGCGATGGCGTTGCCCTGGGCGTCGGTGATGGTGATCATCGTGTTGTTGAAGCTGGCGTTGACGTGCGCCACTCCGGCGGTGATGTTCTTGCGTTCGCGCCTGCGGAGGCGCTGCGGTGCCTGGGCCATTAGACTATCTTACCTTGTCCTGTGTCTTGCAGATCGTCCTGCGTGAAGGGTGATTCGATGCCCCGCATCGAATCACTTCTTCTTGCCGGCGATCGGCTTGGCCTTGCCCTTGCGGGTGCGGGCGTTGGTGTGGGTGCGCTGGCCGCGGACCGGGAGGCCCTTGCGGTGGCGGAGGCCGCGGTAGGAGGCGAGGTCCATCAGTCGCTTGATGTTCATCGCGACCTCACGCCTGAGGTCGCCTTCGACCTGATAGTCGGCGTCGATCGTCTCGCGGATCTGGAGCACCTCCTGGTCGGTGAGGTCCTGGACCCGGCGCTCGGGGGCGATTCCGAGCTTGTCGGCGATCTGCTTGGCCTTGGTGCGGCCGATTCCGTGGATGTAGGTGAGGGCGATCTCCACCCTCTTGTTGGTCGGGATGTTGACCCCGGCGATTCGAGCCATGAATTTTCTCCTGCTCCACAGGGCGGAATGGCTGCCGCCCCATCTCTACGCGTCGATGGGCCCCAAAACAGCGATAGCCGACGAGCGCACGAAAGCGCCGCCGGACGACCGGTTATCGGGATGAGCGCGA
>DASVVX010000015.1:0-16002 GCA_036386295.1 Allosphingosinicella sp.
TCCTGAGTAGGGACTGAGCTTGGCGAAGGCCCGTATCGAAGGACCCTCTCCCCTCCGGTGGGGCGGGCGGTCTATAGGCGACCCGACTCATCCCGAGGGACTTTTGAAATGCGCGACTATCTCGATTTCTACATCGGCGGCGAATGGGTGAAGCCTGTCGAGCCCCGCACCCTCGACGTCGTCAACCCCGCCGACGAGAGCGTCGCCGGCCGGATCAGTATGGGCGGGGCCGCGGACGTCGACCGGGCCGTCGCCGCCGCCCGCGCCGCCTTCCCCTCCTGGTCGGAGACGACGCGCGAGCAAAGGCTCGAGCTGCTCCAAGCCATCGCCGCCGAATATCAGAAGCGCTACGCCGACATCGCCGAGGCGATCACCGAGGAGATGGGCGCCCCCTCGGCGCTCGCCCAGCGCGCCCAGGCGGCGGTCGGCATCGGCCATCTCCAGACCGCGATCGCGGTGCTCAAGGATTACGAGTTCGAGGCGCAGCGCGGCAACACGCTGATCAAGAAGGAGCCGATCGGCGTGTGCGGCTTCATCACGCCGTGGAACTGGCCGATCAACCAGATCGCGACCAAGGTCTTCCCGGCGCTCGCGACCGGCTGCACGATGGTGCTCAAGCCGTCCGAGATCGCGCCGTTCTCCGGCTACATCTTCGCCCAGGTGCTGGATGCCGCGGGCGTTCCCGCGGGCGTCTTCAACCTCGTCAACGGCGACGGGCCGAGCGTCGGCGCCGCCATCGCCGCCCATCCCGACGTCGACATGGTCTCCTTCACCGGCTCGACCCGCGCCGGAGTAGCCGTCGCCAAGGCCGCGGCCGACACGGTCAAGCGGGTCCATCAGGAGCTCGGCGGCAAGTCGCCCTTCCTCGTCCTCGAGGATGCCGACGTCGGCAAGGCGGTGACCGCCGCGATGCGCCACATGCTGACCAACTCGGGCCAGTCGTGCAACGCGCCGACCCGACTGCTCGTGCCGAAGGCGCGGATGGAGGAGGCCAAGCAGGCGGCGAGGGCGGTCGCCGAGAAGACCCAGGTCGGCGATCCGAAGGGCGACGCCCAGCTCGGCCCGGTCGTCTCGGACGTCCAGTGGACGAAGATCCAGGGCCTGATCGAGAAGGGCGTGGAGGAAGGCGCGACCCTCCTCGTGGGCGGCCCGGGCAAGCCGGACGGGCTGGAGCGGGGCTATTACGTCCGTCCCACCGTCTTCGCCGACGTCGACAACGGCATGACCATCGCCCGCGAGGAGATATTCGGGCCGGTCATGTCGATCATCGGCTACGAGGACGAGGAGCAGGCCGTCGAGATCGCCAACGACACGCCCTACGGCCTCGCCGCCTACGTCCATTCCTCCGATACCGGCCACGCCCGCCGGATCGCGGCTCGGCTTCGCGCCGGCCAGGTCAACATCAACGGCGCCGAACTGGACTTCATGGCGCCGTTCGGCGGCTACAAGCAGTCCGGCAACGGCCGCGAATGGGGCGACCACGCCTTCGAGGAGTTCCTCGAGACCAAGGCCATCCTCGGCCACGCGTGATGGAGATCGTTTGCCGTCATTGCGAGCGAAGCGAAGCAATCCAGCCGCACCGGCGTCGGAGACTGGATTGCCGCGTCGCTTCGCTCCTCGCAATGACGGGCGGCGAGATGCTCTGATGGAGATCGAGCTCGTCGCCGAGGGGCTCGAATTTCCCGAGGGCCCCGTCGCGATGGCGGACGGCTCCGTCCTCGTCGCCGAGATCAAGGGGCGGCGGATCAGCCGGGTTCGCCCGGACGGCGCCAGGGAGGTTCTGGTGGAAACCGGCGGCGGTCCCAACGGCCTCGCCATCGGCCCTGATGGGGCGTTGTGGATCGCGAACAACGGCGGGTCCTTCTCCTGGCACGAGGAGATGGGCATCACGATTCCCGGCCCGACGCCGCCCGGGCACGAGGGCGGCTCGATCCAGCGCTTCGACTTCGCGACCAGGCGGCTCGAGACGGTCTGGGACAGCTGCGACGGCCGCCGCCTGATCGGCCCCAACGACCTGGTCTTCGACTCCGCGGGCGGTCTCTGGTTCACCGACCATGGCTGCACCACCGCGGACGGCCGCCGCTTCGGAGCGCTCTGTTATGGCGATGGCTCCGGCCTAAGCCGGCAGCGAGACGGGCTGATCGCGCCCAACGGAGTCGGCCTCTCGACCGATGGCCGCACCGTCTACGTCGCGGACACCTGGCTCCAGCGTCTGTGGGCATTCGAGGTCGAGGCGCCGGGCAGGCTCGTTCCGCCGCCGCCCATCGGTCCCTCCGGCCGGGTGGTCGCCAACCTTCCGGGCTATCAGCTGCTCGACAGCCTCGCCGTCGAGGCCGACGGGCGGGTCTGCGTCGCCACCATCGTCAACGGCGGAATCACCGCCGTCGAGCCCGACGGGACGCTCGAGCATTTCCCGTTCCCCGATCCGATCTGCACCAACATCTGCTTCGGCGGCGAAGACATGCGCGACGCCTGGATCACCGCCTCGGGGACGGGCCGGCTCTACAAGGCGCGATGGCCAAGAGCGGGGCTAAGGTTGGCCTTCAACGCGTAGCCGTCGCCCCAGCGAAGGCTGGGGCCCCAGGGGGGGTAAGGCTCAGCGGTCTTCGCCCGCCGGGGCCCCAGCCTTCGCTGGGGCGACGGGATTGCGCCACCGCGCCCTTATCATCTCGCTGGTCTCGCGCGAGCCGTCGTGGCTCCAGCCGGGCTCGCGCACGAGATAGGCGAGCTTGGCCCTGAGGCCGGGCGCGTGCCAGGCGTCCCTCGCCATCTCCACCCATTCGTGAAGCGCCGCCCAGAAGAGGTTGTAGGAGCCGAGCGGCTTGACCGTCCCGTAGCGCGGCGGATCCTCGTCGCGCTCGGGCTCGAAGCTACCGAACATCCGGTCCCAGATTATGAACACGCCGGCATAATTGCGGTCGAGGTAGCGCGGGTTGACGGCGTGGTGGACCCGGTGGTGCGCCGGCGTGTTCATCACCGCCTCGAACCAGCGCGGCATCCGCCGGATCATCTCGGTGTGGATCCAATATTGATAGACCAGGTTCACGCCGACGCAGAAGAACACCATCGGCGGCGGGAAGCCGATCAGGAAGAGCGGCAGGCGGAACAGGAAGTTGAGGCTGATGAAGCCGGTCCAGGTCTGCCTGAGCGCCGTCGACAGATTGTAGCGCTCGGACGTGTGGTGGACGACGTGGCTCGCCCAGAACCAGCGCACCCGGTGCGCCGAGCGGTGGAAGACGTAATAAGCGAGGTCGTCCAGCACGAAGCAGAGCAGGAAGGCCCACCAGGCGTAGCCGATGTCGAGCAGGTGGAACTCGTAGACCCGGAAGGCCATGGCGACCGAGACTCCGGCCGAAAGCAGTCCGGCGACGAGGCTTCCGAGCCCCAGGCCCAGCGAGGTCGCCGTGTCCTTGCCCTCGTGGAGCCGCCTTTGCGAGCGCTTCGCCACCCACAGCTCGACGAGCAGAAGGGCGATGAAGCCGGGGATCGACCAGTAGACGGGGTTGGGAAGCTCGGGCACGCTGTGAGACTAGCTCGCCTCCGCCGTCATTGCGAGCGCAGCGAAGCAATCCAGTTCTGAGCCTGTCGCAAGCGCTGTCCTGGATTGCCGCGTCGCTTCGCTCCTCGCAATGACGGCCTCTAGCCCCGGGCGGAAAGCCGTGCGAAGGGGAGTGGAAGATGAGCGATCTCGAATCCATCCCCGCCATCATCGACCAGCTCTGCGAGATGTTCGACGATTCGGTCGCGGCCCTGCGCGGCGCGCTGGCGCGCTACCTGCTGCGCGGCGAGAGGCCAGACCTGGAGGCTCGCGGGCGCGGCCTGTTCGCCTATCCGGAGCTGAGGATCGACTACAGCTTCGACCAGCCACCCAACTTCCCGCCGCGCGCCTTCGGCCGGCTCAACCAGCCCGGCCGCTACGCGATCAGCATCGCCCGCCCGCGCCATTTCCGCAAATATCTGGCCGAGCAGCTCGGCTATCTGGTCCGCGACTACAAGGTCGAGATCTCGGTCGGGCCGTCGCCGAGCGAGATACCCTATCCCTATGTGCTCGACGGCACCGACGACCTCAAGCTGGACGGTGCCCACGCCGCCGATCTCAGCCGCTGGTTCCCGGCCACCGAGCTCTCCCATATCGGCGACGAGGTGGCGGACGGCACCTGGGACTATACGCGCCATGCCGACCGGCCGCTCGCCATGTTCGACGGGCCGAGGGTCGATTTCAGCCTCGCCCGCCTCCGCCACTACACCGGCACCCCGGTCGAGCACACCCAGCGCTACCTGCTCTTCACCAACTACGTCCGCTACGTCGACGAGTTCGTCCGCTGGGCGACCGATGAGCTGCGCCGCGAGGACAGCCCCTACGAAGCGCTCTCGGCCCCCGGCGGCGTGCTCGCCACCCGCGACACGCCCGATCCGGTCGCTGAGGTCGCCGCCGGCAGCTGGCGCAAGGTGCAGATGCCGGCCTACCACCTGATCGGCGCCAACGGGGGGGGGATCACCCTTGTCAACATCGGCGTCGGCCCATCCAACGCCAAGACGATCTGCGACCATCTCGCCGTGCTGAGGCCGGAGGTGTGGCTGATGATCGGCCATTGCGGCGGCCTGCGCCCGAGCCAGACGATCGGCGACTATGTCCTCGCCCACGCCTATCTGCGCGACGACCATGTCCTCGACGGCACTCTGCCGGTCGAAATCCCGATCCCGCCGATCGCCGAGATCCAGCAGGCGCTCTACGACGCCGCCGCCAAGGTCACAGGCGAAGAGCCCCAGGAGCTCCGGAAGCGCCTCAGGACGGGGACCGTCGTCACCACCGACGACCGCAACTGGGAGCTTCGGATCCAGTCCTCGGCGCTTCGCTTCAACCAGTCGCGAGCGGTCGCGATCGACATGGAATCGGCGACCGTCGCGGCCCAGGGCTACCGCTTCCGGGTCCCCTACGGCACCTTGCTGTGCGTCTCCGACAAGCCTCTGCACGGCGAGATCAAGCTGCCCGGCCAGGCCAACGCCTTCTACGAGCGCGCGATCAGTCAGCATCTCAGGATCGGGATCGAGACCCTGCGCATGCTGAAGGACCAGGGCGCCGTCCTCCACAGCCGCAAGCTCAGGAGCTTCGACGAGCCTCCGTTCCGCTAGCCGTCCTTGCGAGGAGCGAAGCGACGAAGCGATCCAGGAGGCTCCGAAGGGTCGCGCTCGATTGCTTCGCTTCGCTCGCAATGACGGGAGAGCCTAGGGCCGCGGGGTGACGTCCCGGATCCGATCCATCGCCGGCGGCTCGAGCGGGCTCGAGCTGGCGATCCAGGCTTCCAGGGCGTCGAGGTCGAGCGGGCCCCCGACCGGGTCCGTCCCCTCCTTGAACAGGGTGAAATTGTCGCCGCCGGTGGCGAGGAAGCTGTTCATCGCCACCCGGTAGACCGCCCCGTCGTCGATCGGACGCCCGTCGACGGTGAGATCGAGGATGCGCCGCCCCGCCGGCTTCGAGAGGTCGTAGGCGTAGCGCACGTTGGCCGAAGGCAGCAGCATGTTGGGCGCGGCCACGGTGTTCGAGCCGCTGTCGAACTGCTGCTCGAGCAGCGCCCTGATCTGCCGGCCGGTCAGGCTCTTGACCGCGAGGGTGTTGCCGAACGGCTGGATCGCGAACAGCTGGCCGAAGGTGACGCTTCCGTCGGCGGCGGGCTGGAGGTCGGCGCGCACTCCAAATTCGTTGGTGAAGGCGATCTGGGCGCCCGACGGCCGGGTCGCGGCGAGCTGGGCGTCGGCGATGATGTCGCCGAGCACCATCTCGCGCGCCGGCGACCGCGTCCGGAGCGCCGGGGCGGTCACCTTCCCGACCACCCGGTTCGCGAGCGGCTCGGCCCTGTCGACATAGCGCCGGACGATGGCGGCGACCGCCGGATCGGGCTGGTAGCGCGGATAGCGGTCGGTGACGGGGACGTTGCCATAGGCCTCGCTCTGCACGATCAGGTTGTCGGCGCGCTTGGCGGTCACCCTGCCGGCGGCCGGATCGATGGCGAGGCCGATGGCGGTGAGCATCGTTCCGTAGCGGCCGGCGCTGGTCACCAGGATGGGCCGGGCCGGATCGATCCGGCCATAGTCGCAGATATAGGCGTTGTGGGTGTGCCCGGAGACGACGAGGTCGACCGCGGGATCGAGCCTCGCGAGGACCGCGAGCAGGTCGCCCTCGACTCCGTCGCAGCTCTTGTCGTTATAGCCGACCTTCGTCGACAGGCCCTGGTGGATCAGGACGACGATCGCGTCGGCCCCCTGCGAGCGCAGCTTCGGCACGAGCGAATTGATCGTCTCCGCTTCGTCCGCGAAGGTGAGGCCGGCGACTCCGGCCGGGGTCACGAGCGTCGGAGTATCCTTGAGGGTGAGGCCGATGAAGCCGACCCGCACCCGGCCTTTGCCGGCGCCGAAGCTGCGCATCCCGTAGGCCGGGAAGAGGGTGGAGCCGTCCTCGGTCCGCACGTTCGCGGCGAGGAAGCCGAACCGGGCGCCCGGAAACGGCTCGACGGCGCAGGGCCGGCGGGCGGTATGTTTCGCGCAGCCGCCTTTCTGCATCCGCAGAAGCTCTTCGCGGCCCTTGTCGAACTCGTGATTGCCGACGGCGTTGAAGTCGACCCCGATGAGGTTCATCGCATGGATCGTCGGCTCGTCGAGGAACACCGCGGAGGCGAGCGGCGAGGCGCCGATCATGTCGCCCGCGGTCACGACGGCGTTGTTGGGATTGGCCGAGCGCAGCTGGGCGATGGCGGAGGCGAGGTAAGCCGCTCCGCCGGCCGGGACCCGGACCGATCCCTCCTCGCGCCGGGGCGCGTCGACGGCCGATTTGGGCGGCTCGAGATTGCCGTGGAAGTCGTTGAAGGCGATCAGCTTCACCTCGACCGGCGCGGTCCCGCGCGGTCCGGTCGTCGCGCATCCCGCGAGCGCCAGCAGGAACGCCGCCGTCGCCAACCTCATCCTCATCTCCGAACCTCCGCCTTGCGCCCGCGGCTCGTGGCACGGACTGGCGCGAATCGCCAATGGCTTTATGGTCGCCGGATGACAGATTCTCCCGACCCTCTCGTCGAGCGCGCCCGAGCCGCCGCCCTCGGCGCCTACGCGCCCTACAGTCGCTTCAGCGTCGGCTGCGCGATCGAATCGGTCGACGGCGAGATCGCGGTCGGAGCGAACATGGAGAATGCCTGCTACCGACTCGGAGTCTGCGCCGAGATCGCGGCGCTGACCGCGGCCCAGCAAGCGTTCGGGCTGAGCAGGGTGGCGCGGATCGCGGTCGCTGGCGGCCATGTCGAGGACGGCGAGCTGGCCGGGGAGGGGGTCGTCACCCCTTGCGGCGGCTGCCGCCAGGCGATCTTCGAGGCGGCGTGCCTGGCGGCGGGCGATATCGAGGTGATCTCCTCGAACGGCAGCGGCACCGAGCAGGAGACCCGCCGCATTTCCGAGCTGCTGCCCAAGGGCTTCGGACCGGAGAGTTTGAAGGACGCGGGCCGATCGTCATCCTGAACTTGTTTCAGGATCCAGTTTTCCGCCTTCCGGGCGAGTGACCAGCTGGACCCTGAACCAAGTTCAGGGTGACGAGGGGGCCCGGCGATGCGCCTCGCCCACCGGCTCAGGCGAGCTTGATCTCCCTCAACCGCTCCTGGAGATATTCGTCGGCGGTGCAGGTCGGCCACTTGGGCTGCTCGCCCGGCGGAACGGTCCCGGGCAGGGCCTCGATGACGAAATCCGAGCGGAAGTGCAGGAAGAAGGGCATCGAGTAGCGCGAATGGCCCCAGCGCTCGCGCGGCGGGTTGACCACCCGGTGCGACGTCGAGGGCAACCGGCCGTTGGTCAGGCGCTGGAGCATGTCACCGATGTTGACGACGAGCTCGCCCGGCTTGGGCGACACCGGAATCCACTGCCCTTCCCGGCTGAGGAGCTCGAGGCCCGCCTCCTCGGCGCCGAGCAGCAGGGTGATCGTGTTGATGTCCTCATGGGCGCCGGCGCGGATGTGGCTTCCGGGCTCGCCCTCGATCGGCGGATAGTGAAGCAGCCGGAGCACCGAATTGCCGTCGCGCACAGAATCGACGAGATACTCCTCCTCGATCCCGAGGTAGCGGGCGACGGCCCTCAGGATCTTGACGCCGGTGCGGTCGAGCGTGTCGTAAAGCTCGAGCAGCGTGTCGTGGAAGCTCTCGACTTCCTGCGGCCAGACATTGTCCGGCATCGGGCCGCGGAAGGGATGGCCTTCGGGCAGCTCGCGCCCGACATGCCAGAATTCCTTGAGGTCGTGCGCCTTGTGGCCCTTGGCCGTCTCGATCCCGAACGGCGTGTAGCCGCGCGCGCCGCCTCCGCCCGGGATGTGGTAGCCGCGCTTCACCTCGTCGGGCAAAGCGAAGAAGGCCTTGGCCTTCTCCTCCGAGCGGCGGATCAGATCCTCCGGGATGCCGTGGTCGGCGATGATCGCGAAGCCATATTCCTCGAAGCTCCGGCCGAGCTCCTCGGCGAAGGCGTCGGGATTGGAATCGGACTCGGTCAGCGAGACCGAGGCGATGGGGCGGGGTTCTGAGAGCGTGGCCATGGGGAGGCTTTTACGCGCAACGGCCACATTCGTCACCCCAGCGAAGGCTGGGGTCCCGGCGGGTGAAATGCGCCGGCGCTCTTCACTCCCTGGGGTCCCAGCCTTCGCTGGGGGGACGCGACGTCAGGGCAGCAGCAGCCCGGCGAGCGCGGCGCTCATCAGGTTGGCGAGCGAGCCGGCGATCAGCGCCCTTATGCCGAGCTTGGCGATCATCGGCCGCTGGTTGGGGGCGAGGCCGCCGGTCACCGCCATCTGGATCGCGATCGAGCTGAAGTTGGCGAAGCCGCACAGCGCGAAGGTGACGATGGCGACGCTGCGCGGGCTGAGCGCGCCCTTCAGCCCGCCGAGGTCGATGAAGGCGACGAACTCGTTGAGGACGATCTTGGTGCCGAACAGGCCGCCGGCCGTCCCGGCCTCGTTCCACGGCACTCCGATCAGGAACATGATCGGCTGGAAGACGTAGCCGACGATGCGCTGGAAGCTGAGGTCGGCGACTCCGAACCAGTTGCCGACTCCGCCGAGCAGTCCGTTGGCGAGGGCGACGAGGGCGACGAAGGCGAGCACCATCGCTCCGACCGCGACGGCCAGCCGCACTCCGGTCTGGGCGCCCTGGGCCGCGGCCATGATGATGTTGGCCGGCCGCTCGCCTTCCTCGAACGTCTCGGCGAGCTCGACCTTCTCCTCCTGCGGCGAATCCTCGAGCGGAAGCTCGTCGGGCTTGGCGATCTCGTCGGGCATGATGATCTTGGCCATCAGGATCCCGCCCGGCGCCGACATGAAGGCGGCGGCGAGGAGATAGGGCAGGGCCTCGGGCCCGAGCAGGCTGGCGTAGGCGGCGAGGATGGTGCCGGCGACCCCGGCCATCCCGACCGTCATCACGGTGAACAGCTGCGCCGGGGTGAGGGCGGGAAGATAGGGCCGGATGACGAGCGGCGATTCGCTCTGGCCGACGAAGATGTTGGCCGCGGCGGACAGCGATTCGACCCGGCTGATGCCGGTGATCCAGCCGATCGCTCCACCGACCCAGCGCACGATCCGCTGCATGATGCCGAGATAATAGAGGATGGCGACGATCGAGGCGAAGAAGATGATCACCGGAAGCGCACCGAGCGCGAAGGTGTTGGCGAGCGGGTTGGTCGCCGCCGGCCCGAACAGGAATTCGGTGCCCTTGTTGGCGTAGCCGAGCAGGTTCGCGACCCCGTTGGCCATGGCCTGGATGCCCGCCTTGCCCCAGCTCGTATAGAGCACCAGGACCGCGATTCCGGCCTGCAGCGCGAAGGCGGCGCCGACGACCCGAAGGCGGATCGCCCGGCGGTTCGAGGAGATCAGGAAAGCGAAGGCCAGGATCACCGCGATCCCGGCGAGACCCAGCAGGATCCGGTTGACGTCCATCTCTACCCCCTCACCACACCATGCCCGGGCTCGCCGCCGCGATGGCGTCGTCGAGCCGGTCGATGACCTCGCCGATATCGGTTCCGACGAGCAGCTGGTCGCGCCGCGGCTGCGACATGAACCCGCTCATCGTGGCCTGATCGAGGAAGCCGATCAACCCGTCCCAGAAACCGGCGACGTTGAGCAGGGCGAAGGGCTTGGCGTGGTAGCCGAGCGCGTTCCAGGTCCAGGCCTCGAACAATTCGTCGAAAGTGCCGATTCCGCCGGGCAGGGCGACGAAGGCGTCGGTCAGCTCGGTCATCTTCGCCTTGCGCTCGTGCATCGAGGTCACCGTGTGGAGCTCCGTGCAGCCGGTATGCGCGACCTCGAGGTCGACCAGCGCCTGGGGGATGACCCCGTAGACCTCGCCCCCCGCGCCCAGCACCGCATCGGCGACGATGCCCATCAGCCCGCGATGCCCGCCGCCATAGACGAGGGCAATGCCGCGCCGCGCCATCTCCTCGCCGGTCGCCCGCGCCGCGTCGGCGAAGGCCGGATCCGAGCCCATGCTCGAGCCGCAGTAGACCGCGAGGCGCCTCACAGCGCCTCCACCAGCGCCTTGAGGCCGGCTTCCGGCCGCGCTCCGAAATGGGAGATGACCTCCGCCGCGGCGACCGAGCCGATGCGCAGCGAATCCTCGAGGCTGCGGCCGCGCGCCTGGCCGACGAGGAAGCCGGCGGCGAACAGGTCGCCCGCGCCGGTCGTGTCGACCACGCCGGTGCCGATCCTGGCGATCGGTACGAAGACCTCGCGTCCGCCCTCGACCGCGAGCGCGCCTTCCGAGCCGCAGGTGACGACGAGCAAGGGCACCTTGCCCTGGATCGCCGCCACCGCCGAATCCCGGTCGGGGAGGTCGGCGAGCTCGCGGATCTCGTTCTCGTTGGCGAACAGCAGGTCGATCGCCCCGGCGTCGAGCATCGCCATCATTTCGGCCCGGTGGGGCGCGATGCAGGCGATGTCGGACAAGGTGAAGGCCACCTTGCGCCCCGCCGCGCGGGCGATCCGCATCGCCTCCTCCATCGCCGCCCTCGGGCCCTTCGAGCGCCACAGATAGGCCTCGAGATAGAGGGTGGCCGAATCCCGGATCTGGCCGGGGTCGAGAGCGTCGACAGTGAGCTCGTGCGCGGCGCCGCGGAAGGTGTTCATTGTCCGCTGCGCGTCGGGAGTGACGAGGATCAGGCAGCGCCCGGTCGGGACGCTGCCCCTGAGCGGGGGCGTGTCGAACTCCACCCCGAGCGCGCGAATGTCGTGGATGAATATCTCTCCGAGCTGGTCGTCGGCGACCTGGCCGACGAAGGCCGCGCGGCCCCCCATCGCGGCCACCCCGGCCATGGTGTTGGCGGCCGAGCCGCCGCTGGTCTCGCGCGCCTGGCGCATCTTGGCGTAGAGTCTGGTGGCGCCTTCGGCGTCGAGCACCTGCATCGACCCTTTGACCAGGCCTTCCGCCTCGAGGAAGCCGTCATCGGCGGTGGCGATGACGTCCACGATCGCATCGCCGATGGCGAGGACGTCAAGGCGGGTTCCAGTCACGGGCGCCGTGATGGCGGGAAGCGGCGCGAACGGAAAGCCCTTTTTGCGAACCTGACTCCCTGGGGCGAAGCGGTGGCGAGGGGGACCGGGCGAAGCTGGTGGAGGGTCCTTCGATACGGGCCTTCGACTTCGCTCAGTCCCTACTCAGGATGTGCGGCTGCGGATATTCTCTCCGCTCTTCCTGAGTAGCCGCTGAGCCCTTCGACGCCGCCTGCGGCGGCGCTCAGGATAAACTTCGGCTTCGCCGAAGTCGAAGCGGCGTATCGAAGGACCATCGACGCTCCGCCGCAAACCGGTTACGCAGCCGTCATGTCGATCCAAGCCCCCGCGCCCGCCATCCCCCGCTCGCTCTTCGCTTATTCGATCGTCTACGGCGGCATGGTCTGCATCGCCGGAGTGCTGGCCAACAAGCAGGTCGCGCTCGGCCCGCTCGGAGTCGAGGCCGGGATCTTCGCCTTCCTGCTGCTCGTGGTGATGTCGAGCGCGGTCGCCGAACTGTTCGGCAAGGATACCGCCAACCGGCTGGTCCTGATCGGATTCGCGCCGCTGATCCTGTCGATCCTGCTCGCCATCCTCGTCCTAGCCCTGCCGGCGGCGCACGACATGCCGGCGGACCGGCTCGGCGCCTTCACCACGATCATGGGCGGCACGCCGCGAATCTGGATCGCCGGGATCATCGCCTACGGCGTCTCGCAATTCCTCAACGTCACCATCTTCAGCGCGCTTCGCGGGAAGGGGGAGGGGCGGATGATCTGGCTTCGCGCGGGCATCGCCGCGATCCTGTCGCAGATCGTCGACACCCTGCTCTTCATCACCATCTCCTTCTACGGCGAGTTCCCGATCACCGATCTTCTGATCGGCCAGATGCTGGCGAAGGTGGTGCTTTCCATCGTCCTCGTCCCGCCGCTGGTCTCGCTCGCGGTGGCTCTCGGGCGGCGATTGGACGGGTCCGCGCCGGCCGCGGGGGCCTGATTCGTTCCAGCAGCGATATCAACGCCTTGGCCGCCGGTGAGGCTTGGCTGCAACCCATGATAATTTTTTTGGGGGTCGGCGCAGTTTGAGTCTTCGATTCCTCTTATAGGGGCTATAGCAGGCGCCGGGATGAGGCGATTCTGCCTCCAGGGGATTAGCTACGATGAAGAAGCTCTCGCTGTTTTGCGCGACGACCGCGCTCGTCATGCCGGCCATGGCTTTCGCCCAGTCCACGGGATCGCAGGACTTCGAGAACGAAGAGACGATCGTCATCACCGGCAGCCGCAGCCAGGAGGTCGGCGGTGTCACCGCGCCCGACACGACCAAGGCGAAGGCGGCCCTGACGTCGGAAGTGATCGCCCGCCAGAATCCGGGCCAGACGATCCTCGACACGATCAACCTCATCCCGGGCGTCAGCTTCCAGAACAACGACGCCTACGGCTCGTCGGGCGGAACGCTCAACATCCGCGGTTTCTCGTCCGACCGCGTCTCGCTGACCCTCGACGGCGTCCCGCTCAACGACTCGGGCAATTACGCGATCTTCTCCAACCAGCAGGTCGATCCCGAGGTCATCGGCGAGGTCAACGTCAACCTCGGCACGACCGACGTCGACAGCCCGACCGCCTCGGCCGCGGGCGGCACCGTCAACTACCGCACCATCGTCCCGAGGCAGGAGATGGGCGCGGTGGTTTCCGCGTCGATCGGCGAATATGATTTCCATCGCCTGTTCGGGATGATCGAGACGGGCACCTTTACCCCCTGGGACACGCGCGCCTTCGTCTCCGCCTCCTATGCGAAGAACGACAATCCGTTCAACAATTACGGCAAGGTCTACAAGCAGCAGTACAACGCCAAGATCTACCAGCCGATCGGCACCCGCGGCGATTTCGTCGCGCTGGCCGGCCACTATAACCAGAACCGCAACAACTTCTTCGGCTCCTCGCCGCTGCGCTGGGATACGACGCGCGTCGTCGGCGGAGTCACGGTGCCTCGCATCGTCGGCGGCCAGGCCAACAACCGCTTCCCGATGAACAATGACGAGCGCAAATATCTCGTCAACTATCCCTGCCTGGTCGACGTGCCCCAGGCCGGCGTCGCCGACGTGACGGCGCCGTCGTCCGACCCGCGGCCCGGGCTGATCACCTCGCCCGACCCGCAGCAGAACTTCGCCAGCTGCGGCACCGAGTTCGACCGGCGCTACAACCCGTCGAACACCGGCAACATCCGCATGTCCTCGCGCTTCACCGTCGGGGATTTCACGATCACCGTCGATCCCAGCTACCAATATGTGAAGGCCAATGGCGGCGGCACCGTCACCGCCCGCGAAGGCCTTCGCGACATCAACCCGGCCGGCGGAACCGCCACTCCGGCGCAGTGCCGGACAACCCCGAACAGCGCGACCAACACCTGCGTCGCCGGCTATCTCGGCGGCTTCCCCTTCTTCGGCCGCGACATCAACGGCGACGGCGACACGCTCGACGAAGTCAACGTGCTCGCTCCCAGCCAGACGCAGACCCATCGCTTCGGCCTGATCGCCGGCGTCCGCTACGACATCAACGACGATCACAGCGTCCGCGCCGGCTACACGCTCGACCATGCCCGCCACCGCCAGACCGGCCAGGTCGGCCTGCTCGACATCGGCGGCGAGCCGTTCGACGTCTTCCCGGTGAACGATCCGCAGGCGGACGTGAACGGCGCCGTGCTCCAGAAGCGCGACCGCCTCTCCTACGCGATCCTGCACCAGTTCTGGGCCGAGTATCGCGGCCAGTTCATGGACAACAGGCTGACGGTGAACCTCGGCCTGCGCGCGCCCTTCTTCAAGCGCGACCTCAACAACTTCTGCGCCGCCAGCACCCCGACCTTCGTCGAGTGCTTCGGCCGGGACGACCCGCGCTACGCGACCTTCGCGACGCTCAACCCGACCCTCCAGGGCCCGCAGCAGCGCGTCTTCAAGTACAACAAGCTCCTGCCCAACGTCGGCTTCACCTTCGACATCATGCCGAGGACGAGCATCTTCGCCAATTACGCGAAGGGCATTTCGGTGCCGAGCACTGACAACCTCTACAACGCCTTCTTCTTCGCCCCGACGACGGCCAACGCGTCGCCGAACCCGGAGAAGACGGACAATATCGACCTCGGCATCCGCTATCGCAGCCCGAAGATCCAGGCCCAGCTCGGCGGCTTCTTCAACCGCTACACCGACCGTACCGCCTCGGCCTTCGATCCGGAGCTGAACGTCAGCACGTTCCGCAACCTCGGCAAGGTCGATAAATACGGCCTCGACGGCTACGTCTCCTACCAGGCGCTCAAGCAGCTCAACATCTACCTGTTCGGCTCGGTCCTGAAGTCGGAGATCAAGGACGACCTGATCATCGGCGAGTGCTCGGCCACGCAGGTGGGCTTCGTCCCGGGCTGCACCGCCCTCAACGACCCGATCTTCGCCCCGACCGGGGGCAAGCGCGAGTCGGGCGCGGCGAAATATACCTTCGGTGGCACCGTTCGCGGGAATTTGGGCCCGGTCGAGATCGGGATCACCGGCAAGCGGACCGGCCCGCGCTACGTCTACGACACCAATCTTCCGGTGCGAGCCTTCATCGGCGCCGGCGCCGGCGTGGACACGGTCGTCTTCCCGGCGAGCACGCCCGCTTACTGGCTGGTCAATCTGGATGCGCGCGTCGGACTGGCGGATTACGGGCTGGAGAAGTCCTATCTGCAGTTCAACGTCTACAACCTGTTCGATCAGTTCTACGTCGGCGGATTCAGCGGCAGTCTGAACCAGACCATCAACCGCTGCTCGACGCCGGCCGGATGCGCGGGCGGCATACCCAATGGCGGCATCACGGGCTACGGTGCCCCGCCGTTCGTGCAGATCGGCGCCCCGCGCACGATCAGCGCGACGCTCGTCATCGGCTTCTGATTTCCGTAGCAAGAAAGGGCCGCCGCGACTCCGTCGCGGCGGCCTTTTCTTTGCGCGGACGCGGTTCAGCCCGCCTTGCGGCGGAGCTTCTTCGGCGGACCGTCCGACGGGACGATGCTGGCGACGGGGCAGCGCACGCCCTGCACCATGATCGCGCCGTGGCGGTCGAGCTGGCCGAGCGCCGAGGTCTGGAAGCCGATGCCGTGCGCGGTGCGAAGCCGGTTGCAGCGGTTCATCGTCCGCACGAAATACCATTCGCCCTTGCCGCCGCGGAGCCAGAGCGAATCGTCGGAGGCCGCCTTCCACTCGATGTTGCTGAGGCTGTCGACGAACGGGATGACGGTTTCCCCAGGCGCCTTCCCCGCCGCGGCGGCGGCGGTCGCCGCGGCGGCCGCGAGTCCCAGGGACGTCAGGCTCAGGATTGTTCGCATCGTCGGCCTCCTGCTGGTGTCGCCGGGACAAAAGGCCACGCGCCGCTTTGCCAGAAGCTGAACATGGCTTTAAGCGCCCCGGCATGAAATGCCTGATCCTCGCCGCCGGACAGGGGACCCGGCTTCGCGCCGTCGCTCCGTCCAAGCCGCTCGCCCGGGTCGCA
>DASVVX010000016.1:0-18074 GCA_036386295.1 Allosphingosinicella sp.
CAGCGCGACGGCATGGCAGGCGCGGCCGTTGTCGCAGCCGACGGCCCAATCCTGGAAGGCCTTGAGCTCGCTCGGCTGAGGAGCGACCGCGGCGGCGGCGGCGAAGAGGAAGGCAAGGTTCATCGGGCGAGGTTAGCGCCGCTTCCCGCAAATACAATTGACGAAATGTTCTCTATGTGTTCTACTCACCTAATGGCAAGGCCCGATTCATACGCCGCGACGCCTCGCTTCGAAGGTCACGCTGTGGATGCTCCCCGGCTGCTCCACGGCGAGGGAAGGTCGCCGAAAGTCACAGGTGAAAAACCGCGCGATCCGAGTGATGTCGTGACCTTCGAGCCCGTCCCGTCCCGGCGCGCCATTGCCCCCGATCCGCCCCTTCCCTACATCGCCGGGAACCGAGCGCGGGGAGAGACGAATGCTGCTGGCCTTGATCGACGTCGTGATCATCCTCCTGAAGGTGGTCTGGTGGATCATCGTCATCCAGATGATCCTGTCCTGGCTGGTCGCCTTCAACGTCATCAACACCTACAACGATTTCGTCCGCGGCCTCCTGAAGGGCCTCGACCGGATCACCGAGCCGGTCTACCGGCCGATCCGCAAGGTGATGCCCGATTTCGGCGGGCTCGACTTCAGCCCGATGGTGGTGCTGCTCGTGCTGTGGATCCTCAACCGCGTCCTCTACGACGTCGCCTTCAGCGTCGCGGCCTCCTATCGATGAGCGCGGCGCGGATCGACGGCCGCGCCTTCGCCGCCCGGCTGCGCGAGCGGGTGGCCGCCGCCGTCCCCGCCTTCGCCGAAGCGGCCGGACGGGCGCCCGGCCTCGCCGTCGTCCTCGTCGGCGAGGATCCGGCCAGCGCCGTCTATGTCCGCTCCAAGGGCCGAGCCACGACCGAAGCCGGAATGGCGAGCTTCGAGCACCGCCTGCCCGACAGCGTGTCGCAGGAGGAGCTGCTGGCGCTGATCGAGGCCCTCAACGCCGACGAGGCGGTCGACGGGATCCTCGTCCAGTTGCCGCTCCCGGCCGGGATTGACGACAAGGCGGTGATCGAGGCGGTCGATCCGGCCAAGGACGTCGACGGCTTCCATCCGATCAATGCCGGCCGGCTTGCGGTGGGCGAGGAGGGGCTCGTGCCGTGCACCCCGCTCGGCTGCCTGATGCTGCTGAAGGACCGGCTCGGCGACCTTTCCGGCCTCCACGCCGTCGTCGTCGGCCGCTCGAACATCGTCGGCAAGCCGATGGCCCAGCTGCTCCTCGCCGAGAATTGCACGGTCACAATCGCCCACAGCCGGACCCGCGACCTGCCCGAGGTCGTGCGCCGGGCCGACATCCTCGTCGCCGCCGTCGGCCGTCCCGGAATGATCCGCGGCGACTGGTTGAAGGCCGGGGCGACGGTGATCGACGTCGGCATCAATCGCCTCCCCGGCGAAGGCGATAGCAAGGGCCGACTGGTCGGCGACGTCGATTTCGACAGCGCGTCCGAAGTCGCCGGAGCGATCACGCCCGTCCCCGGCGGCGTGGGCCCGATGACCATCGCCGTCCTCCTCCGAAACACCCTCGCCGCCGCCCACGCCAGGGCAGGGCTCCCGCCTCCGGAGGGCTTGTGAGGGGGCGTTGGATAATCCGTTCGTGTCGAGCGAAGTCGAGACACCCCGTCGAGCGGAGCCGAGACCCCTATTCTCGGCGTCGCTCGAACGGGCCCCTCGACGTCGCTCGGGGCGAACGGAATGAGCGCACCTCGCCATGATCGCCCTCTTCCTCTCCGCCTTCGTCACCTTCCTCGTCGTCATCGACCCGCCCGGCTGCGCTCCGATCTTCGCCGGCCTGACGCGCGACGCGACCCCGGCCGAGCGGCGGTCGATGGCGATCCGGGCTTCGCTGGTCGCGGCCGGGATCCTGCTCTTCTTCGGACTGCTCGGCGAGGATCTGCTGAGGACGCTCGGGATCAGCCTCGCCGCCTTCCGCATCGCCGGCGGGATCATGCTGTTCCTGATCGCCCTCGACATGGTCTTCGAGCGCCGCACCCAGCGCCGCGAGAACCGCGCCCAGGAGGTCGAGGCCGATCCCGAGCATGACGACGTCTCGGTCTTCCCGATGGCGATCCCGATGATCGCCGGGCCCGGCTCGATCGCCTCGATCATGCTTCTGATGGCGCGCAGCGACGGCCTCGACGAGAGCCTGGTCGTGCTCGCCGCCCTGGCAGCGGTCCTGCTCCTGACGCTGGTCTCGCTGCTCGCCGCCGGCTGGCTGATGCGCCTGCTCGGCCACCGCATGGAGGCGATGCTGACCCGGTTGCTCGGAGTGATCCTGGCGGCTCTCGCGGCACAGTTCGTGATCGACGGGATCTCGGTCAGCTTCGAGGTCTAGGGCCAGTCGTCATTGCGAGCGCAGCGAAGCAATCCAGCGCGGCCTTTAAGGCCGGTGGATTGCCGCGTCGCTTCGCTCCTCGCAATGACGGATCAGACTTGGCCGATCACGGTCTGGCGGCCCTCGCCACCCGCCACATCCGGTAGGGCGATTTGGCCGGAAGCGGCACCGGCTCGAGCCAGGCGGGCGCCTTGCCGGCGGCGAGCTGGGTGTAGAAGCCGCCCTTGGCCTGGCTCGCGTAGATGGTCGATTCGGACAGGCCCGGGCAGATCAGCACATAGTCGATCCGCCGCCGCTCGATCGTCCTTCGGGCATTTTCGGCCGAGCCCCGAAAGGCCCGCATGACGTCGATGATGTCGCGGCCGTTGCGGTGATAGGGCCCGGCGACGGCGTCGTGATGGGTGACGGTGACCAGCCTCGGCCCGAGGTCGACGAAGGTCAGCACCTGGCCCCTGGGCACCTGCGCCACCGGCCTCAGCGCCCACAGCGTCGGGCACAGGCGGTTGGCCTCGTTGACCGCCTTCATCCCGGGCTTGGGCTTCTGCGGGATCCAGGTCAGCGCCTGCTGGACGAGGATCCCGGAGACGAGCAGGAAGGCGGCGACCGTGCCCAGCACCCGGACGAGGAGGAACCGGCTCGCGAAGATCCGCGCGATGACGATCCAGGCGAGCGCCGTCGCCCCGGGAACGGCGAGCAGCTGCGCCGCCGGCCCGGCCCGGCTCTGCCAGAGGAGGAGCGAGGCGGCGAGCAGGGCCGGAGCGGCCGTCGCCCCCCAAAGGACCAGCTTCGCCTCGTCGCGCCGCTCACGCCAGAGCATGACCGAATAGCCGATCAGCCCCGCCACCGGCAGCGCCGCGACCCCCGTCGCGACGGCATAGCCGTGCCGGTAGAGCGGACGCGCCTCGCGGACATTGCCGAGCCACAATCGCACAAGCTCCGGCGAGGCGCCCTCGAGCCGGCCGAGGCAATGGGGCCAGACCAGCACGAACCCCGCCGCCAGCGCCGCTCCGGCGACCGCCGCAAGGCCGAGACGCGCCGGCCAGGAGCGGGGCGACAGCAAGGCGAGCCCGACCGCGACCGCGCCGCCGGCGGCCGCCACCGACAGCCAGACCGGCGACAGGGCGTCGCAGACCGGCGCTCGGTTCGCGTAGGAGGCGAAGATCAGGAAGCCGAGCGCCGTCCCTCCGGCGACGCTGGCGCCGTAGGTCGCCAGCCGCCGCCACTCGGCCGGGTCGCGCACCCAGAGCAGGACGGCGATGCCGCCGATCAGGGCGAGGTAGAGCAGCATCTCGAGCCCGATCACCAGCGACAGCGCGCTGGCGAGGCCGAGCAGGGCGCCGCCCCGCGCCCGCTTCGGGTCGATCAGCCCCGCCACCGCGACGGCGAGCAGGGCGAGCTGCCAGCCGTGATGGTCGATCCGCAGCGGCGACCACATGCTTCGCACCGAATGGCCGCACAGCAGGATGGCGATGGCCAAAGCGAAGGCCCGAGGCGAGATCAGCCGCTGGGCCGCCGCCGCCACCGCGGCCATCGCCACGCCCATCGGCAGCAGAGGCGCCACCGCCACCGCGGTCTTCTCGGCCGCGATTCCGCCGACCAGAGGCGCCAGCGCCAGCCGGATCCCGGCGATCGGCAGGTCGACGAGCCGCGACCAGTGGATGTCGGCGCCCCAGGGCGGGTTGAGCCGGTGCTGGCGAAGGTCGTACCAGCCCTGCCCCGCGATCAGGCCGCGGACCTGCATCATCCGCATATTGTCGTCGGTGTCGCCGAGCGCGAAGGCGTTGATCTGAGCCCAGCGCGCATAGAGGAGGAGGCCGGAGGCCGTCAGCCAGAACAGCAGCACGAACCAGCGCCAGCGTCGCTCCAGCCCGTCCGCCCCCGTCATTCAATGGCCCTTTCCAACCCCGCGCCACGGCCTTAGTCGCTGCATCACAAAGGGCAAGCAAGACCATCCGAACCGTCATCCACCTCTACGAGCGCTACGGCGCGCTGATCGCTCAGATGATCCGCTTCGGCCTTACCGGCGGGCTTTTGTCGCTGCTCGTCGCCGGCGGCTATTGGGCGGTCGCCACGATCGCCGACGTCGAGCCGATGCTGTCGCTGACTCTGAACTATCTCGCCTTCACGCCGCTCGGCTACGTCCTGCACAGCCGCTTCAGCTTCAAGGATCACGGCGCCCGCGACCGGGCGGGCCTGCGCAAGCTTCGCTTCTTCGTCATCAATACCGCGGGCTTCCTGCTCAACCAGTTCTGGGTCTGGTATCTCGTCAAGCATCTCGGCGGCCCGGTCTGGTGGTCGGTGATCCCGATCCTGTTCGTCACCCCGCTGGTCACCTTCTCGGTCCAGCGCCAGTGGGTGTTCAACTGAAATGGAGCGGATCGTCTACGACCGCATGGCCGAGCTCGACAGCCGCCACTGGTGGTACCGGGCCCGGCGGGAGATTCTGGCGGATCTGATCGAGCGGCGCATCGCGCTGCCCGAAGATCCGCGCATCCTCGAGATCGGCTGCGGGACCGGCCACAATCTCGTCATGCTCAAGCGCTTCGGCCGGGTCGACGCGGTCGAGATCGATGCCGCCGCCCGGGACATCGCCAGCCGAAGGCTCGGCCATGCCGTGATGGACGCGCCGCTTCCCGCCCTGACCGGAGTCGAGGACGGCGCCTACGATCTCGTCGCCATCCTCGACGTGCTCGAGCATGTCGAGGAGGATCGCGAGGCCCTGGAGAGCATCGCCCGCAAGCTGAGGCCGGGAGGGCGCATCCTGATCGCGGTGCCGGCCCATCCCTGGATGTGGAGCGCCCACGACGTCGTCAACCATCACAAGCGGCGCTACACGAAGAAGACGCTCCGGGCCGTCGTCGCCGCCGCCGGCCTGAAGCTGGAGATGCTGAGCTGGTTCAACAGCCTGCTCTTTCCGCTCGCCGCCGCCGCCCGCTTCGCCGGCCGGGTGCGAAGGAAGGAGGACAGCGACGACAAGCTTCCGGCGAAACCGCTCAACGCCCTGTTCGAACGGATATTCGGCCTCGAGCGCTACGCGATCGGGCGGCTTCCGTTCCCACCCGGGGTCTCGCTGGTGGCGATCGTCTCCGCCTCGTGAGCGACATGGCCCAGCGACGGGCTTCCGCCGGCATGGCCGGCGATCTCGGCGACGATGTAGAGCGGCCGGTGCTTGGCCTCCATGTACAGGCGGCCGAGATATTCGCCGATCATGCCGAGCACGAACATCTGGACCGCGCCGAGCACGACCACGACCAGCATCAGCGAGGTCCAGCCCTGGATCGCGGTGCCGGTGAAGAAGCCGACGGCGATATAGGCGAGCAGGAGGACGGAGGCGGCGACCAGCCACAGGCCGATATGGCTCGCCATCCTTAGCGGTGCCGTCGAGAAGCCGGTGACCGCGTCGAGCGCGAAGCGGATCATCTTCGACAGCGGATATTTGCTCTGCCCGGCGTGCCGCTCGGCCCGGTCGTAGGCGATCGGGACCTGGCGGAAGCCCACCCAGGCGACCATGCCGCGGATGAACCGGGCCTGCTCGGGCAGGCTCAGCAGGGCGTCGAGCGCTCGCCGGCTCATCAGCCGGAAATCGCCGGTGTCGCGCGGGATCTCGATCTCGGCGAGCCTCGACAGCAGCCGGTAGAAGAGCTTGGCGGTGCCGCGCTTGAAGGCGGTCTCGCCGGCGCGCGCCCTCCGAACGGCGTAGACGACGTCGGCTTTCTGCCCGTTCATCGCCTCGAGCATCGCCGGCAGCAGCTCGGGCGGATCCTGGAGGTCGGCGTCGATGATCAGGATCCGGGATCCCGAGCAGAGATCGAGGCCGGCGGTCAGGGCGAGCTGGTGGCCGTGGTTGCGCGACAGATTGACCGCCACCAGCCGCGGGTCGCTCGCCGACAGGGCCCGCATCATCTCCCAGCTTCGGTCGCGCGAGCCGTCGTTGACGAGGACGATCTCGTAATCCTCCCCCGCCACGCCGCGCGCCGCCGCGGTCAGCCGGCCGTGCAGCTCGCCGAGGCAGGCCTCCTCGTTGTAGCAGGGGACGACGATCGAGAGGCTCGGCGGGGTCATTCGGGTTCCTGGAGGATGATCGGGTTTCGGTCGGCGACCCGATACAGCACGCTGGTGCCGCTTTGCCAGACCGGCTGAAGCCCGCGCAGCAAGGCCGGGTCGGGCCGCGGCGGGCTGAGCAGCCAGACATAGTCGAACTTGTCCCTCGGGAAGAGGATGAGCGACTGGTCGAGGGTCAGCCAGCGCTCGCCACGGCAGGGGCGGGCGAGCACCTGCTGCGAGGGGTCGCGCGAGAACCAGTCGTCGCGGCTTGGGTAGATGGTCGTCAGGAGTTGCGCGCCGCTCATCGACCACTGGTCGTTGGAGAAGGCGTCGCGCCGCACCAGGGCCAGTGCCGGCAGATGCTCGAGCCGGGTCTGGGCCCAGTCCTTGCGGCACTTCACCCCGACGAACGAGACCACCCGGGCACCGCGCGGGATATGATCGACCGCCGCCAGCTCGCGGTCGTAGGCGCGGTCGTACATCCAGAAGCTGTAGGCGTTGCCGGCCAGCCGCGCGCCCGCGAAAAGCAGGCCGATGACCGCGAAGGCGGCCCCGGCCCGGCCGGCCCAGGCGGGGCGGTAGCGGATCGCGATGACCGCCGTCGCGATCACGAACGGGGCGAGTCTCATGTCGGCGTAATTGGAGCCGAACACGATCCTAGGCAGGCAGACGTAGACGATGGCGAGGAAGAGCGCGGAGGCGGCGAGGTTGCGGGAATATTCGAGCCTCTTCCACCACAGCAGGCCGGTGACGAGGACGAGTCCGATCACCGCCAGAGCCGCATAATCCCAATATTCCCAGCGGTCGCGAAGCGCCATCAGGATCCAGTTCTTCTTGAGCCTCCAGTTGAACCAGACGGAGGTTTCGCCGCCGACCGCGCCGCTTCGCCAGAGCAGCATCAGCAGCACCGGAGGCGCGAGCGCGAGGCAGTGGAGCCCGGTGTTGAAGCCGGCCTTCCAGAGCGGCCGCTTGAGATCGACCTGGCGGACGAGCTCGGCCGAGAATGCCATCACCCCCAGGGTCCCCCAGCCGAAGGCGTGGCATATCCACAGCAGGATCGAGATCGGCACGAACAGCCCGGCCCGGAGCCGCAACCGGCCGAGCCGGGCGAGCCTGAGCCACAAGGCGAAGGCGAGGAAGGCGAGCGCCATCGACAAGGCGAAGTTGATGAACCCGAACAGGAAGGGGAAGCTGTAGGTCAGCGGCAGGGCGAAATAGGCGGTCGGCGGGATCCGGCCGTGGACCTCGCGCGCCACCCACATGAAGCCCGCCGCCGTCATCACCGGGATCGCGACCGTGATCAGCTTCACGGCCGCCTCGAGCCCGATCAGGGCGGCGAGCGGAACCACCAGCAGGTCGACTCCGAGATTACCGATCAGGGCCCATCTGAAGTCGTAGAAGGAGGCGAGGGCCGGCGAGCGGCCGATCTCCATCTGGACATGGTAGCGGCCCATATGACCGGGCAGGTCGACCAGCGGCGGGATGTCGGGCCACAGCAGCGGCACGGCGCAGGCGAGCACCGCGGCGAGGACCAGCGCCGGATGCTCCCACCAGGCCCGCGGCTGGCGGGCGCTGGCACTCTCTCTTTCGGCGGGAGTAGAGGTCATCGCACGGTTGCCTCCCCCCTCCGGAGTGGAAATTCAACCTTAAACTGGATGGCGCGGCCCTGACGCTCCGTTCCCCGGCGAAGGCCGGGGCCCGGCAACACGGGGGCGAAGGCTGGATCCCGGCCTTCCCCGGGAACCCCTTCGCCCGGATCCGTCCGCCGATAACCGTTCGTTAACCCTGTTTGCCTAGCCCGGACCCATGGATGAGAGACAGGCGATGACGGCAAGGGCCGAATCCGGCGAGCGCCTGTGGCGGCTCGCCTGGGCGTTCGTCCTGATCCTCGTCGCCCTGCTCTTCGCCCAGGACCTCTTCGCAACCCGCCTCACCCCCTGGCCATCGATCCACGGACAGGCGATCTGGGGCCGCGACTTCGCCAACGTCTGGACCTCCGGACGGCTGGCGATCGAGGGCCGGCTCGACCTGCTCTACGATCTCGAGGCCTACAGCGCCTATCAGCAGGGCCTCTTCGACGGCGCGCTTCGCGCCCACAATTATTCCTACCCGCCGCCGACCCTGCTCTACACCTGGGCGTTCGGGCTGCTGCCTTATCCGGTGGCCCTCCTCTCCTGGCTGGCGTTGACCGGGACCGCCTTCGCCTTCGCCGCCCGCCCCTATCTGCGCGACGCCGGGCTTCCGGCCTGGCTGGCGCTGGCCGCGCCGGCCACCCTGCTCAACGTCTGGGCGGGCCATTACGGACTGCTGATCGGAGCGCTGTGGCTCGGCGCCTTCCACCTTCTTCCGCGCCGCCCGGCGACGGCCGGAATCCTGATCGGGCTGATGCTGGTCAAGCCTCACCTCGCCATCCTCGCGCCGCTGATCCTCGCGCGCCGCGGCGAGTGGCGCGCCTTCGCCGCGGCCGCCGCCACCGCCGCTTCGCTCGTCGCCCTGTCCGCGCTGGCCTTCGGGCCGGAGCTGTGGCGGACCTGGCTGTCGGTCACCGTCGGAGTCCAGACCGCGATGGTCGACGACGTCGGCACCTATTTCCTGACGATGATGCCGACGATCGTCCCGACCGTATCCGCCTTCGGCTTCCCCGGGGCCGCCGCCTGGACGTTGCAGATCCTCGCCGCCGCGGCGGCGGTCGCCGCCCTGCTCTTCAACATGCCGCGCGAGAGCCGGGAAGCGGGCCTTGCAGGCGGAGTCGCCACCTTCCTCGTCCTCCCCTACGCCTTCAATTACGACATGACGGTGCCGGGGCTGGCGGCGCTGCTCATGCTGGCCCGGTTGAGGCGGGATCCGGCGGCCGGGCGCCCGTTCGTCCCCCTCCTCGCCTTCCTCCTGCCGCTCATCGTGCAGACCTTCGGCCTTCTGCACCTGCCCGCTCCGGCCCTGATCCTCGCGGGGTTGCTGGCCCTGATGCTCCGGCGCGAAAGCGCTCCGGCGTTAAAGCCCGGTACAGCCGTCGCGGCCTAGGCGGGGGGCTTGCGGGGAGTCCGCTCCCCGGGGTTCCAAGGAGTTGAAAATGAAGAAGATAGTCTTTGCGGGCGCCGCTCTGGCGGTGCTTGCCGCCGTCCCGGCTCTCGCGCAGCCCGGCGCCGCGGGCCGACCCCGTCCGGCCGGGCCGCTGACCCGCGCCGCCGTCGAAGCCCGCGTCGAGGCGCGCTTCGAGCGGGCCGATTCGAACCGCGACGGCTTCGTCACCCAGGACGAGGTCCGCGCCCGCGCCGAAGCCCGCCGGGCCCAGCGGCAGGAGCGGCGGGGCGAGCGGCTGGAGCAGCGTTTCGAGGCGCTCGACGCCAATCATGACGGGTCGATCAGCCGCGCCGAGTTCAACGCGCGTCCTGCCCTTCGCGGCGGCGAGCGCCGGGGCCGGCGCTTCGCGCGGCGCGGCGGCCGCAGCGCCATGATGGGCGGCTTCGGCGGCCGGGCCTTCGCCATGATGGACCTGGACCGCGACGGCCGGGTCGCGCTGGCCGAGGCGGAACGCGCCGCGCTCCAGCGCTTCGACCGGGTCGACGCCAACCGGGACGGCACGATCAGCCTCGACGAGCGCCAGGCGGCCCGCGAGGCGTTCCGCGGGCGGATGCAGGAGCGGCAGGACGACTGAACCCCCCCCTGCACGCAGGGAGGGGCCGGGGGTGGGTGCGTTTGAGGATGAATCACGGCAGGTGGAGGGCTGCCCACCCCTAACCCCTCCCTGTATTCAGGGAGGGGAATTCGGTCACTCGGCCGCGAGATGCCATTGCGGGGCTTCTTCCATCTCGCGAAGCCGGGCCGATTCCTCGTACATATAGTCGCGGGTCATCGGAATCGCGTCGCGGCGCTTCACGTACTGGAGCTGCCAGTTGACCATGCCGCCGTAGCGGAAGGCGGACTCGGACCCGGCGAGGTAGAAGAGCCACATCCGGTAGAACCGCTCGTCGTAGAGCGAGATGATCTCATCCTTGTTCATGACGGTGCGCTTGTACCATTCCGCCAGCGTCGGCGCGTAGTGATAGCGCATCGCCTCGACGTCGGTGACGATGAGATGGTGCTTCTCCGCCTGGACGACCAGCTCGGACAGGGCCGGGATGTAGCCGCCGGGGAAGATGTACTTGCGGGTCCATTTGTCGGTCACCCCGGGCTCGCCCATCCGGCCGCAGCAGTGGGAGACCATCACGCCGTCGTCCTTCAGCAGGCGGTGCATATGCTCGAAGAAGCCCGGATAATGCGGCGTCCCGAGATGCTCGATCAGGCCGACGTTGCTGATCCGGTCGAACTGGCCCTGGACGTCGCGATAGTCGCAAAGCTCGAACTTGACCTTGTCCGCGACTCCTTCCGCTGCGGCGCGCTCGTTCGAGAAATCGACCTGGTCGCGGGCGAGCGCCACTCCGAGCACCTCGACCCCGTACATGCGGTTGAGATAGAGGGCGAAGCCGCCCCAGCCGCAGCCGATATCGAGCACCTTCATCCCCGGCTTCAGGTACATCTTCGAGGCGATGTGCGCCTTCTTGTCGAGCTGGGCCTTCTCGAGGCTGTTCGACAGGTCGCGATAATAGGCCATCGTGTACTGCCGGTCCTCGTCGAGGAACAGCTCGTAGAGGCGACGGGTGAGGTTGTAGGTGTGCTCGGCATTCTTGGCCGAGCGGCTCTTCCAGTTGATCTGGTCGAGCCGGCCGGCGATCCGGCCGACCGCCTTGCGCACGGCTCCCTTGGGCTTCAGTGCGCCCTGGCGCTCGATCGGCGCGTTGTAGCGGATGAGCAGGACGAGGCCCCTGAGGTCGCCCTCCTCGATCACCATCCGGCCGTCCATGAACACCTCGCCGGCGCCGACCCGCGGATCCTTGATGATATGGTTGGCCGCGCCCTTGTCCATGAAGCGGACCCGGATCGGGCCGTGCGGCGCCGGGCCGCCGTCGCCATAATGATATTCCTTGCCGTCGTGGTCGATGACGGTGAGGTCGCCCTTCTGGACGACCTTGCGAAGCATTTTATCGAGCAGCCACATCGTTTTCCGGTCCCTGAAAAATTTGGAGCGCAATGAGCATGGAGGGGGCTTGCGGGTCAAGCCGGTGGTGGCGGAAGCGGAACTCGTTCCTCCCCCCGGTTTCGCGGGGAGGGGGACCAGGCGAAGCCTGGTGGAGGGGTTCTTGTGGACTCCGAGGAGCCCCTCCACCGCGCTTCGCGCGGTCCCCCTCCCCGGCAAATGCCGGGGAGGAATTCAGGATTTAGGCGGCGGGCCCTGCTTCGCGCGCAGCCGCTCCTCGTCCTCGATCATGTAGTTGCGGGTGATCGGCGCCGCGTAGCGGCTCCTCAGATACTGGAGCTGGTAGACGACCATCGCCCCGTCGGTGAACATGGTCATCGAGGCGGCGAGGTAGAAGAGATAGAGCCTGTAGAAGCGCTCGTCGTAGAGGGCGACGATCTGGTCGTGATTGGCCTTGAACCGCTCGTACCAGGCACGCAGCGTGTAGACGTAATGGAGGCGCAGCGCCTCGCAATCCGCCATGATCAGCCGCTCGCGCTCGCTTGCCGAGACGATCTCCGACAGGGCCGGAAGGTAGCCGCCCGGGAAGATGTACTTCTGCATGAACTTGTCGGTCGTCCCCGGCTTGCCCATCCGGCCCATCGTGTGGACCAGCGCCGCGCCGTCGGGATGGAGCAGCTCGCGCACCTTGCGGAAGAAGACCGGGAAATGGGCGGTGCCGAGATGCTCGAACATGCCGATCGAGACGATCCGGTCGAACTGGCCGGTGACGTCGCGATAGTCGATCAGCTCGAACTTCACCCGGTCCGAGACTCCCGCCTCCTCGGCGCGCTGGCGGGCCACCGCGAGCTGCTCCTTGGACAGGGTCACCCCGAGCACGTCGACGTCGGCGACGCGGTTGAGATAGAGCGCGAGGCCGCCCCAGCCGCAGCCGATGTCGAGCACCTTCTGCCCGGGCTTCAGGAGCATCTTCGAGGCGATGTGCGCCTTCTTGTCGAGCTGGGCCTGCTCGATGCTGTTGTTGGGATCGGTGAAATAGGCGCAGCTGTACTGCATGTCCGGATCGAGGAAGAGCCGGTAGAGGTCGTTGCCGATGTCGTAATGGTGCTGGACGTTCTTCAATGAGCGCGACTTCCAGTTGAGCGTGCTCAGCCGGTGGCGCAGCTTGCCGGTCTTCTTGAGGAATTCGTTCGGGCGGGTCCGCTCCTCCCAGCGGCGGTTGCGGCGGATGATGAGGATGAGGTCGATGATCTCGCCCTGCTCCAGCCGAAGCCGGTCGTCCATGAAGGTGTCGACCGTGCCCATCGTCGGGTCGCGGGCGATCTGGAGCGCGACTCGGCGGTCCATCATCCGGACGGTGACGGGCCTCAGCTCCGGGTCGGGCGATCCGAACCGGGTGGTCTTGCCGTCGGGGGTTATGATCGTGAGCTCGCCTCTTTTGATGAGCCCGGGAAGCATCTTGTCGAGTAGCCGCATGGCCGCGCACAATAGCCGCGTGTCCGGCAATGGCAATTCCGTTACGCAAGCGATCTCCTCGCGCCGCTCGGTCCGCGCCTTCCTGCCGCGCCCGGTCGAGCGGGAGATGGTCGAGGAGATGCTCGAGCTCGCCGCCCGGGCCCCCTCCGGCGGAAACCTCCAGCCCTGGTTCGTCGACGTGCTGGCCGGCGAGCCGCTGGAGGCCCTGAAGTCGGCCGTCCGGGCCAGCCTCGGCGCGGACCCGGCGGGCGAGGGGCTCGAGTTCGCCGTCTATCCCTCGCCGCTGCCCGAGCCGTACCGGAGCCGCCGATTCGCCAGCGGCGAGGCGCTCTATTCCGCGGTCGGCATTCCTCGCGAGGACCGCTCCGCGCGGCTCGGCCAGTTCGCGCGCAATTACGATCTCTTCGGAGCGCCGATCGGCCTGTTCGTCTCGATCGGCCGACTGTTCGACCGGCCGCAATGGGCGCATCTCGGCATGTTCCTCCAGAATCTGATGCTTCTCGCCGAGGAGCGCGGCCTCGCCACTTGCCCGCAGGAGGCCTGGGCGGCGTTGCACCGGACGGTGGCCGGGCACCTCGCCCTGCCCGCGGACCGGATCCTCTATTGCGGTCTGGCGCTGGGCTATGCGGACGAGTCGGCGCCGATCAACCGGTGGCGGACGGACCGGGCGCCCCTCGCGGATTTCGCGACGTTCCGCGGGTTCTAGGCCGTCATTGCGAGGGGCGCAGCGACGCGGCAATCCAGCGGGCCTCGGAGGCCGCACTGGATTGCTTCGCTACGCTCGCAATGACGGGGAGAGTGCCGCCAGCGCCTCGCCAAGCTCCGCCGCCCGGAACGGCTTCTGAAGCATTGGGAAGTCGCGATAGCGCTCGTCGATGCCCTGCCGGCCGTAGCCGGTCGCGAAGAGGAAGGGGATGCCGCGCTCGACCAGCAGGTCGGCGACCGGGAAGCTCGGCTCGCCGGCGAGGTTGACGTCGAGCATCGCCGCGTCGAAGCGCCCGTCCCGAGCCAGCGCCAGGGCCGGGGCGAGGCGGCTGGCGAGGCCCGCCACCTCGTGGCCGAGCTCGAGCAGCATGTCCTCGACGTTCATCGCCACCAGCATCTCGTCCTCCACGATCAGGATGCGGAGGCGCGACTCAGCCAAAGGCCTGCTCCGTCGCCTGGATCGCGGCGAGCGAGGCGTGGATCTCGCAGCGCAGGCCGCCCGGGTCGAAATGGAGCGCGGCCCCGCCGCCGAGGTCGGCTTCCAGCCCCCGCTCGATCAGCCGCGAGCCGAATCCGCGCCGCTCCGGCGCCTCGACCGGCGGCCCGCCGCTTTCCCGCCATTCCAGCCGGAGCCGGTCGCCCACGAGGCTCCAGGCGATCGACACCCGGCCGCCCTCGACCGACAAAGCGCCGTATTTGGCCGCGTTGGTGCCGAGCTCGTGAAGCGCCATGGCGAGGGCGAGGGCGGCGCGCGGGGCGAGTCGGATCGCCTCCCCGGCGACGTCGAACCGGGCCGAGCCTCCGGCGAGATGTTCGGTCGCGTCGCCCACCACCCGCTCCAGCGAGGCGCCGCCCCAATTCTCCTCGGTGAGCAGATTGTGGGCGGCGGAGAGCGCCATCAGCCGCGCCTCGAACCGGGCCCGAGCCTCGGCCAGCGGAACCTCCCCGCGCAAGGTCTGGAAGGCGATCGCCTGGACGCTGGCCAGGGTGTTCTTGACCCGGTGGTTGAGCTCGTTGATCAGCAGCCGCTGATGCTCTTCGGCCACCTTGCGCTCGTGGATGTCCTCGGTGGAGCCGTACCAGAGGCAGATGTCGCCCTTGTCGTCGAAGCGCGGGAAGGCGCGCGAGCGGGCCCAGCGGTAGGCGCCGTCGCGCATCTTCACGCGATGCTCGACGTCATAGGGGTCGCCGCTCTCGACGCTCCGGCTCCATGCGTCGAGGCTGGGCCCCCGGTCGTCGGGATGGATGGCCTCGATCCAGCTTCCGCCGAGTCCGCTGGTCCCGGTCCACACGTTCCAGCGGTTGGCGACCCG
Source organism: Allosphingosinicella sp. (assembly GCA_036386295.1). Lineage (GTDB taxonomy): Bacteria > Pseudomonadota > Alphaproteobacteria > Sphingomonadales > Sphingomonadaceae > Allosphingosinicella. The sequence continues at coordinate 14,918 of DASVVX010000016.1, forward strand.
ATTGAGCTGGCCGTCCCGGTGGGCCGTCCAGGTCACCTGCGGGTTCAATTCGACGGTGTGGCGGTAATGGTCCTCGCTCTCGACCAGCGACTGCTCGGCGCGGGCCCGCTCGACCGCCGCCCAGCTGCGCTCCGCGACGTCGCGGACGATCGCCGCGTCGGACCTCTTCCAGGCCCTCGGCCGCGGCTCGTGGACGTAGAGCAGGGCCTTGAGCTTGCCCTCGCGGACCAGAGGCACCGTGACCAGCGCCCGGACTCCGGCCGCTTCCCAGGCGGCGGTGCGGTCGGCGGAGCCCATCGGAAGATCGCGGATGTCGCGGATCGCGAGCGGCTGGCCGTTGCGGAAATAGGCCATGGCCTCCTCGCCGAAGCCGGCGATCCGGGTCCTCTGCCCGGCGAGGCTGGGCACGGCCGGATCGCGCGTCCAGTCGGCCTGGACCGAGGCATAGGCCTCGTCCTCGTCGACCTCGGCATAGCCGACGCGGGCGACTCCGAGATAGCGGCCGAGCAGCTCGGCGGCGGCCTGCTTGACCTCCTGGGGATCGTGGATCCCGCGAAGCCGGTCGGCGAGGTCGACCTGGAAGGACAGGCGGCGCTCGACCGACACCGACTTGGTGACCTCATTGGCCTGATTGAGTATGCCGGCGACCCGGCCGTCCTCCCCTAGGATCGGCACCAGATGGCAGTTCCAATAGGTCTCCTCGGCCTCGCCGCCGCGAATCAGGCTGAGCGGCCGCTCCGCGACGAAGGCGCCCCGGCCGGTGGCTTCCACCTCGTCAACCAGCGGCGCGACGACGGGCCACAGGGAGTTGGCGAGCGTCGCGGCTGGAACCCCCTGGGCGGCCTCTCCGCCGACCAGCCGCGCCCAGGCCGAGTTGTGGATGAGCAGCCTTTCGGGGCCCCAGTAGAGGGCGGTCGCGAGCGGCGAGCGCAGGGTCAGCTCGGCGGCGAAGGCGAGGCTCGGAGGCCAGTCCGCGCGGGCGCCGAGCGGAGTCCCCTCCCAGCGCTGGTCGGCCACGCTCTCGCCCGTCGGCTCGGCGGCCGGCGGCGAAGGCGAGGGTGAAGCCATGGGTCGGTTCCGTCGTTGAGCGCCCGTTGATAGCGGCAGGCGGCGTGCCGACAAAGCGTTGAAAAACAATAAGCAGCGCCCGGAGGTCAGGCGGGGAGGGCGGCCAGCTTCTCCTCGGCGAGCCGGTCGAGCTCGGCGCGGCTCTTCTTCTCCGCGGCGGACTTCAGCTGGCCGCAGGCGGCCATGATGTCGCGCCCGCGCGGACGGCGGATCGGGGCGGAGATTCCGGCCTCGAAGATGATGTCCGAGAAGCGCCTTACCCGGTCCTCGTCGGAGCACCGATAGGGAGCGCCGGGCCAGGGGTTGAACGGGATCAGGTTGACCTTGGCGGGCAGCTTGTACTTGCGGATCAGCCGGACCAGCTCGAGCGCGTCCGCGTCGCTGTCGTTCTTGTCCTTGAGCATCACATATTCGAAGGTGATCCTCCGGGCGTTGTTGGCGCCCGGATAGGCGGCGCAGGCCTCGAGCAGCTCCTCGATCCCGTATTTGCGGTTCAAGGGCACGATCTCGTCGCGCACTTCCTTGGTCACCGCGTGGAGGGAGACGGCGAGATTGACTCCGATCTCCTCCCCCGCCCGCGCCATCATCGGCACCACGCCGGACGTCGAAAGGGTGATCCGGCGCCGCGACAGGCCGAGCCCGTCGCCGTCCATGACGATCTTGAGCGCGTCGCGGACATTGTCGAAATTGTAGAGCGGCTCGCCCATCCCCATCATCACGATGTTGGAGAGCATCCGGCCCTCGGGCTGCGAGGGCCACTCGCCGAGCGAATCGCGGGCGAGCATGACCTGGCCGACGATCTCGCCGGCGGTGAGGTTGCGGACGAGGCGCATCGTCCCGGTATGGCAGAAGCGGCAATTGAGGGTGCAGCCGACCTGGCTCGACACGCACAGGGTGCCGCGGTCCGCGTCGGGGATGAAGACCATCTCGAAATCGTGGCCGTCGGGCGTCTTCAGAAGCCATTTGCGGGTGCCGTCGGTCGAGACCTGCTCGACGACCACCTCGGGCCGGCCGATGACGAAGCGCTCGGTGAACCAGGCCCGCTGCGGCTTGGCGATGTCGCTCATCGCCTCGAACGACGTCGCGCCGCGATTGTAGATCTGGTGCCAGGTCTGTTTGGCCCGAAGCTTCGCCTGCTTCGGCTCGAGCCCGGCTTCCTCAAGCGCCCCGCGGATCGCGTCGCGCGACAGTCCGACCAGATCGACGCGCGGATCCCCGCCCGCGAAGGCGGGACGCGGCACTGGAACCGGGTCGATATGACCGGGGATGGGCATCGGCGCTGTCATGAGGCCGCCCATGTAGGAGGAATGCGCCGGAATTTCCACCCGCCTAGAGCATCGTCTCGGCACCCGATTCGATTTCCACCACGCTCCCCTGCGGCACGCCATATCCCACCGGCACTCCGCAGACCGTCCACTGCTCCGCCTGCGTGAGCATTCCGCGAAGCACCCGCGACGACATTCCATGCATCAGGATGAGCCGGTCGTTGGTCTCCGCCGCGGTCTCGTCCATCCATGACTGGAGGCGCGCGGCGACTTCGCCATAGGATTCGCCCCCCGGCGGGCGGACTCGGAACGTCCCCGACTCCGGGTCGACGATCGGTCCCTGCTCGGCCGCGACGTCGCGATAGTAACGCCCGCTCCAGGCGCCGATCCCGACTTCCGCGAGCCGAGCGTCGGTGCGCGCGCCGTGCCAGTCGAGATCGAGATGCTCGGCGATCACGGCCAGCGTCTGAAGCGCGCGGCCGGTGTCGGAAGCCCACAGGTCGAGCCTCGGCCGGCGTCCGAGCCGCCGCCGAAGCGCCTCGCCCATCGCTTCGGCCTGGGCGAAGCCGGCCCGGGTCAGAGGCGTGTGGAGCGCGTCGCCCTGCATCCGCTGGGCGGCGTTGAACACCGTCTCGCCGTGCCGGGCGATGAACCAGCGGGCCATGGCTAGGGCCGCCGGGCGCAGGCGAGGGCGGCGGCGTCGATCGCGGTGGCGGCGCCGCGCAGCTTGTAGACGTCGCGCAGAAGCGCTCCGCCGGCGGAGCGGGTCTCGACGCTCATCTCGATTCCGGTGCGCATCGCCGCGGCGATCTCGGCATCGGCGG